>JAQTOI010000014.1 GCA_028713415.1 Candidatus Omnitrophota bacterium
TATCCTGATTCCCGGAGTCTTTGGACTGCCTTTATGCGCGGAGAGGCGGATTTTGTTTTATTTATTGAAAGAGAGGACTATGAGGTTATAAAAGATGATGATTCGTTTAACGCCCGCGCTTTCCCTTTTGATTACTATTATGCTATTGTTTATAATCTCAATGACCCTATTTTGGCTAATAAAATAGTAAGAGAGGCAATTGCCTATGGAATAGACAGAAAGAGTCTAATTGAAAGGGTGGCTTTTGGCTATGGCTTAGAATGTAATAGCCCTTTTTATCCTGATTCTTTGGGTTTTAACCCGGAGGTTAAAGCATTTGTATATAACTCACAAAAAGCGCAAGCATTATTAGCTGAAGCAGGCTGGAAAGATACGGATAATGATGGAATTTTAGAAAAACAGGGAGAAGAATTAGAGATTAAAATTTTAATAGATACAAGGAATGAGGAATTTAGAAAAATAGCTATGGTTCTCAGGCAGCAACTTCAGGAGATTGGTATAAAGATAAGTGTAGTATTATATGACGAAGGTAATGTGTCTATTAATCAAGTTTTTCAACAACATAGGCCGAACGCTCAGCTTAAACTATTTCTTGCCGGAGGAGACCCTGACCAAACCCGAGAGTATTGGTGCGCTAAAGAGCTTCAGGGGGCAGATAAATTATGGGTGTATAAAAATGAAGAAGTAGATAGACTTTTTTCATTAGGAGAGATTACTCAAGATAAGGAAAAAAGGCAAAAGATTTATCAAAAAATCCATAGAATTATTTATGAGGACCAACCCGCTTGTTTTCTCTATTCCTTCTTTACTTTTCATGCTGTGTCAAACAGATTCAGGGATGCGAATGATTTTTTTACCTTGAACATGCCGTTTTATACGATGAAAGATTGGTATCTTAAAACGCAGATTAGCGCAGATGAGAAACCTAAATAAAAAAATCAAGGAACAACGCAGATTATCGCAGATGAATGTAGATGAGGAAGCTCATAGAAGAGAAGGCGCACACAGCCGGGTAAGATAAACACAGCCCTGCACCAGAATAAATACGCTTCAGGGCAAGATAAAAATCATAGATAAATATAGATGATAATCGTTTTATATGCGCGCGCAAATAGAATAGAGAGGAGGTGAAAAGGATGGAAATTATTAGAAAAGGTTCAGATCAGGTATTCGCAGCACCAGAGCCGCGCAACTGCTGTTTTCCAGCGGGAACTTTGGGTGCACGATATCATTAGAGAGAGCAGCTTGATAACTTGAATATTGAGTGAGGTATCTTGTAGCAAAATCCTGGGCGGCCGACCAGGATTTATTTTAGACGCAGATGAACGCAGATTTTTTATCAGAAGACAGAAGTCAGACGTCAGACGACAGACAATAGAAAATTCTGACATCTGACATCTGACATCGATGATAATCTGTGGTTTTAGGGAGTGGAAAAATGAAGCTATCTAAATTTAATATCTGGGTGGAGCACTATCCTAAGGAAGGCGACTATTTGGTGTATAATAGCCGCACGCGGGCTTTGATAAAAATAAATTCAGAATTAAAAAATACCCTCGATGGGCTTGAAAAATTTGCCATGGAAGATTCAAGCCTTGTGGTGAAAGGGCAGCTTGGCGCCTTAAAAGAAAACGGGATTATTGTCGAGAACGAAAAAGAAGAGGAAGATAAGCTTGCGGAATTTTTCAGGCAGCTAAAATACGATTACAATTCTTTGCCATTTGAAGTAACCATTCTTACGACATACGCGTGTAATTTTCGCTGTATTTATTGCTTTGAAGAATCAGTAAAAGATGATATATTCTTGGATAAGGATACCAGTGATTCAATTATTTCGTGGTTAATGCGGAAAGCCGAAGAAAAGAAATTTCGGCGCATTTTCTTAGTGTATTATGGTGGTGAGCCTCTCTTAAATATCCGGCCTATTTACGATATTTCCTGGCATCTTGCGCAGTGGTCACTTAAAAACGGAGTTGACTTTGGCTTTGGAATTATTAGCAACGGCAGCCTTATAAATCCAGATTTAATCGATAAACTTTTAACGGTGGGGTTGAAAGAAATCCGTATCACTATTGATGGAGATAGAGATGCGCATAATAAGAAAAGGCCTTTTTCCGATGGCCGGCCAACGTTTGACGTGATTATTAATAACATCAAGAGCGTCATTGATAAGGTGAAGGTAGGAGTGGCAGGAAATTTTGACCGCGAGAATTTTGCAAGTATCCCTCAGCTCTTAGACTATTTAGAAAAAGAAGAAATTCTTTATAAATTAAGTAAGATTGATTTTGCGCCTTTGTCCCCCCGGTTAGGGCCGAAAGATAACCCTGCAGCGGTTGAATTAGGCGAGTGCCTTTCTTTTGTGGGCAAGGACGGGTTATTTAATGAAGTGCTCGCGGTTAAAAAAGAATTAATGAGGCGCAGGATTGCGGTGAATACAGGCTTAGCGATAAATGCCTGTTCTTTAATTATGCAGGAGGGAGGCATAACAATTGACCCTAAGGGCGTATTATATAAATGTAATGCTTTGGTGGGTTATCCGGAGTTTTCTATGGGCAATGTGAAGGATGATGGGTTTACCGCCGAATCTAAGAGTTTTCTCAATATTGACGCCTGGAATAAATGCCCGAAAGATTGCCCGTATATCCCAATGTGCCAAGGCGGCTGCCGCTTTTATTCCTATTTAGAAAATAATAATTTTTCTGATTTATCCTGTAAGCGGGAGTATTTTAACCGCATTACTCCGGAATTAATTAAATTAGAATACGATAAATCCCGTTAGAAAACTCGGACGGGGTATAAACCCCGCCTTCGCTGAAGAGGAATATCTACCCAGTCTGCAAGCCAGAGGGTATATTTTCTAACGGGATAAACTTTGCAACCGACAATGTGCGGGCAATAAGCCGCAGGTTTAGAATCTGTGGTTTACAGCGCAAAGCGCATTATATATGAAAAACGCACGGGATTTTTTGTCTCTTCTTACGCCTTACCGAAAGCATGCTTTCTTTGCCTGCCTATCCATACTCATCGCTGACCTTTTAGGATTAGCTTTTCCCTGGGTGATTAAGATTGTTATCGATGATGTATTGGGCAAAAAAAATATCTTTTTACTCAATGCGCTCGCCATAGCCCTCCTTTTTATTTTTATTGTAAAGTTTTACGTTGGATTTGTGAGGGAGTATTTAGTTTCTTTCATCGGAGAAAATGTCGTCTGCGATGTGCGCAACCGCCTCTACTGGCACCTGCAGAGATTATCGGTGAGATATATCGAAAATACTCCTATTGGGAAAATTATATCCGGAATTATTGGAGATGTGGAAAGTATAAGGAAATTTTTGTTCGGAGGCGTGATTGATTTTATTTATTCCTTTTTCAATATTTTTTTTGTGCTGATTATTTTGTTTATTTTAGACTGGAGGCTCACCTTAATTTCCCTTATATATATGCCTTTCTTCGGCGTGGTTTTCTTTAAACTTAGCCCACGCCTAAAAGAAAAATACGAATTTGTGCGAACGAAATACGCTGATTTAACCGCCCGATTGCATGAGGTATTTAATGGGATTCGTATCGTGAGCGGATTTGCGAAAGAGGAGTATGAGGCAAACGAATTTGGCTTCAAACAGAAAGAAATATTGAACGCTTCCCTGAGAAGCCATAGATTAGGAATCCTGTTGTGGATGGCATCCGAATTTTTAAGTTCGCTGGGGTTGGTTACGCTTATCTGGTTTGGGGCCAGGGCAGTATTATCCGGCCGCATCAGCGTCGGCACGCTCATGGCTTTTTATTCCTATGTTGGTATGCTCTTTTTTCCGGTAATTAAGATGGTGATTATTAACAATTATTATCAGGAGGCAGTTGTTGCGTTAGGGCGCATTAATAAGATATTGATAGAAGTGCCGAGGATAGAAGAACCAAAGCACCCTGTCCGGCTGGATACGATACAGGGTAATATAAGGTTTAGAGAAGTTAGTTTTAGTTACGACGATACGCGAGAGGTCCTTTTTGGAATTAACCTTGAGGTGAAAGAGTCAGAGGTAGTAGCGTTGGTAGGTAAAAGCGGAGCGGGTAAGACTACCTTGATAAATTTGCTTTTACGATTTTATGAGCCAACCAAAGGAGTGATTCTCATTGATGGTTACAATCTTAAAGACTTAGCATTAAAATCGTATCGCTCTAAGATTGCGATGGTCCTTCAGGACGATTATCTGTTTAGCGGCACCCTTAGAGAAAATATCCTTTATGGTAAACCGCAGGCTCAAGAAGCCGAAGTTATCGAAGTAGCAAAATTAGCTAATGCCCATCAATTTATCGTAGAGCTGCCTGACGGTTACAATACGCACATTGGTGAGCGCGGCGTTAAGCTATCCTATGGCCAGCGACAGAGAATTTCTATAGCCAGAGCGATATTACGGGAGCCGGCTATTTTAATTTTAGATGAAGCAACCTCATCGGTGGATTCAGAAACTGAGCGCTTGATTATTGAACAGGCTTTTAAGAAATTGATGAGTGGCCGCACCACCTTTATAATTGCCCATAGGCTTTCTACCATAACCTATGCCGATAAGATTATTTTTCTTGAAAATGGTAGAATAACCGAGATGGGAAATCATTTTGAACTTTTGGATAGAAAGGGAGATTATTGGAGAATGTGGTTTGAGCAAACCCGCAATGTAAATTACACCTCGCAATCTTCAAGCGGCAACGAAACAGAGAACTTAGGGTCCGGAAGCTAAAAGGGTAGAGCGTGATCATATGAGGCGTTTCAAGAGGAAAACACGAAGGTTTTTATTAAAATTTTTCTACCGTAAACTGTGGGTGCGTATTGCAACTATAATGGTGCTGATGGTCACTATCCCAACGGTGCTTTTAGGAGTTTTATTAATTAATACTTCGCAGGAAGCGGTGAGAAATTCTGTATTAAATGGCCATAAACAGATTGTAATCAGGGCAGCACAAGAGATAGAATTATTTGTCAAAACGCCCCAGGATATCTTAACGAGTACCGCCGCAATCTTAGGGATAATTTATCCTGTTCCCTGGAAGCAAGAGACAATACTGGTAGAATTAGTCCTCAATCAGCCTATCTTTATACGTGCCTCTTCTTTAGATTTGTCAGGAGAGGAGTTAGCCAGCTCAGAATTAGGAAGGCGGGAGCGCTGGGATTATCCCAAAGAGGCTTTCGAATACGCTATGAGGAGAAAAAATTATATATCTAAAGTTAAGATATTGGATAACCATACGCCTTTTGTAACTATGGCTGTCCCCATTAAGAAACAGGGTAAGATAGTCGGAACATTGATAGCCGACGTGAATTTAAGAGGCATCTGGGAGATGGTGGACAATATTAAGATAGCTGAGACCGGGAGAGCATTTTTAGTCTCGAATGACGGCACGCTGATAGCGCACGAGGATAAAAGGAAAGTTTTGAAGAACGAAAACCTTAAGGGCCAAAAAGAAGTCGCGGCAGTGTTGGCGGGTAGAACCGAGGCGATTGAACTCAATGTTCCATTAGAAGGGAAATTGATTAGTTCGTATGCGCCTATTCGCGGTTTAGACGGAGGAATTGTGCTGAGGCAAAAACAAGACGAAGCATATTTATTTTCTAAAGTGATGAAAATGCAGTCTTGGATAATTATAATTTTAAGTGAGTTGGCGGCTATTGCGGCGAGTATTTTTATGGGTAAGGCGTTCGCTGCGCCGATTAGGACGCTGGCTTTTAGGATTAAGAGAGTAGCGAATGGGGATTTAGAGCATAAAATCAGAATAAAGATGCGCGACGATATTGGCGAGTTAACCAGGTGTTTTAATGAGATGACTAAAAAATTAAAGCGCGCCAAAGAAAGAGAACGGCTTTCCGCGATTGGAGAGGCGGTTGCCTGGATAACTCACGAACTAAAAAATTCTTTGGTGTCCATAAAGTCATTTGTCCAGTTGTTTCCTGAGCGCCATAATGATGAGAAGTTCGTGGATAGGTTTGGTAGGTTGATTCCCCCGGAAATTAACCGGCTGGAACGAATATTCAGAGAGTTATCTGATTTTTCTTCACATTCTGAGCTAATGATAACTAAAATTAACCCGAAGGAAATAATAGATAATACATTGGAGATAATGAAAGAGGAATTTATCAAGAGAAAAATTACTCTAATATATAATCCACAAAATGTTAATTTCCATAGCGAAGCCGACCCTGAAAGGCTAAAGCAGGTTTTTATGAATCTGATAATCAATTCTATGAATGCAATGCCTGAGGGCGGTTCTTTGGCTGTTTCGGTAGACCTGCTCAGCAAAGAAACTTTAAACAGCCCCACGCATATAGAAGTGAGGGTAAAGGACACAGGTAAAGGTATCTCACGAGAGATGTGTGAAAAAATGTTTGAACCATTTCATGCTACGAAAAATGGCGGTATGGGGTTAGGGCTTACGATAAGCCGTAAAATTATCGAGCAACACAAAGGCGACATTCGTGTCGAGAGCGAATTAGGCAAGGGGACAACGTTTATCGTGGAACTACCCCTTACCTTTAAGAGAGTGCCTGGATATGAGCATAAAGGTTTTTTTGGCTGATGACCACAATATGATGCGCGAGGCTATCCACCTCCTGCTTGAGAAAGAAACCGACATAAAAGTTGTTGGTGAAGCAGCGGATGGGCAGGCTACGTTAGAGGCGGTTCGCCGAATAAAACCCGACGTGGTGATTATGGATATTTCTATGCCTGCTTTAAACGGTATCGAAACGACACGGAAGATAGCTACTAAATTTCACGGAGTAAAAGTAATTGCCTTATCGGTGCATTCTGAAAGAAGATTTGTTTTTCATATGTTCAAGGCAGGCGCCGTAGGTTACGTACTAAAAGATTGTGCTTTTAAAGAATTAATTTGCGCTATCCGCACAGTAATTGAAAAGAATATATATATATCTCCTGAAATAGCCACCATTGTAGTGAAAGATTACATCCGCCGCTCCCTTAAAGATGATTTATCGGCGTTTTCGGTTTTAACCGACAGGGAACGCGAGGTGCTTCAGCTTATAACGGAAGGCAACGCTACAAAACAAATTGCCCTTCTTCTGAAAGTAAGCATCAAGACCATTGAAACGCATCGTCTCCAGATAATGGAAAAGTTAAAAATTCATAGCATTGCTGAACTTACCAAATACGCCATCCGCGAAGGATTAACTTCCCTTTAGCCCTCAGTTATTTCGAACTCAAGAATAAGGAATTCCCCGATTGTGTACTTACGTGATGTCAACTAAAATAACCTTATAATTATATCTTAGCGCAAAGAGCCGGGGAATTTTTATACCCCGCGGCCTAAACCTAAGCCATTTATGACGCGGATGGTTTGAGCCGCTTGGGCATTCCGCAGAAAGGTTACGCTATTGGGAGAATCTGGAGAGGAGCCAAGCCAGCGTACATCCAGTGCGGAACGCGAAAGTTCAGAAGGTATTCAGAAGAGGATATTAACAGAGCCAGCCTCGTAAGGATGTTTGTGGATGATGAGGGATGTTCTCTCGAAGGCGCAAAGGGGAAATTGTAAGAAGAGATTAAATGAGCAAAAACATATTGGTAGTGGACGAATCGACAACAATTTTGAATATCTTAAGCCTGGCCCTGCGGTTTAAAGGGCATATAGTAAAGGTTGTCGGTAACGGCAAAGAGGCCCTTCTTGCGCTCGAAAAAGAAAAGTTTGACGTGGCAGTCATAGATTTAATGGTGCCGGTGATGGACGGCTGTGAGCTGTTGTTAAGGATCAGAAACGACGACAGGCTAAAAGATATCCCCACCATTATCCTTACCGAAGCGAACAATGAAAAGATGAAGACTAAGGCTGCGGCGCTCGGCGCGAGCTGCTTTATCTTAAAGCCGTTTCACCCTAAAGAATTTATGGATAAGGTGGAAGAACTATTGGAGGAAGAACATCTTTAGAAAACCAGCGGAGAGGTTACACCTATTATGATGTTGACCGCTAACAAGGACGATTGGAGTGGGTTGCGAGGCCTCGCTCTTGGCACTCGTGAGTATTGAGTTAAACGTGTTATCTCAATCTTGCGGCCGGTATGAGGCGCTGTAGAAACGTAGGTCTTGGGTTTTTTAAGGAGGGCCTGAAAAATGAAAGATAAAAAGCAAAAAGGCGAGTTAGAGATCGAAGCGCTCTTGGAGTATGTCAATAGAATTATTGCTACATTAAGGGAGCCATTTTTGGTTTTAGATAAGAACCTAAAAGTTATTTCTGCAAACCAGGTTTTCTATACCACCTTTGAGGTTGCAGAAAAAGACACCATAGGCCGGCCGATCACTGATTTAGGTAATAGGCAATGGGATATTCCTAAGCTGCTTGAGCTATTAAAAGAGATTATACCGGAAAAAAAAGTTGTGAAAGATTATGAAGTCGAGCATAAATTTGAGCATATTGGACTGCGTTCTATGATTCTGAATGCCTGTCAGTTGAGCGTTCCTAAGAAAAGAGCAGGAATAATAACGGCAGAGGTAAGAGAAGAAGAGGAGGAGCTAATCCTACTGGCCATTGAAGACGTCACTGAGCGTAAGCGTTTGCAAAAAGAATTAAAAGAGTCTGAGGAGTGTTATCGCAGGGTCTTTGAAACATCGCAGAATGGATTATTACTTGTTCATAAAATCGAAGGCAGCATCCTTCAATCTAACGAATCCGTGCAGGAATTGCTGGGCTATTCCCATGAGGAGCTTTTGAAAAAGAAGCTCTGGGAACTTGGCATAATTAAAGACAGTAAGAGCTTTCAAGAGGCGGTGTCAAAACTGGAAAAAGACGGTGTTATTCATTACGAAGACATACCGGTGAAAACCAAAAAGGGCCTAAGCATAAATTCAGTTGTGTTTTTAGTCGATAGGGCGAAAGTTATGCAATGCAACATCCGCGACGCCACCGAAAGCAAAAAAATGCAGGATGAACTAAAAGAGAGGATGAAGGACATGGAGCGGTTCAGTAAATTTGCCGTGGATAGGGAACTGAAGATGGAAGAGCTTGAGAAGAAGGTAAAGGAGCTTGAGGAAAAACTAAAAGCAAAATGAGATCTGGTCGCGGAATCAGAAAGAAGATAGTTCTTAAAGAAGAACAAGGGGAAATCTTCGGCCAAAAAGTATATTTGGAAAGCATTATGTCTTCAATGACAGATGCTCTAATTGTGATTAACCCGGATGCCACGCTAAGATTAGTGAATAAAGCCGCCTTAGATTTATTGGGTTACAAGGAAGATGAGCTTATCGGCCAACCAATGGGAAAAATATTCCTGCAAGAAGGAGATACGCTGCATAAGTACTTTAAAAAAATCATTATTGCGGGCGTAGCGTATAATGTCGGTTTAACTTTCCTTACCAAACAGGGCAACGGCATTCCGGTAAATCTTAGCGGTGCGTTGATACAGCAAGAAGGCAAGATTATCGGCATTGTGGGCGTGGCCAGAGATATGCGCTGGATTATGGAGGTTATCAGCGATTTGGAGAAGAAAGACAGAGAACTCGAAGAGCGCAGCAAAAATTTAACCCGGACTCAGAAGGCAATGCTGTATATGATGGGTGATTTGGATATTGCTAAAAAGGAGGCGGAGAAGGTAAGTAAAGGATTGCAGAAACTCGACCGGTTTAAAGATGAACTTGTAAGCACAGTTTCCCACGAACTGCGCACTCCTATGACATCTATACGGGAAACAATTTCCCTGATGCTTGACGGTATACTCGGAGAAACTACCGAAAAACAGAGAGGCATGCTTTCGATGTGCCTTGAAGATATTGACCGGCTCGGGCGTATTATCAATAACCTGCTGGATGTATCCAGGCTGGAAGGGCAAAAAGAAGGGATAAAGAAAGAATCGGTTAATCTTACGGTTCTTGTAGAAAATATCATCACAAGTTTTCATTCTCTGGCAGAAGCAAAAGGCCTTGAAATAAGGAGGGATATTTCTCCGGAAATAACAATGGTGTACGTGGATAAAGACAAGATTATGCAGGTCTTTGATAACCTGTTGGGTAACGCCCTTAAATTTACCAAGAAAGGGTATATAGAAATTTCCATCAAGGATAAAGGTAAAGAGTTGGAATGTGCGGTTTCAGATACGGGTATAGGTATTGCCGAGGAGCATCTGCCCGAAATATTCAATAAATTCGTGCAAATTGAGCGCGTTGACGGGCCCGGTGAAAAAGGGACCGGCTTGGGCCTTGCCATATCCAAGAATATTGTGGAGCTGCACCAGGGCAAGATTTGGGCGGAAGGCGCCTTAGGCAAAGGGGCCAAATTCATATTCACCCTCCCTAAGCAAAGCCCTGAAGAAGTTTTGATGGAGGGCATAGAAAAAAGAGTCGCATCAGCGAAGCGAGAGCATAGAGAGTTTTCAGTCTTTGTTGTTCGTCTGGATAATTATACAGACTTATTGGGAAAGATAAAAGAAGAGGGGATAAAAGAACTATTTTCAAAAATGTTAGAAATTAGAAATGTGTTCAAAGAAGAGAGGACCATAACTCTCAAGAAGAATGATGAAATGATTATTTTAGCGGATGTTAATAAACAGGACGTACCAGTAGCAAGCGCAAGAATAAAAAGGGCGGTTAAGGAAATTTTTCTTGAAACCGATAAGGAAAACGAAATGTCTTTTTCCTATGGATACGCTACTTACCCGGATGGCAATGGCAGTACGAAAGGGTTGCTTGAAAAAGCCGAGTCCGGATTCATCAGCGAGAGGGAGGAAAGGCTTAAGAAGCATATAATGATTGTCGATGATGATCCGGGAATGGTAACAATGATTAAAAAAACATTACAGTCAGCCGGGTATTCTAATTTCAGCGATGCCGGCGATGGAAAGGAAGCCTTGGAAAAAATTAATGTTGCTATTCCTGATTTGTTGATACTTGATATGAAAATACCCCTGATGAATGGCTATGAGGTAATCGGCAGGCTTAAGGAGAACGTGGAAACAAAAGATATACCGGTGTTAATCATCTCTGGATGTGCAGTAGAAATTGAGAGGCTGGATAGGTATGTCGCTAAAAAAGCTATACCGGTCCTGGAAAAGCCGTGGGATGTGCACAAGTTTAGAGCCTTAGTCGCTTATTTATTATAATCGCTGGAAATACGACAGATAGCGGGAAAATGACAAAAAGGGGGAATGAATATGGCAAAGAAAATACTAATAGTAGACGATGAGCCTCATATCGTCAAAGCACTTGCCTTAAGATTAAAAGCTAATAATTATGACACAGTCGCAGCTTATGATGCCATGCAGGCTATGAAGAAAGCGGTGGAAGAAAAACCGGATCTTATTATCTTGGACTATAAAATGCCGGCTGGTGACGGGTTGACGGTTTTTGAAAATCTTCAAAGGATGTGCGATTTAGGAATAGTCCCGGTGATTTTTATTACGGCATTTCCTGATAAAATTGTTAAAAATAAAGTTATGGAAATGGGGGCGGCAGATTTCATCATGAAGCCATTTGACACCGAGGATTTATTGAATAAAGTAAAAAAAGCCTTAGGAGACGAGTAAGGGAGGCAGCTGATGAAAAAGTTAATAGATGTTCTTACGGAAGAAGGGTTAATTACCGAGGAGCAGCTTAGGGAGGCAAAAGAGAAACAAGCCGGAGCGCAAAGGCCATTGCTGGAACTTCTGGTCGAGATGGGCTTTCTTAAAGAAGAAGACCTGGTGAAGGTTTCATCCAAGATGTTCGGTATGCCCATTGTACCTCTGGATACAGAGACGATTGACCCCAAAGCTATAGAGATGATTTCTTATGAGATAGTCAGGCGCTATGGAGTTTTACCGTTGCGGATAGAAGGGGAGGCTCTTGTTATCGCTACAAGTGACCCTATGGATGTAATAACCATGGACGATTTGAGAGTTATCACGGGTATGCGCATAAAGCCCGTCCTAAGCAGCAAGACAGATGTTCTTGTAAATATTGAAAAATATTACAACTCGGATGAGATAATCTACGATCTTTTAAAAAATATGGTGGAAGAGACTACGGTTGAAACGATAAGAGAAGGCGAGACGGGCGGAAAACCCTTTGATACCTCAGCTACTAGCTCTGCGGGGAGCCCGGTAGTGAAGCTGTTCAACCGTATATTAAGCGATGCAATCAAGGCTCGAGCGAGCGATATACATATAGAGCCGCAGAAATCCTGCGTAAAGGTAAGATACCGGGTAGATGGCGATTTGCGGGATATAATGGAGATCCCAAACAATTTCCGGCTGAATATTACTGCCAGGGCCAAAGTCATGGCCGATATGGACCTGACAGAGAGCAGGAAACCGCAGGATGGACGGATATATATCCTTGCTTACAATAGAAAAATAGACTTAAGAGTTGCGACGATCCCTGTTCAATACGGAGAAAAGATAGTATTCAGGATATTGGACCCTATACAAGCCAAGATTGAGCTTGGTGAATTAGGGTTAGTTGGAGGCGAAATGGACCTGTTTAAAGAGGCGATTAAGACTCCACAGGGGATTATACTGATGACCGGGCCTACTAGTTCCGGCAAGACCTCGACCATTTACGCCGCTTTAAATTATCTAAAAAGCGCGGTAAAGAATATCGTAACAATTGAAGATCCTATAGAATACTCGATAAACGGCATTAACCAGATGCAGCTAAATCCTGTCATAAACGTGACTTTTGCTACTGGCTTAAGAAGCATTTTGAGGCAGGATCCAAATGTTATCTTTGTCGGGGAGATAAGGGATGAAGAAACAGCTGATATCGCTTTCAAGGCATCTTTAACGGGCCATCTTGTCTTCTCAACTCTGCATACTAATAGCGCGGTGGCATCAATTACCAGATTACTCGATATTGGACTGGAACCGTATTTAATCGCCTCCTCTATTGTTTTAATCGTCGCTCAAAGATTAGTCAAGCGCATATGTTCTTATTGCGAAAAAGAAGAGTATGAGCCTGATGAGAAATTGAAGAAAAAATTCAAGGTATACATAAATAAGTACGGTGTTAATAATTTTTATCGAGGTGTCGGATGTGAAAAATGCGAGTTTACAGGTTATTTGGGCAGAATGGCAATCTTTTCGCTGTTTAAATTCAACACAAAAATAAAAGAATTAGTTTCCAGCAAGTCGCCTGAAAATGTCATATTCGAAGAGGCCATTAAAAACGGGTTGAGGTTATTAGCCGAAGCCGGCGTTGAGAAGGTCGCCAAAGGCATGACCACGCTGGAAGAAGTAGCAAGAGTTGCCGAGACTTTAGAAGGGGAAGAAACCATTAAAGAATCTCCCGAAGTCAAAGAAGCCAAAGAAATGATAGGAGTCGAGGAAGTAAAAAAAGTTAAAAAAATAACAAAAATACTTATTGTTGACGATGAAGAACACATTTTAAATATTCTAGAACTTCGTTTAAATGGCGAAGGGTATGAGGTAATCAAAGCAAGTAATGGAAAAGAAGCGGTTAAATGCGCGGTGAGAGAAAAACCGGACCTTATAATAATGGATATCATGATGCCGGAAATGAATGGTTTTGAGGCTACCAAAATTCTAAGAGGAAAGCTTGAAACAGCGGTTATACCTATTGTGATGCTGACCGCCAAAAAGGACGAGCAGAGTGAGCTGCAAGGCCTGGCTTTCGGCGCTGATGATTACGTGGTTAAACCTTTTGACGGAAAGAGATTATTGGCAAGGATCAAGATGCTTCTAAACAGAAGATATCGTTCGCGTACGGAATGAAGCGATGCGCCCGAATACCTATAGGCAGGCGATGCGCGAAAAATTCCGGACAGCATGTGAAAACCGCAGGCAGAAGAACGGCAAGCAGATATACGCTGATAGTTATCAGGGGACTGTCGCGAAATGCGCCAGCCCCCACTAATTTACACGAATTCCACACGTCCGCCTCATAAAGTTTATTTCGGCCCGGCTTCGCCGAAAACTGCGCCGAGGCGAGCGAGACCTCTGCCTGAGGCGGGAATTGCCACGAATAATTCAATAAATTCGTGGTAATTTGATAAAAAATTCGTGGACATTCGTGAGGCGCTTCTGTTTACGACAGCGCCATCAGGGGAGATAAAATATGAGTAAAATTTTGATTATTGAAGATGAGCCGGATATCGCAAAAGTGGTTGCTAAGAGGCTGACGCAGAGCGGTTTCGAAGTTACAGTGGCGGTCGACGCGTATGAAGGGGTGGCATTTGCGCATAAAGAGAAGCCGGATTTAATAATCCTGGATTTGATGCTACCTGCCGGCGGAGGGCTTTCTGTTTTAAGAAATATCAAGCTTGCCGGAGAGATTCGCTATACACCCGTAATAGTCCTTACGGGGGTTAAAGATGAAGATTATAAACAGCAGATTTTAAATCAAGGCATTGAGGCTTATCTGGAAAAGCCTTATGAACCTGAGGTGTTAATATCTACTATCCAGAATATTTTAAAGAAATAGAAGAGCTGAAATAAAATGTCAATTTTAATAGAAGCGCTTCTTAAAGAGCGCCTCATAAGCGCGGAACAGCTCAATGATGCCAGGGCCAAGCTCACCGGTGCTAAAAAACCCCTCCAGGAATTATTGGTAGAGATGGGTTTTATCAAGGAAGAAGATTTGATTAAAATTTCATCTAAAGTTTTTAATATGCCTATTTTAGATTTAGATAAAGAAACGATAGAACCTTCCGCAATCGAACTGGTATCGTATAAGCTGGCGAAACGTTATGGTGTTTTTCCTGTGCGCAAAGAGCAGGATACAATTGTATTAGCGATGAGCGACCCGCAGGATATTGTCACTTTAGATGATATAAAACTAATCACTAAGTTAAATGTAAAACCCATTCTCTGTACAGAAAGCGACATTAATAAGTGTATTGAAAAGTATTACCAAATAGATGATAGCCTTTATGATATTCTAAAAAATGTTGCGCAGGAGGATAAAATTGAGATCATTAAAAACGCGGGAGAAAGCGAAACAAGGCTCGATGCCCAGTCGGTTAAAGAAGGGGGAGCGCCGATAGTAAGGTTATGTAACCTTATCTTAAGCGATGCAGTCAGGGCCAGGGCCAGCGATATCCATATCGAACCCCAGGAAAATGGCGTCCATGTAAGATATAGAATAGACGGCGACTTAAAGAATATTATGGAAGTTCCTGCTAAGCTTAGCTTGTCTCTTGCCGCGCGCGTAAAAGTTTTAGCGGAATTGGATATCGCAGAGCACCTTAAGCCCCAGGACGGAAGAATCAAGATATTATTTAATGGCCGCAAGATTGATTTAAGAATTTCTACCATACCCACATTCTATGGCGAGAAAATAGAACTAAGAATCCTGGATCCTAAAGAAGCGAAAATTGACTTAAAATTGGTTGGTTTTGAAGAAAATGAGTTTAATGTTTATAAAGAAGTAATTGCCAGCTCGCAGGGAATAATCCTCGTTACCGGCCCCACAGGTTCGGGCAAAACCTCAACTCTTTACGCTACCTTAAATTTTATAAAAAATGAGAAAAAAAATATCGTGACTATTGAGGATCCTATAGAATATTTAATTGACGGCATTAGTCAAATACAGATTAACCCTATAAAAAATGTAGTTTTCGCTACCGGGTTAAGGAGCATCTTACGGCAGGATCCGAACGTCATCTTAGTGGGAGAAATCCGGGACAGGGAGACTGCGGATATTGCTTTCCGGGCTTCTTTGACCGGCCATCTCGTATTTTCTACGTTACATACTAATAATGCCGTAGCTTCGATTACCCGTTTGTTAGATATTGGCCTGGAACCTTATCTGATTGCCTCATCGCTTATTCTTATTGTTGCCCAGAGATTAATAAAGAATACCTGCCCTTATTGTAAGGAAGAATATGCCCCGGACAAAGGCCTGCTGAATGACTTTAAAAAATATATTGATGAACTAAAAATAGAGAAATTTTACCGCGGCAAAGGCTGCCAGAAATGCGGTTTTTCCGGATTTTTAGGCAGAACCGCTATCTTTGAGATATTAAGAGTCAGCGAAAATATACGAAGCCTGATTACCGAAAAAGCCGCAGAAGATGAAATATTTAATGCCGCACGAAGCAGCGGATTAAAACCATTGGTGAGCGCAGGAATGGAAAAAGTAGCAAAGGGCATAACTACCCTGGAAGAGGTATCTACCGTAGTGGGCATTAGAGAAGAAGAGAAGATTATCCAGAAGTCAAGCCAGACAGGTAAAAACTTAAAAATACTTATCGCCGATGACGATGAAGATATTCTAAAAGTTTTAGAAAAACGCCTCAGAGATTCCGGCTACGACGTGGTTAAGGCCAGAGACGGCCAGGAAGCAGTGGAGTATGCGCATAAAGAAAAGCCGGATGTAACCATCATGGACGTGACCATGCCGAAAATGAACGGCTTTGAGGCCGCCAGGGAATTAAGGTCTAAGCTGGAAACTGCGGTTATTCCTATAATTCTGCTTACGGGCAGGCAAGATAAAGAGAGTGAGCTTAGAGGCATTGATGCCGGCGCCGATGATTACATTACTAAACCTTTTGATGCGGATAAGTTATTGGCAAGAATCAAAATGCTCCTGCGAAGAAGAGAGCGCTAAATTGGCGAACGCCAGGATTTCCTAAGAGCTCGATATGCGGCGATCCTTTTGTCAGTTAGGCTATAGCCTCGAAGAGATTAAAAATTTAGGGGCTACCGACATTCATCCTAAGAGAGATTAACCCTGAAATTTGAAGGGTAATAAATTATGTCCTTGTCATTTAAAGCAATACGCAACATCGGCCTGGCGTCAATGACTGCCATTATCCTGGCAATGGGTTTTGTTTTCTTTTTTACAACTACACGGATTACAAACAGCCTGTTTGAAATTACACAAAACCAGAGGCCGAGGCTTGAGCTGGCAGAAGAAGTAAGGAATTCTTTCTTGGATGCGAGGGAAATCTTTAATGGTTATCTTCGTATGGAGCACAAAGATATCAATCCGGCAGTGGTATCAATGAACCGGATAATCAATAAATCGGAAGAGCTAAAGAAATTCTTTCCTGAAGAAGACGTAAACAGGCTAATAACCGCTGCCAAGCGTTTCCGGTTAGCCGTAGCGACGCACGCGGACGAAGCGCAAACAGATATCACCGGTTCGCGGGCCATAGAGATGGAAAAGATTGCTTTAACTACAGCCGGAGATACTGAGATAGCTTCAGCCAGGCTGATTAAAAAAGCCAGAGGTAATATCAAGGCACATGAAGTGAGCATACTTGCCATATCAAAAAATAGCTGGAAGATAAGCCTAATCGGCATATTGCTGGGAATTAGCGCCGGCCTGCTGGTAGCCTTTTTTATGGGACGGGGCCTAAACAGGCCAATCCGCCAGTTAGTCGATGGAACGCAGAGAATAGCCAAAGGAGACTTAACCTCTCGGTTAAAAGTGGAATCTCACGATGAGATAGGCCAACTTTCTGAGGCATTTAATAAAATGGCTGAGGATTTAAGTGTTTCTATTAAAAAAGAGAAGGAACCTACTGCTGTAAAAACAAAACAGGATATGACCGGAACTTGCCAATCGGGAAGTATTATTTGAGTAGGGCCTGGATGTAGCACTAAAGGAAATTACCAGGGAAATATCGTCTTCGTGAACAATGCTGCCTTAAAGGTTGCCGGGTTGACACTCGATAGTGAGATGTATTAACTTCAAATTGAGCATGAGTTTAACGAAGAAGATACCAAAGGCGCGCAGTTGCTTAAGTGGGTAATGATATACTCAGAATAGAGCGGCAGGCGTTATTTTAAGTTACGGATTTAACCAGGGATACCAAAGGGGAGGATAATTAAAATGAAAAAAAGGAGAATATTGTATGCAAGTTTACTGATTTGTTTAACTATGGCTACAACTTGCTTTGCCGATCAGGCCATCGTGGCTAAGAAGGTAGCACAAGCGCCAGCCATTGATGGGAGCGGTGCTGATGAAATTTGGGCCCAGGCAACAGAATATGTTACCTATGATAAGGCGGCAAAGATAAACATAACCTTGAAAGCAGCCTACACAGATACCCAGATATTTTTTCTAGTCAGTTACCCGGATGCGGATAAATCCGATACCCATAAGACCTGGGAATGGGATAAAACTACGCAGATGTATAAGAGCGGGTTTGACCGGGAAGACACATTCGTTTTCAAATGGAATATGGAGGCTCATCCTGTGGATCTGTCTTTGCAATCAGATGATGATTACACCGCAGATATCTGGTTTTGGAAGGCCTGTAGAAACAACCTTACCGGTTACGCGGACGATAAAGTTGACCGCGTCAGCTCCATAATGATTTCTAAGAGTGCGGAGTTAAAGAGCAGGAACGGGAAAAAGATGTATATGGTAAGAAAAGCAGACAGCGGCATGCTTGCCTATAACGATACGCTTTATGAGGATTACAAAGCAGACAAGATGCCCGCCTTTGTTAACGGTATCCCTACGGGAAGCAGTGCAGATATAAAGGCGAAAGGTGTCTGGGCAGAAGGAAGATGGACAATAGAGTTTTGCCGGAGCTTGGATACCGGAAACGATGATGATGTTAAGTTTGATACATCGAAAACTTATCTATTCGGCGTATCCCGTTATGAGATAGCGGGCAGAGAGCCTGATTCACGCTTGACCCAGCCTCTTTATGGATGCGGTGATGTTTCTGAGGCATTAACCCTGAAATTTGAAGGGTAATAAATTATGTCCTTGTCATTTAAAGCAATACGCAACATCGGCCTGGCGTCAATGACTGCCATTATCCTGGCAATGGGTTTTGTTTTCTTTTTTACAACTACACGGATTACAAACAGCCTGTTTGAAATTACACAAAACCAGAGGCCGAGGCTTGAGCTGGCAGAAGAAGTAAGGAATTCTTTCTTGGATGCGAGGGAAATCTTTAATGGTTATCTTCGTATGGAGCACAAAGATATCAATCCGGCAGTGGTATCAATGAACCGGATAATCAATAAATCGGAAGAGCTAAAGAAATTCTTTCCTGAAGAAGACGTAAACAGGCTAATAACCGCTGCCAAGCGTTTCCGGTTAGCCGTAGCGACGCACGCGGACGAAGCGCAAACAGATATCACCGGTTCGCGGGCCATAGAGATGGAAAAGATTGCTTTAACTACAGCCGGAGATACTGAGATAGCTTCAGCCAGGCTGATTAAAAAAGCCAGAGGTAATATCAAGGCACATGAAGTGAGCATACTTGCCATATCAAAAAATAGCTGGAAGATAAGCCTAATCGGCATATTGCTGGGAATTAGCGCCGGCCTGCTGGTAGCCTTTTTTATGGGACGGGGCCTAAACAGGCCAATCCGCCAGTTAGTCGATGGAACGCAGAGAATAGCCAAAGGAGACTTAACCTCTCGGTTAAAAGTGGAATCTCACGATGAGATAGGCCAACTTTCTGAGGCATTTAATAAAATGGCTGAGGGGTTAAGTGTTTCTATTCAAAAAGAGAAGGAACTTACCGCGACGGCAGAGGTAGCAGCAGAAAATGAGAAGAAGAGGGGAGTAGAACTGTCTGAAGAAATCACCGAGCGCAAAAAGATGGAAAAATCGTTGCGGGAAAGCGAAGGCAGGTATCGGAGCCTTTTTGTATCATCCCGCGACGCTATTATGACCATTGACCCGCCTGACTGGAAGTTTACATCCGGAAACCCGGCAACAATAGAAATGTTCAAGGCAAAAAACGAGGAGGAGTTTCTGGCCTATGATCCTTGGAAATTGTCTCCCGAGCTGCAGCCGGACGGAAAGGCCTCGGATGAGAAGGCCAAAAAGATGATCGAGGTAGCGCTGTGTGAAGGCTTCAAACTTTTCGAGTGGACACACAAGCGGATAAGCGGCGAGGTTTTTCCTGCAGAGGTGTTGTTATCAAAGGTTGAGGAGGGTGGAAAGGTATTTCTTCACGCAGTTGTCAGGGACATCACCGAGCGCAAGAATATGGAGCTTGAGCGTGAAATATCACTAAAGCGGCAGGAGGATATCACAATACTCCAGCAGTCGCTTCTTATATCGGCGCCGTTTGAAAACAAACTCAACGCTATAACCAGCGGTATCGTGCGCATTTTTGACGCTGATTTTTGCCGGATATGGCTGATTCGGCCCGGAGATTTGTGTGAGCAAGGTTGTTCTCATGCCCGGGTCAGGGAAGGGCCGCATGTTTGCCGCTTCCGCGACAAATGCCTGCATTTAGTGTCAAGCTCTGGCCGGTATACCCTCGTAGATGGTAAAGGCCACGCCCGGATTCCCTTTGGCTGTTACAAGATAGGGCGCATCGCCTCGGGTGAGGAGCATAAATTTGTGACGAATGATGCAGAGAACGATCCCCGTATGCATAACCATGGATGGGTGCGTGAACTGGGGCTTGTATCGTTCGCGGGTTACCAGCTTAGGATTCCCGGTGGAGAGACGATAGGGGTCTTGGGCCTCTTTGCCAAGCACCCGATATCAGCCGCTGAAGACGCGGCACTGGACAGTCTCGGTATCACCACCGCTTTTATCGTTCAACAGGCTGCTGCAGAGAGAGTGGTTGCAGACGCCATGAAAATAAGGTCAGATTTCACCTCTATGGTATCCCACGAATTAAGGACGCCTCTTACGGCCATAAAAGAAAGCATCTCGATAGTCCTGGAAGAGGCAGCCGGTAAACTGAATGACGAACAAAAAGATTTTTTGGGAATGTCACGGAGAAACGTTGACAGGCTTTCCAGGTTGATAAATGATGTTTTAGATTACCAAAAATTAGAAAGCGGAAAATTTGAATTTAATATGCAGGGAAAAGATATGAATGAAGTTATTAAAGAGGTGCAAAACACGATGGCCTCGGTAGCTAAGAATAAAGGCTTGGACATTATTTTAGATCTCGATGAGAATTTGCCTAAAACAAAATTTGACCGGGATAAAATTGTCCAGGTGCTGACAAATTTAATCAACAATGCGATTAAGTTTACAGAAAAAGGCAGCATTACAATCGCCTCGAGCAAAAAAGACAACTTTGTTCACTTAGCGGTTAAAGATACAGGCCCCGGCATTAAAAAGGAAGACCTGCCGAGGTTATTTGTTGCGTTTGAGCAGCTGGAAAAAGGCAAAGACAGGAAAACCGGGGGTACGGGGCTGGGCCTTGCAATTTCAAAAGAAATTATCGAAAAACACAAAGGCAAAATCTGGGCGGAATCAGAATTGGGAAAGGGCACAACGTTCCAGTTTATTTTACCGCTTAAGGCAAAAGATAAAGTTTTAGTAATAGATGACGATAGGGGTATACTCGATACAATTAAAAAATTCCTGGAAAAAGAAGGGTATGACGTGGCAATTTTAGAAAAAGGCCTGGATGCTATTGAAACCATGCAAAAAGAAGAGCCCGACTTGGTAATTTTGGATATGAAACTTAAAGACACAAGCGGCTATGAGGTTATAGGGAGAATGAAGAGCAACAAACATACCTTAAGGATTCCCATTGTAGCCATGTCCGGCTATCCCGTGGAATTAACTAAAGTAAAAGACAGGGAAGAGGAACTGGCCTTGGCGTCTCTGGCAAAGCCGTTTGATATGAAAGATTTATTATCAGTAGTGCACGCACAATTAAAGTAAGGACTTAGAGAAACATAGGAGTAAGTATGGCCAAAAAAGTATTGGTAGTGGATGATGAACCGGATGTATTGAAAGTCGTGTCGTTTCGGCTGAAAAAAGCGGGTTATGAGGTCTTGACGGCGGTTAACGGAAAGATTGCGATTGACCTGATTCTTGAGGATAAACCTGACCTTATAATTTTAGACCTGCGTATGCCTGTTATGGATGGTTATGAGGTTTGCACCAAGATAAAAGCCGATGAAACGCTGAAAAAAATACCCGTAATTTTGCTAACCGCCAGCAGCGGCGGCAGCAATATTACCGAGAAAATGGTTGAATTGAAGGCCGATGATTGCATGATAAAGCCTTTTAATGCGGATGAACTACTGAAAAAAGTGCAGAAATTTATAGGGTGATGTAAGCAGAGAGCCTGGTAAAATCCGGCATGAGACGCTACGGCCGTCAATACTTCATGTAGTTATGCAAATTCTAACTAAAAATTACCGGATAAAACGGACATCCAGAGATAACGAGTTTGGGTTTTCTTGTCTTTTTGAGCGTAAAAAGGTATAATAAATTTAATTTTAAAAGGAGTTATGATTGGATGAAAAAAAGCCAGAGAATTGGCGCATTGAAGAAAATTAAAAAAAGTAAAATTAACAGAGTTGTCTTATTTTTAGTTATTTGTTTCTTTAATTTTGCAACTCCGGCGTCAGCAGAAATTACGTTAATGGCGAACGATAATTTCTCCTTTAAGCTCATTCCGTATTTTAGGACAGATGTCGTTACCTTAAAAAATAATCTCAGCCTGGACAGCAAAAATAAAGACGATTCCTCAATCTATGCCGGCATAGATTATAGCCTGGGATTTGACCTTCAATTTGAAAACTCCGGGCCTCAAGCCTACCTAAAATTAGAAAGAAACGGCCCTTTTGATTATGACGCACCGCTATTTGTCCATAATACCTTAATAACATCTACTGCTGCGGTAGAAAGGTATCGCAACTCAGAGCTATTGCCGCACATAGAAGAATTTTGGTATGATTTTGGTTTATTTAAACTGCCCGCCAGGCTCAAAAGCGGCCTTTTTATTTATGAGGTGGGCAATAATCTTAGCACGCCTTCCTTGTACGAAAATTTCTCGTTCCAGCTTTATGGCGAAAAGGAGAAGTTAAAGTGGCAATTTTATTATTGCCGGCCAGATTTGGTTAATAAAAGTTTTTTAGGCCCGCGTATCCAGCAGGAGAGAGAGCAGGGCATCCATTATACTACCAACAAGGCAAATTTTTTTGCCGCGGACGCGCTTTTTGATTTTGGACAAAATTCTCTACAGCCTTATATAGAGATTTTGTCGGACCGTTCGGGAAACCGCGCAAATCTTTTTACAACCCCCACGCATAAAGACTTATTAGGTACTTTCGGTCTTGCCTGGGATTTATCTTTAGATGAACTGTCTGTGGGGATAGAGGCGGCAAGAAATTTTGGAAAAGCAAAAAGCAGCGACTCTAACTTTCAGGACGTTGAGCATTGTGGATATTTAATTTATGCGGATATCTCGTATGAATTTGAACGTATAACCCCGCGTTCCAGTTTTCTCCTTGCTTCCGGCAATAAAGTTACTACGGATATGGTAGAAAATGGGGAAACCGAAATGACCAGCTCCAAAAACCGCGCCTTTAGCGCGTATTCTCCGTTTAATACCAATTTCGCGAATTCGATTTATCCCGGATTTGATAAGATGCCTTTGGTAGCAATGGGCAACGGCTGGGGCTTAAATTACGGAATCAACCGGCCTACTACTTTTGGGGACCCGGGATTGCTGGAAAATCTCATTCTTTTTAATTTTGGGACGGACTATAAAATGACCGACAAGCTTTCATTTTCTTTTGACTGGTGGTATCTAAAAGCTATGGAAAAAGGGATAGGCCTCTTAGGAGACGCAGCCAAGGAACTCCCCCGTGATTTAGGTAACGAGCTGAATTTATCTGCTAACTACGAGATTAATGAAAATGTTACCGTAAGTTTGCTTGGCGGTTATTTTTTCCCGGGCAAGTACTATAAGGAGACGAGAGACGATACGGAAGGCGGCAGCCTTTTTAACCCCTGTGTGCGCGGCGACGGTAAGGCCAATGGTGCTTATCAGATTGAGCTTAGCGTGACATTTGCTTATTAACGGCTAGTAATTTTATAATGAAAGACATATGGGAATAAAGAAATTATGAAAGTACGGACAAAATTAATTCTGTTGTTACTGTTGCTCAGCGCTATATTTGCCGCTGGCCGCTATTTCTTCCAGTTATTTGAAAATAAACGAATGCTTATCCTGCTAGAGGGGGATATGAAAGATAAAAGTTTTACCTTTGATGGCCTCATGAAGCTAAAAGGGGTATCGCTTGAGACGCTGGCTTACGATTACACCTATTGGGATGAAATGGTTACTTTTATGCAGAAAGGCGATTTAGCATGGGCTGAAGCTAATCTGGACGAGGAGACTCTTAAAACCTATCAAGCAGATGCGATATGGGTATATAAGACAGACCTTTCACAGATTCATTTCGTACAAAGCGCCAACGTCGCTTCATTAAAAGAATTACCCGCACCCATAGATGCCGTTAAAGATATTCTTTTAAAAAAACGCTTCTGCCATTTTTTTGTAAATACCCAAGCGGGTTTAATGGAAATCCGCGGTTCTACAATACATCCTACTCTAGATGCAGAACGGGTAACCCCTCCCCAGGGTTATTTTTTCTGCGGCCGCCTCTGGAGCAAGGAATATATCGGAGAATTCGAACAACTTATGGAAGGCGTAATTACAATCAATGCTACAAAACAGGCAACGCCTGACCTCAAAACTCTCCTGAAAACAAATACCGTTATTTTTTCAAAAGAACTTCCAGGATTGGACGGAAAACCCCTTGCATACCTTTATACCAGGATAGAGCCGAAAGAACTGGACAGCTATGAGCGTTTTTCCAGGTATACGGCGGTGATATTTATCGCTTTCCTTGTTTCCGTTTTGATTTTTATAACAGTATCTCTTACCGTTCTGGTAAATATGCCTTTGGACGCCATCTCCAGGGCCTTAAAAACAGCAGATCCAAGGGGCCTTCGTGGTTTAGAGAAAAACACCAGCGAGTTCGGCGATATCGCGCGGTTAATATCCGAATTCTTTCTGCAGAAAGAAGAGCTGGTTAAAGAAGTAAATGATCGTAAAAGCGCGGAAGAAAGGTTCAGGCAAGTAGCTGATGCCGCCCAAGAATGGATTTGGGAAGTCGATAAAAACGGCCTGTACGTTTATTCAAGCCCGGTTGTAGAGAGGATTCTTGGATATAAACCGGAAGAAATTGTTTTCAAGAAACATTTTTATGATTTTTTTACTCCTGAAACCAGAGAAGATCTGAAGAAAAAGGTCTTTGAGCTTTTTACCGGAAAAAATACATTTAAGAATCTATTGAATGTGAATCTAAGTAGAAACGGAAATGTTGTTTTTCTGGAAACCAGCGGGGTGCCGATTTTAGGCCAGGACGGTAATCTTATCGGATATCGTGGTGCAGACAAAGATGTTACCGCGCGCAAAAAGGCAGAGGAGGAGATAACCAGAGAAAAAGAAAACGCGCAAAAATATATTGATATCGCCGGAGTTGTAATGATTATTATTGATGCCCAAGGAAAAGTCTCCTTGATAAACAAAAAGGGCTGCGAGCTTTTGGGTTATAAAAAAGAAGAGATTATCGGAAAAGACTGGTGTGATAATTTTATTCCCGAAGACGAGAAGGATAAAGTGAGGGATCTTTCGGACAGGATGTTAAAAGGAGAAATCGAAGTAAATGAATATTTCGAAAATCATGTTTTAACAAAAAACGGAAAGAGCCTTATTTCATGGTGCGGCATTATTCTAAGGGATGATAAAGGCGCCATCACCGGCCATCTTAGCTCAGGAGAAGATATCACCGAGCGCAAGAAGGCAGAGGAACAGCAAAGATTACTGTTAAAAGATTTAGAGGATATGAATAAGATTATGGTCGGGCGCGAGCTGAAGATGGTTGAGCTTAAAAACGAAATTAATGGATTGAACCAGGAGCTTGGAAGGCCTGCCCCATACAAAGACGCCTCTTTAAACCAAACAGATTGATACTATATAATAGCTTATTTAAATGAGGATAGCAGCGAAAAGCTTGCATGGTAAGGTGATGTAACAGAGGGGATAAAGGCATTAAAATGCCAAATAAACATTCAGTATGAACTTAATCCATAAATTTTTTCAGAGCAATTTAGACATAGTTTTTTTCTTCTACGGCTTAAGTTTTGTAGTAATGGGTATTGCCATCAGCGTTAAGCCAAAAAAAGAAAGTAGTTTTGAATTAGCCCGTATCCTATGGCTTTTTGCCGGATTTGCCCTGATTCATGGAACAAACGAATTTTTGGATATGTGGGTAATAATTAAAGGTACCGGTAAAGGATTAAATATAATCCGCAGTTCTATTCTTGTGATTTCTTATCTTTTCCTGTTTGAATTCAGCAGGCGCTTTTTACGTATATGCAGACAAAAATATATTGAGCGTATTACCAGATTACTTAATTGGTGGTTGACTTTAATCATCATACTTTTTATTTTTATTCTCGCTTTCGCGTCCATTGACTTCTGGAAAACAGGAACTATCTGGGCAAGGTATCTTTTAGGTTTCCCGGCAGGGTTCTTAGCCAGTTTCGGTTTCATTTTGTATTATAAATACGAAAAAGAGAGATTAGAGCCTTTGAAAGTAAAAAAATATTTTATCTGCGCAAGTTTATTTATCTTAGGTTATGGAATCTTAGGCGGGCTGATAGTCCCTAAAGCCGGATTTTTCCCCGCAAGCTTGCTTAACGTGGATTCTTTTCTTTCCCTGACCCATATTCCTGTTCAGGTATTACGTACTATCTGTGTAGTGATAATATCCTGGGCGATATGCGGAATACTCGGAATTTTTGACCGGGAAACGCTGGAAAAGCTTCATAGAAAAATTAACGAGTATAAATTTATAGAAGAAAAATTGATAAAAACGTATGAGGGCCTGGAAACGCATATCCAGGAGCGTACCAGGGAGTTAACAAAGGCCAATGAATCATTAAAGACTGAAATTACCGAGCGCATAAAAATAGCGGCGCAGAACGAGAAGCTGATTAAAGAGCTCAAAGAGAATCAGGAATTATTTAAGAGACAGAAGCAAGACTTAGAGGATTCCCGCAGGGCGATAAAAAATGTAGCCGAAGATCTTGCCTATTCGAAAGAAATATTGGAGTACCAAAATAAGACCCTTGCAGAAGTCAACAAGGAGCTGGACGATTTTACCTATATCGTTTCCCATGATTTAAAAGAACCTTTAAGAAGCATAGACGCCTATTCAAAATTCGTAATTGATGATTACCGCGACAAATTGGATGAGGAAGGCAGGCATTATCTTGAACGTATCAGGGCTAACGCAGAGAGAATGAAGCGGCTCATCGAGGATTTGCTTGAGATATCCCGCCTTAAAAAGAAAGGCAGCGTTTTTGAGGAAGTCGAGGTAACGGAACTTATAGCTGAAGTAAAAATGAGGCTTGAGTATTCCATAAAGCAAAAAGGCGTAGAAATCGTAATCAAAGATAAGCTTCCGAAGATATTTTGTGACCGCGTCAGGCTGACCGAGGCCTTTTTGAATTTAATTTCTAATGCTATCAAATTTAACGACAAACCAAAGCCCATAATAGAAATCGGTTTTGAAGATAAAGAAGGGTTTTATGAATTCTATGTCAGGGATAACGGAATTGGAATAAAGGAGGAGTATTTCGATAAGATATTTGAAATATTTCAAAGATTAGGCAAGAGAGAGGATAATGAGGGCACCGGAGCAGGGCTTACTATCGTAAAAAAAATAGTCCAGCTGCATAAAGGAAAGGTTTGGCTTGAATCTAAACCACAAGAAGGTACTGTATTTTATTTTACTATCGCTAAAGATAGGGGTGTGATTTTAGGAAAGAAACTAATCGGAGAGATACTGCTTGAGAAAAAAATGATAACAGAAGAAGATCTTAAAAAGGCGTTGGAGGATCAACACGTGACGGATAGGCCGAACGAAGGAGGTGAAAATGCCGGAAACACATAAAATCATCAAGATATTATTAATTGAGGATAACCCGGATGACGTTGACATAACAAAAAGGGCGCTTCGAGAAGCAAGGATAGTTAATCAACTTTGGGTTGTCTGCGACGGCCAGGCGGCAATAGATTTTTTGCAGCAGAAAGGGGAATATCAAGATTCTTCAAAAAGCTCAAAGCCGGGACTGATACTTCTGGATATAAATCTCCCTAAGCTCAACGGGATAGAAGTCTTAAAGGTAATAAAAAACGACCCTGAATTGAAAAGAATACCTGTGGTAATGCTTACCGTTTCCAAAAGAGAAGAAGACATAGTTAAGAGCTATAATCACGGATGTAACAGTTTCATCCAGAAGCCGGTTAAATTTGATAATTTCGTCGAAATAATCAAACAAATAGGCCTGTATTGGGGATTGTTGAATATCTTCCCGACAAACGGCACGGAAGAAAAAGAAAAATAATAAAAGTATAACCTTTGCGGCCCCTGCCTTATTTATGGAAATAAAAATATTATTAATTGAAGATAATCCTGACCACGTTGAAATTACGAAAAGGGTTTTGCAAAAAACCGGTGAGAATTATAAGGTAGACGTAGCCTCTGATGCGCAGAGCGCCCTAAAAAAAATATTTGAAGCTTCTTATGACGCAATACTCTGCGATTACCGCCTTCCGGATGCAACAGCCCTTGATATATTAAAAGAAATGAATAATAAAAATAATGAAACGCCTTTTATCACGGTTACCGCCTTAGGGAACGAGAAGGTTGCGGTCGATATAATGCAACAGGGGGCATATGATTATATAGTTAAAGATACCATGTATCAGGATGCGTTGGATATGGTTATAAAGAAGGCTATGGATAGATACAGGATGAAGGAGGAAAGAGAGAAGTTACAGAGACAAGTAAAAGAAGGGTATGAACGCCTCAAAGAAACCCAAGACCAGCTTATTCAGGCAGAGAAATTAAGCGCCATAGGCCAACTAGCCAGTGGCGTAGCGCATGAAGTAAGAAATCCGCTGGCTATAATACTGCAAGGGGTTGATTACCTTGAAAACAAGATAT
>JAQTOI010000015.1 GCA_028713415.1 Candidatus Omnitrophota bacterium
CGCATAATAAAAATAAAATAAACTTTATTCAGAAAGATATAAGAGATGAGGCCGCACTCAATGAGGCTATAAAGGGAATTGAACTTATATCCCATCAGGCGGCGCTGCGCAGCGTGCCTAAGTCTGTATTGGCCCCATTTGAATACCATGACGTCAACGTAACCGCTACCTTAAAATTATTTTTAAAAGCGCGGGGAGCTGGAGTACCACGAATAGCTTATGCCTCATCAAGCTCTCTTTACGGTGAGCGGGAAGACTTTCCCGAAAGAGAAACCGATTTACCAAAACCCATTTCTCCATACGCAGCCTCTAAGCTCATGGATGAGCATTACGCCTATCTTTTTTCTAAACTCTACGGCCTTGAGGTAATATCTCTGCGTTATTTTAACGTCTACGGCCCGAGGCAGGCCATGGATGATGAATATTCTGTAGTCATACCGAAATTCATAAATTGCTTGCTGAACAACGAAAACCCGCCTATCTATGGCGACGGCAATCAGGAAAGGGATTTTACTTTTATTGAAAACGTCGTGGACGCAAACATCCGCGCACTTACCGCGACAGGCATAGGAGGCCAGGCTTTTAATGTTGCCAACGGCAGCCCTCATTCGGTTAATGAATTACTTAAGGTATTAAAGGACATAATGGCAAAACCCGGCATTTCGGCGCAATATTTTCCGCCGCGGCCCGGAGACGTTCGTAAAACCTGGGCTGATATTTCTAAAGCCAAGGCCATTCTAGGGTGGCAGCCGAAAGTCGATTTTTATCAAGGGCTAACTCGCACGGTTGAGTGGTTTAAGAAAACAGAGGACAGATAACAGAGAACGGAAGACAGAAAAATAAAACCTGACTTCTGTCTTCTGATTTCTGCCTTATTTACAAGGAGTTTTGCGATGCGAATACTTGTGACAGGAGGAGCGGGATTTATCGGCTCGCACCTCTGCCAGATGTTTTTAAAGCGCAAACATCGCGTAATATGCGTTGATAACTTTATTACCGGCTCGCGCGCCAATATACAGGAATTTTTAAATAATCCCCGCTTTACATTAATAGAACATGACATTGCTCTTCCTCTCTACATAAACGAACGCCTGGATTGGGTGCTGCATTTTGCTTCTATCGCCTCACCTAATGATTACCTGGCTTATCCTATAAAAACTTTAAAATCCGGGCTCCTGGGCACGCATAATTGCCTGGGCCTGGCAAAAAACAAGAGAGCGAAATTTTTTCTTGCCTCAACCAGTGAAATTTACGGCGACCCTTTAATACATCCTCAAATTGAAGAATACTGGGGTAATGTAAATCCTGTGGGCTTGCGCAGTTGTTACGATGAAAGTAAACGCGCTGCCGAAGCCTTAACCTACGCCTACAGGCGCCAGCATTCACTTTCTGTGCGGGTGGTGCGTATTTTTAACACCTACGGGCCTAACATGCAGGTTGACGACGGCAGGGTAGTCTCTAATTTTATTGTGCAGGCTTTGCAGAATAAAGATTTGACTATTTACGGCAAAGGCAGCCAAACGCGTTCTTTTTGTTATGTTAGCGACTTAATAGAGGGTGTGGCAAAAATGATGGCGGCAAGCTACCAATTTCCCTTAAATTTAGGCAATCCGCATGAATTTTCTATAAAAAAACTGGCGATTGAGATTCTGCGCCTGACGCATTCGTCATCAAAGATAAAATTTCTTGCCTTGCCTGAAGATGACCCTAAGCGCAGGTGCCCGGATATAAGCAAGGCGAAAAAACTCCTGCGCTGGAGCCCTAAGGTTCCTCTTGAGGCCGGGCTTGAAAAAACCATAAATTATTTTATCAAAAAATTATCGGCTTGCGAGCGCAGCCGAGGCAAAAAACTAAATTATAATGCCTGCAAAATTTAAGGTTCCTCTTCTGGATTTAAAAAGAGAGTACGCTTTCCTGAAAAAAGACATCGCGAGAGAAATCCGTGCCTGCTTCAGTACACAAAGCTGGATTTTAGGAGAAAAAGTTACCGCTCTTGAAGCGGCCGCAAGCAGGTATCTGGGCACAAAATACGCCCTAGGCGTTGCCTCAGGCACCGACGCTCTTTTAATCGCTTTGCGTATTTGCGCTTTTCAGTTAAAAAAAGAAGAGGGGTTTTTCAAGGCAGGAGATGAAATTATCACCACCCCTTTTACTTTTATCGCAACTGCAGAAACAATAGTGCGCGCGGGCGCAACGCCTGTTTTTGTAGATATTGACCCTCTCACTTTTAACATATCTGCGGCTGCGATAGAGAAAGCTATTAATCAAAACACCAGAGGCATCATTCCCGTGCACTTATACGGGCTGAGTTGCGATTTAAGCGCTATCTTAAAAATTGCCCGCAAGCATAATCTTTTCGTCATAGAAGACGCTGCTCAAAGTTTCGGCGCTGAATATAAAGGTAAAAAACTGGGTAGCCTGGGTGATATTGGGTGTTTTAGTTTTTTCCCCTCAAAAAACCTGGGCGCTTACGGTGATGGCGGGCTTATCGCGACCGACACAGAAGCTGACGCGAATCTAGCGAAAATTTTGCGCAACCACGGGCAGGTTAATAAATATGATGCGCACTTTTTGGGGTATAATTCGCGCCTCGATTCTATCCAGGCGGCAGTTTTACTCGCCAAATTAAAACACATTGATACTTTTAACGGCCTGCGGAATAAAATAGCATCAAAATACAGAAAAGCGCTTGGCGATATAGCCTCTATACAATTGCCCGCTGCCCCCAGCGATTGTTCCCACGCCTATCATCTTTATAATATCATGGTGCCCTCTGGCAAAAGGGATAACCTGCTTAGCCATCTTGCTTCCTGCGGTATTGAGTCAAGAGTGTATTACCCACTACCGCTCTATAAAATGAAGGCTTTTACCGCAGCAAAGCGGGCCGGCAGCTTTAAAAACACTGAGCGGGCACTTTTAAGCTCTTTAACCTTGCCCCTGCATCCTTTCTTAAAAGATGAGGAAGTAAAATATGTGACGGGGAAGATTAGGGAGTTCTTTGCGCTTTAGCGTTAATTTACGTATCCCTTTGATAATGAATGTGTTATGGCACAGGGATTCGTTGATTAAATGATAGTAGGTAGTATAATTTTATAAGCAGCCGGTATTGTGCATAAGCTGTGAATTGTGTGAATTCATAAATATCTATATGGAAAAGATCTGGCAAAACTGCAAAGAAACCCTTAAAAAAACGCTGGGGGAGATGTCCTTCGATACCTGGATAGCCCCTTTGAATTTTAAGAAACTGGACGATTCCTGCTTGACCTTGGAGGCTCCGGACGGCTTTTTTAAAAATTGGATTGAAACAAATTATCTGGCACAAATAAAGCAAGCATTTAAAGAGGTTTCCCAGAAAGACGTCGAGATAGCGTTTGAGGTAAACCCCAAGCTTCTGCAGCGCTCCACCAATAAAATTTTTAAAACTATCGAAAAAAACTTCCAAGAAGAGCCTCAGGATTCCCTGCGCCTAAACGCAAGGCTTACTTTTGACGCGTTTATTGTAGGCGCCTCTAACCGCATGGCGCACGCGGCAAGCTTGGCGGTCGCAGGCGCGCCCGGCAAAGCCTATAATCCTCTTTTTATTTACGGCGGAGCAGGCCTTGGAAAAACCCACTTGATGCAGGCAATTGCCCATCAAGCTTTGAGTGTTAACCCGCAGACAAAAGTTAAATATGCCTCTTCGGAGAAATTTATGAATGAGCTGATGAGCGCCATTCAGAACCGGGCTACGGAAAAATTCCGCCAGAAATATAGAAATATTGACATGCTCCTTATCGACGATATCCAGTTTCTCGGGGGTAAAGAAGCTACTCAGGAGGAATTTTTCCATACCTTTAACGTTTTATATGATTATCACAAGCAAATAGTGGTCTCCTCTGACAGGCCGCCCAGAGAGATACCAAAATTGGAGGAACGGTTAGTATCAAGGTTTTCCTGGGGCCTGGTTGTTGATATCCAGCCGCCTGATTTTGAAACCCGCGTTGCTATTTTGCGCAAAAAGCTGGAGAAAGACCCCATTAAAATTGACGATGACGTGATTACTTTTATCGCGAAAAACATTTCGACCAATATCCGCGAATTAGAAGGGGCTTTGGTGAGGATTATAGCTTATTCTTTAATTGAGAATAAACCCGTATCTCTCGAGCTGGCGAAAGAGATCTTAAAAGACATGGTTAAAGAAATTTACAAACGTATCACTCCGGAAACCATCTTAGAACGGGTAGATATTTACTTTAATATCTCAAAAGAAGATTTAAAGCGGGAGAAACGCAATAAAAATGTGGTATTCCCCAGGCAAATCGCGATGTACCTGATACGGGAATTAACCGAACTGTCCCTTCCCGAGATCGGGATGTTTTTTGGAGCCAAGCACCACACTACCATTCTTTATGCGCACAAAAAAATTAAAATGGACCTGAAAAATGACGAAAAGCTTAAATTAATTATTAACAGCCTTACACAGGAAATTAAAAACTTATAAATAGATCTTGTGAAATAAAAAGGTGGTTTTTCTTATAATTTTTGATACAATTATTCATCTTAACAGATTCCACAGGGCCTACTATCACTACTACTATGAAATTTAATATTAATAAAGAAGTATTATTGACAGAGTTAGAAAAATTAATTGGTCCCACAACCACCAAACAAAACTTTCCCGTTTTAAGCAGTATCTTAATCACCGCCTCGAGCGATAAAAAACTTAAACTCATTACTACCGATTTAGACATTACCATTATAGCGTTTAAAGAAGCTAACATTTCCGAATCCGGATCCGTAGCTATACCCATGAAACGCTTTATTTCGATAGTGCGGGAGCTGCCCAATCAGGAAATTACAGTAGAAAAATCCAAAAATAACCTCTTAATAAAATGTGAAAAGATCGAGTTCAGGATAAACACCATTAATACAGACGATTTTCCTAAAATCGAAGAAGCCAAAAAAACCTCATTTATTAAAATAAACCCGCAGGATTTAGGCGAAATGATCCAACTTACCTCATTTTGCGTGGGCTACGAAGACACAAACTATGTTTTAAACGGTATTCTTTTTGAGATTAGCGAGGACGAAATGCGGCTCGTAGCAACCGACGGTAAACGCCTGGCTTTTACAAAACACAAACTCCCCAAAACGCAAGCCGACATAAAAACAAAAATTTCCTTCATTTTACCCATAAAAGCGATAAATGAACTCTACAAGCTTATAAAAGACATAACCGATGATATCCTTCTTTTTACGGAAGAAAATAAAATAGGCTTTGACCTAAAAAGCACCCAGTTTATCGCCCGGCCCATCGAGGGAGAATTTCCAGCCTACACTCAATACATTCCAAAAGAAAATAAAGATAAACTTATAATTAATCGTCAAAACTTTATGCTGGCTTTGCGCAGGGCAGATTTACTTTCCACCCAGGACTATCAAGGAGTAAAATTAAATTTAGAGAAAGGCGCCATTGTTATTTCTAAAAATACCCCGCAATTAGGCGAAGCAAAAGAGACGGTAGATGCCCGTTACGAAGCCGGGGCTTTAGAAATAGGGTTTAACCCACACTACATTATAGACGCGCTTAAAAATTTACCGGATGAGGAAGTAAGCTTTGAGTTTTTTGGAAACGAAAAACCCGCTATTTTAAGGAAAGAGGACTATATTTATCTGGTACTGCCTTTGCGCATATAAAAGCTGCATGGCCACGCACATAAAAGAACTCTTAAAAAATTTTTTACAGGAGAAAAAAAGCGAATATGTTGAGGCCGAAAAACTGCATAAAGTTATTAACGCTAATTTAGATAAAGCTCTTGTTAAGCACGTTAGCTTAAAAAAAATACAACGCGACACACTGGTCTTTAAAACCGATTCATCCGGCATCGTTTATGAGTTTAACCTGAAAAAAGGCGCGTTGCTCAAAGCAATACAGAAAGAGTTTAGCTATATCGAGGAGATAAAAATCACCATCGGATAAAAAATTAACCATTATGGAAACACAACAGAAACCCCAGGGTTCAAAATACGACGCAACCACAATACAGGTTCTAGGCGGCATTGAAGCGGTACGCAAGCGGCCGGCAATGTATATAGGCGACACCACTTCGCGCGGCCTGCACCACCTGGTTTATGAGGTAGTCGACAATAGCATTGATGAAGCCAGCGCCGGGTACTGCGATGCCATAAAAGTGATAATCAACAGCGATAACAGCGTTTCCGTGGACGACAACGGAAGAGGCATTCCGGTTGATATCCATAAAACCATGAAGAAGTCGGCCCTTGAGGTAGTGTTAACCACTTTGCACGCCGGGGGTAAATTCGACCATAAAGCATATAAGGTAAGCGGCGGGTTGCATGGGGTGGGGGTGAGCGTAGTTAATGCGCTAAGCGAGTGGATGGAGGCAGAAGTTAAACGCGACGGAAAAGTTTATCACCAGCGCTATGAGCGCGGACAGGTCAAGACCGCGGTTAAAGTGATAGGCAAGGCCAAAGCTACCGGCACAAAAATTACCTTTAGAGCCGACAGGGAAATTTTTAAAAACACAGAGTATTCATTCGATGTACTTTCGCAGCGCCTTCGGGAACTGGCATTTCTAAATCCCAATATCGAGATAAATTTAAAAGATGAGCGTAACGACAAAGAAGCGGTTTTTAAATTTAAAGGCGGAGTTGTGTCGTTCATTGAATATTTAAACCGTAACAAGAATCCCCTGCACAAAAAAATAATTTATTTCTCTAAAGAAAAGGAAGATATTGCGGTTGAAGGAGCCCTGCAGTATAACGACGGCTACCAGGAAACCATCTTTTCATTTGCCAACAACATTAATACCATTGAAGGCGGCACACATCTTACGGGCTTTAAAACCGCTTTAACAAGAGCTATTAACCAATACGCCAAAACTAAGAACCTGCTTAAAGATATCGAGGGTATTTCCGGAGACGACGTGCGTGAAGGCCTATGCGCGGTCATCAGCGCCAAAGTCCCCAATCCCCAATTTGAAGGCCAAACCAAAACAAAACTGGGCAACTCCGAAGTAGACGGCCTGGTTAACTCCGTTACCCTGGAAGCCTTAAGCGCTTTTTTTGAAGAAAACCCTCCGGTGGCAAATAAAATCATCGAAAAAGGGTTACTCGCTGCACAGGCCAGGGAAGCCGCCAGAAAAGCGCGGGAACTCACCCGGCGCAAAGGCGCCCTGGATGCCGGAAGCCTGCCAGGAAAACTTGCGGATTGTTCCGAGCGCGATCCACAATTCTGCGAGGTGTTCATAGTAGAAGGAGAAAGCGCTGGCGGGTGTTTTAGCGGCGATACAAAAATTAGCTTGGCCGACGGCAGAAATATAAGCTTTAAGGACTTAGTACAGGAAAATCTGGAAGGGAAGAAACACTTTTGCTATACGATAAAAGACAATGGAGAAATCGGCATAGAAAAAATTCTATCTCCGCGCCGCACAAGAAAGAAAGCGGAAGTTATAAAAATTGTCCTTGATAGCGGGGAAACCATAGTCTGCACTCCGGATCACAAATTTATGCTGCGAGATGGCTCATACCTTAAAGCAGAAAATTTAACGTCTGAAATGAGCCTCATGCCGTTTAGGAAAAAATTTTCAAAAATAGAAGGAAGAATTACTATTGCTGGATATGAAATGGTTCTTAATCCAAAAACGCACAAATGGGTGTTTACCCATCTTTTGGCTGATAACTATAATCTTCTTAATAATATCTATAACAAAAACCGCGGGGCCCACAGGCACCACGAAGACTTTAATAAACTAAACAACAATCCCGATAATATTATGCGGTTGACCAGCGATGAACATTTAGGCATTCATCGAAAACACGCCTCCCGGACCCTTCATACAAAAGAAGTTAAAGAAAAATGCAATACCATTAGACGAACACCGCGCTATCGAGAAAATATTTCTAAAACAATGAAAGAAAAGCTCGGTGAAATTTTGAGCATACGTGCCAAGAAGCAATGGCTAGACCCCGTTTACAAACAATCCATGGCAAAAAAGTTTCTGGAATTTTACTATACCAATAGAGATTATAGAATGCAGTCTTGCGATAGGCTTAACAGGATGCAGAAGGAGTATTGGTCTGAAGAGCAAAACAGAATTAAGCAGGCCCATGTAATTAAAGAGTATTTTAAAAAACATCCAGAGTCAAAGCAGCTTCTTTCCTTGGCGGCAAAAAAAGAATGGCGGAATGGTAGTCTTCTAAAATGGCGGCAACAAAAAACACAAGAACAATGGACTGAAGAATTCCGCGCAAAAAGAAAAATAGCATATAATCAAACATACCTAAACTCCAGCTTGGCATTTGCGAAAAAAGTGTATGAAAAATATGACGATATTAATTTATATGACGAGGAGCGTCGCGCCTTACCCCAAAAAAATAATAATTTAGTAAAACTACAAACACTTATTGACAGATTTTTCAATGGGCACAAAGAATCATTAGTTGAGGCAATAAAAAACTTTAATCATAAGATAAAATCTATCGCCAAGCTTTCTGAGAACATAGATGTTTACGATATCGAAGTGCCAAACACTCACAATTTCGCGTTAGCTTGCGGAATTTTTGTGCATAATAGCGCTAAGCAAGCTCGCGATCGAAACTTCCAAGCGATTCTGCCCATGAGAGGAAAGATTTTAAACGTCGAGAAAGCGCGGCTGGATAAAATTTTAGGCAACGAAGAAATCCGCACTATTATTTCCGCGCTGGGCACCGGCGTGGGAGAAGAATTCGACGTAACCAAACTGCGCTATCACAAAGTAGTAATCATGGCTGATGCAGATGTCGACGGCTCTCACATCCGCACCCTTGTTCTTACGCTTTTTTACCGGCAGATGCTTAAGCTGATAGAAGGAGGCTTTATCTATATTGCCCAGCCGCCGCTTTATCGGATCAAACGCAAAGACTGGGAAGAATATATTCATACCGAAAAAGAGATGAATGAAATAATCCTGAAGCTGGGCACAAAAGACGCCTCCTTAGCAAGAATAGGCAAGGAAAAGCAGACCTATGACCAGAAAGATGTGGGAAAGATTGTTAATAGTCTCATCGAAGTGGAGAAACTAAGCCTGGCTCTGGAACGCAAAGGCGTGAACTTCAAATTGTATCTGGATGCGATAGATGAAAAAAAGAAAAAGTATCCTATATATCAGGTAATAGTTAACCATAAACCCGTCTTTGTCTGCGATGAAGACGATTTAGAAAAATACGGAGAGGCCGATGAGCTGGACAGCGTAGATATTTTTGAATCGCATGAGTTAAAAAAAATAGGCGACGAACTTTCAAAACTGGGCCTTTCGCTAAAAGACTATCTACCGTCGGAAAAAGAAAATTATGTTTTGAAGAATGAAGAGACAGAGGAAGTGCGCTGCCAGGGCTTAAAAATGGTTCTTGAAGAAGTGCGTAAAATGGCGACCAAAGGAATGCACCTGCAACGCTATAAGGGTTTGGGAGAAATGAACCCGGGGCAGCTCTGGGAAAGCACCATGGATCCAAAGAAGCGCACGCTTATTCAAGTGACGCTTGAAGATGCGGTGGAAGCGGACAGGATTTTTACTATTCTCATGGGTGAAGAGGCCGAGCCGCGGCGTGAATTCATTCAAGAATTCGCGCATCAGGTCAAAAACCTCGATATCTAATTACGCTACCAGCCGAGCAGCCGTCAGGTTTTATAGCTGATGGCTGACAACTGACAACTGAATATGCAAGAACAGGGTTTTAAAGAAAATATCGTTACAAAGTACCTTGAGGAAGAGGTAAAGGATTCTTATCTTTCCTACGCGATGAGTGTTATCGTGGGAAGGGCCCTACCTGATATCCGCGACGGGCTAAAACCAGTACAGCGCAGGATTCTCTATGCGATGCACGATTTGCACCTGCGCCACAACCAACCCCACAAGAAATGCGCCCGCATCGTCGGAGAAACTCTTGGAAAATGGCACCCGCACGGAGACATTGCAGTTTATGACGCGCTGGTGCGTATGGCGCAGGATTTTTCCCTGCGCTATCCTTTAATTGACGGCCAGGGAAACTTCGGCTCGATAGACGGAGATCCTCCCGCGGCAATGCGTTACTCTGAAGCGCGGCTTTCGGCTATTGCCGATTTTTTACTGGAGGATATCGACAAAAATACGGTTAATTTTTTCCCTAACTTTGATAACTCATTAAGCGAGCCGGAGGTATTACCTTCTATTTTGCCGACCCTTTTGGTTAATGGGGCAAGCGGCATTGCCGTGGGTATGGCAACTAACATGCCCCCGCATAATTTGGTCGAAGTATGTAACGCACTCGACTATCTCCTGGATAACCCCAAGGCTGACATTAAAGAACTGCACCGTTTTATTAAAGGCCCGGATTTTCCCACCGGCGGCATTATCTGCGGAAAAAGCGACATCTTAAAGATGTATCAGGAAGGCAGGGGAAAGCTGACGCTGCGCGCCAAAGCCTCCATTGAACATGAAAAAAACCGCTCCCAAATCATTATTACCGAGATCCCATACCAGCTTAATAAAAGCAACCTCCTTGAGTCAATCGCTGAACTGATCAACAGCAAAAAAATCGAAGGCGTGTCGGATCTGCGCGATGAATCCGATAAAGACGGTATCAGGATACTATTGGAACTGAAGCGCGACATACAGCCGGAAATTATTTTGAACCAGCTTTATAAACACACCAATCTTGAAACGACCTTCGGCGCCAATGTCCTGGCGCTGGTCAACCACAGGCCCGAAACCCTTACCTTAAAGGAAATGCTGGCCTACCACATTAATTTCCGTAAAGAAGTTATTGTGCGCAGGACCAAATTTGAACTGGATAAAGCACAAAAGCGGGCGCATATTTTGGAAGGTTTAAAAATAGCGCTGAAATTTTTAGACCAAGTGGTCGAACTGATTAAAAAATCAAAGAACCCCGAAGATGCAAAAGAAGGCCTGATGAAGAAATTCAAACTCACCGATGTCCAGGCCCAGGCGATTTTAGAAATGCAGCTGGTAAGATTATGCGCGCTCGAGCGAGAAAAGTTAGACGCCGAGTACCTCGAACTTATAAAGAAAATAGAATATTATAATCTGATTTTGGCTTCGGAGAAAAAACAGGAAGAGCTCATTAAGGAAGAGCTTAAGCTTCTGCGGGAAAAGTTTCCGGAAAACAGGCGCACGGAGATTGTCGCGCAAAAAGAAGAAATCGAAATCGAGGATTTAATAGTCGAAGAAGATATGGTAGTCACGATTACCGGCTCCGGCTACATTAAGCGCCAGCCTCTTACCAGCTACAGGCAGCAGAAACGCGGAGGCCGGGGTATCGTGGCAATGACGACTTCCGAGGAAGATTTTGTAGAGCAGCTTTTTGTCGCTTCCAGCAAAGACACTCTGCTTATTTTTACCGATGAAGGCAAGGTCTACCCCCTCAAAACCTATGAAGTTCCACTGGGCACCCGCGTTTCAAAAGGTAGAGCAGTAATTAATGTGCTTAATCTCAACACCAAGGAAACACTGGCAACCGTGCTTTCCATAAGCGATTTTAATCCCAACCAGTTTATTTTCATGGCCACACAGAAAGGAGTAGTTAAACGCACTTCCTTAGAGCTTTTTTCCAATATGCGCAAGAGCGGGATTTGCGCCATAACATTAGATAAAGGAGACAGCCTTATCGGCGCAGGCATGTGCGAAGAAAAAGACGAGGCGATGCTGGCTACCAAAAAAGGCCTTTCCATACGTTTTGCAATAGGAGATGTGCGCCCGACTGGCCGGCAGTCCCAGGGCGTGCGGGGGATGCGGCTTTCTAAGGACGATGCGGTTTTGGGCATGGTGCTTATTCAGGGGCAGCTTAAGAAAGAAGGTTTTTATCTTTTAACCTCAACCGATAAAGGCTTTGGTAAGCGGACCACCATAGATGAATACAGGCTGCAGTCGCGCGGAGGCAAAGGAATAATCAATATCAAGCTTTCTTCTAAAATAGGCGAAGTTAAAAAACTCATTTTAGTCAAGGAAGAAGACGAACTTATGTGCATTACCCAGAAAGGCGTGCTAATACGCAGCAAAGTAAAAGATATACGCGTTTCCGGACGCTCTACCCAAGGGGTACGCCTGATCAATCTTGACGATAACGATAAACTTTCTTCCATAGCCCGCATTATTCCAGAAGAATAAGATATTTATAGGTTTCTTGAAATGCTAAATAACACCGCCAAACCAGGAAATTACGCTAAGGCGCAAAAATACTTATTTTCTCATTAATTTTGCGGTTTTGCGGCGCTGTTTTGCGCCTTTGCGGTGAAAGCTTGACAAAATAGCTTTAATATTTAAAATAGACCCAGTTTACAGACCGAATGCTTTCTAACATAAGCTTGAAGTGAACTAAAGTTTGAAGTGACTAAAGTTACAAGATAGAAATAACTTTAGCTCACTTTAGGCACTTGCAACGTCAAACTTTTCGGTATTTGTCTTTGGTCTTTAGTCTTCGGTCATTTTATGTCCCCATCGTCTAGTCTGGTCAGGACATGAGCTTTTCAAGCTTATGGCGTCGGTTCAAATCCGGCTGGGGACGCGTTTTATAAAGCTGTCAGCTAACAGCTTTCAGCTATCAGCTCAAAAAGAATATATTAAAAGTTTACAAAGCTGAAAGCTGACGACTGACAGCTGAAAGCTTAATTATATGGATAATAATAAACAGCCCTTGGGTATAAGTATATTCGGGGGCTTAAATTGTTTTGTATTCGGGTTTTTCTTTGCGGCTATTTTTATTACCACCTACTTAAAAACCACCCCACAGGATCTCAATACTATTACGACGCTCTTTAAGTCGAAAGGATTTGCGGTACAAATAACCTACAGGCAATTTAAAATTCTTAATATTATCTATATTATTACCTCCTGCGTTTTAGCCGCAAGCGGAGCGGGATTGTTGCTAAAACGAGAATGGGCGCGCAAAGTGACCGTTTTGGGTTCCTTTGCTTGGTTAGCGCTTATCTCTTTGGCGGCAATTCTTAACTCAGCACTGATTACGCAGCTTATCGTTTATTGCTTTTATCCAGGCGCGCTGGTAATTTATTTTACGAACAAAAAAGTAGAAAACTATTTTAGAACGCAGATTACCGCAGATAAAGAAACCCGAATAAACAATTAAGGAATCAACGCAGACAATCGCAGATTTATTTATCAGAGGACAGGAGACAGGAGACAGAAGACAGATGACAGATGACAGAAAAGCTTTACTTCTGACTTCTGACTTCTGACCTCTGACCTCTGACATCTGGAATAATCTGTGTAATAAAAATATAAACATAAAATATGTGCGGAATTTTCGGATACATAGGAAAAGACATGCCTGTAGCTTCATACGTTGAGGGCCTAAGCCGCCTAGAATACCGCGGGTATGACTCATGCGGCATTGCGGCCATAAAGAATGGAGAGTTTTTCATTCGTAAACGTCAGGGGAAAATCAACCAACTAAAGTGCGAGCTGCGAGACGAACTGAACAGCCAATACCCACTCGCCATTTTACATACCCGTTGGGCAACGCACGGCAAACCCAACCAGATTAATTCTCACCCGCATTTCGACTGCAAAAAGCAGATATCCGTGGTCCATAACGGCATTATAGAAAATTATCTTTCGCTGAAAGAAGAACTTATTCGCCAGGGCCATAAATTTGTAAGCGAAACCGACACGGAAGTTATAGTTCATTTGATTGAAAAGTATTATTCGGGTTCCCTTGAAGATGCGGTATTTGCGGCCGTAAAGAAGCTTAGCGGCTCATTCGCTTTGAGCGTCATTTCAACCCGCACGCCGGATGAATTAATCGGCGTGCGCAAAGGAAGCCCCCTAATAATTGGTTTAGGAAGAGACGGTAATTTTTTAGCTTCGGACATACCGGCCATACTACCCTTCACAAACAAGGTGATTTATTTAAAAGACGGAGAGCTTGCCATATTAAAAAAAGACGAGGTCAAAATCTTCAGCTTTGATAAAAAACCGCTCGGTGCCAGGATAGAAAAAATTTCCATACACCCCCAGGACGCGGAAAAGAAGCACTATGAACATTTCATGCGCAAAGAAATTTTTGAACAGCCTGAGGTGTTACGTAAAATATTTTCGCTTTATGTTACGGGCAATACAATCCGCTTTCCTCAGATAAATCTTAAAAATCCGTTCTTGAAAAAGGTGAAAAATGTCTTTATAGCCGCCTGCGGGACAGCTTATCACGCCGGCTACATCGCAAAATATTTTTTGGAAAAGTATTGCGACCTTGATGTAGAGATTGATACATCGTCAGAGTTTCGTTACCGGAAAATAAATTTCCACACAGGAGACCTGTTTATTACGATTTCACAGTCAGGAGAAACCGCTGATACTCTTTCGGCAGTGCGGGAAGCCAAGAAAAAAGGCGTTAAGGTTTTAAGTATTTGTAACGTTTTAGGCTCAAGCCTTGTCAAAGAAAGCGACGGGCTTATTTTTACGTATGCGGGCCCGGAAATCGGCGTGGCCTCCACAAAAGCCTATACCGCCCAGATTATGGCGCTGCTATTGTTTTGTTTGCACACGGCGCATATCCGCGGGACTCTGTCGAGAAAATCTTTTTGCCGGATGCTTAAAGAACTAGGGCAGATTCCGCGCTACCAAAAGGAGATTCTGGGAAAAGAAAAAGAGATAAAAACTATTGCCAAAGATTTTTCCAGGTTCGGATGCTTTCTTTTTTTAGGCCGGGGCATTAATTTTCCCTCGGCACTTGAAGGTGCGCTAAAATTAAAAGAAATTTCTTATATACCGGCGGAAGGCTACCCGGCTGGTGAAATGAAACATGGGCCTATTGCCTTAATTGACGAATATCGGGGAGTTATCTGCATTGCGCCTCAAGACGATTTATACGATAAGATGATTTCTAACATACAGGAAATAAAAGCGCGCAAGGGAAAAATTTTAGGTATCGTCAATCGCACAGATACCCAGGCGAGTAGATTGAGCGACGAACTGATTTACATACCCGGCCTAAAATATCAAGATTTTTCGCCTCTATTGGTAGCGGTTGCATTGCAGCTATTTGCCTATCATGTGGCTAAGAACCTTGGCAGGGAAATAGACCAACCGCGCAATTTGGCTAAATCAGTTACTGTAGAATGAATACATAACTGAAATTACAAAATACAAATCCCAAATCACAAACAAAACCCAATACCCAATGATCGAAACCTCAAACCGAAAATATTTTGAAACACTGGATTTATTTGTAATTTGTAATTTGGTGCTTGGAATTTTATAAAATGTTATTTATAGTTGCCACTCCTATCGGAAACCTCGAAGACATCACTTTACGCGCCCTGCGAATCCTCAAAGAAGTTGATTTGATTTTGGCCGAAGATACCCGCAAAACAGGAATGTTGCTTGCGCACTACTCTATAAAAAAGCCCTTAAGCAGTTTCTATGAGCACAGCGAGGTAGAAAAAATACCTTGGGTGATCACACAACTAAAGCAAGGCAAAAACATTGCTCTTGTCTCAAGCGCAGGTATGCCTACAATTTCTGATCCCGGGTACAAATTGATACGTGAATGCAGGCACCAGGCGCTTAGTGTTAGCGCGCTTCCAGGCGCCTCTAGCGTAATAACCGCACTCGCCTCAAGCTCCCTCCCAAGAGAAAACTTCGCCTTTTTAGGATATCTGCCGCGCAAAAAAGGCGAGAGGGCGAGGTTGTTCGAAAAATTCCGTGAATTTAAGATGCCTTGTATTTTTTTTGAGTCGCCTTTTAGGATTATTAATTCCTTAGAAGCTTTAAGGGAGGCTTTAGGCAATCGTAACGTAACTGTTGCCCGTGAGCTTACAAAAAAATTCGAAGAAGTTTTAGAAGCAAATATCAGTGAAGTTTTAGAACATTTCAGGAAGCATCCACCCAAGGGAGAGTTCGTTATTATCGTGGGTAAAGAAATTGAAAAGTAGAAGCGGAAACACGCGGAACGAAACGCGGATAAACGCCGGAAAGTTTCAGCGTATTTCCGCGTAAATATCCGCGGCGATCCGTTTCTATTGTCAGGAGGTTATATGGATAATGTATTAAAAAAATTAATTAACGCCGCAGGCGTATCCGGGTATGAGAAAGAAGTAGCAGCTATTATGCAGGAGGAGTTGAAAAAATCCTGCAGTGAGGTTTATACGGATAATTTCGGCAACGTCGTGGCTAAAAAAGGCAAAGGAAAAAAGAAAATAATGCTCGCCGCGCATATGGATGAGGTTGGCCTTCTGGTTAAATATATAACCAAAGAAGGGTACGTTAATTTCATTAAAGTGGGAGGCATTGATGACCGCGTTTTAGTGGGGCAGCGTGTAATAATTAAAGCTAAAAAAGGGCCCGTTACGGGGATTATCGGCGCTAAGCCTCCGCACTTAATGAAAGAGGAAGAGAGAAAGCAACCGGCTAAATATGAAGATATGTTTATTGATATCGGGGTACAAAGCAGGGAAGATGCGCTTAAGAGAATAGAAATTGCCGACCCTATAATTTTTGAACCGGTATCGGGGCTATTAAACGGCTCATTGTATTTTGGTAAGGCGATTGACGACAGGGTTGGCTGCTATGCTCTTATTAAAATTATGGAGAAAATAAAAGTTGATGCCCAGGTTTACGCTGTGGCAACCGCCCAGGAGGAAGTTGGGTTAAAAGGCGCACGCACCGCGTCTTTTGCCATACAACCTTCCTTTGCCATTGCCATTGATACTACCGTCGCAGGGGATAACCCGCAGGTTAAAGAGGTAGAATCAAACTGGAAATTAGGAGAAGGTGTCGCCATAACTATTATCGAAGCTTCCGGCAGAGGCGTAATCGTGAATGAAAAAGTTAAGGATATGCTTATCCAAACCGCCAAAAGTAACCATATTAAACATCAAATCGGGGTGGTCGAAGGAGGCATGACCGATGCCGCTATGATTTATCTGGCAGGCGAGGGTATCCCCACAGGAGTTTTAAGCATACCTACGCGCTATATCCATGCGCCAACGGGAGTTTTTAACATGGAAGACGTTAATAGTACCGTGGAATTAACCTTAAAGGTGGTTGAGAAAATAGCGCAAGCGCGGCCTTAAAATCAGCTCATGTTATATTTAGATTTATCTTGACAAAAAAGCGTTCCTGGTTTATCTTAATTGCTTAGTAATGGCAAGATAAGGTTTTATTGCATCGATTAACAAAAGGGGGGAATATGAAAAAAGTTACGTTTTATTTTGTCGCATTCCTTTTTATATTCGGTATCGCAGCAGTTAGTTTCGCGCAAGAAACCCCGCAGCCCGCCACATCCCAGCAAATGCAAGAGCCACAAACTCAAAGTACACCAGAGCCGGCGAAGACTGAAAATAAAAATATCATAAAAGGCCTGGTAAAAGAAGTGGCCAAAGATAAAACCTATATTGTAGTTGATACCACTAAGATTTTGACCACCCAGGAGTTTCTGGACGACTCTTACCTGGAAGTCGGCGATAAAGTGGAAATTACGGTTGAGAATACAGACGCAGGCCCTAAAGCTGTAAGTTATAACTATATATTCGAGGAAGACCCTTCGGAAGATCTCGGTGTCAAAGATATGCAATTGGAGGAGACAGGTACGGCTAATTGACAACGTGCATTTTACGTGTTACAGTTAAATAGCCTTTAAGTCGGTCCGGTGAGGCCGGCAAGGAGCTATATGAACATAACAAAAGAGAAGATAATTATTGAAACCCCGACATTCGTCGGGGTTCTTTTTTTAATGACCCTATTTTTGCCTACATTGACATTTTCGCAATTTCCTTACGCGTGCAGCGCAGGAAATTGCGAGAGAACTATCGGGTGCAAAAACAGGGGAATTAATCCCGCCGGAGTCATGGCGTAGGCGGGATAATGAGCAAAGAACCTTAACCCTATGAATAATTTTAAAGAAAAAGCGGTTATTCTCTCTGCCGAAGAAATAAAACGCATCATTTACCGCCTGACGCACCAGATTCTCGAAAATAATTCAAGCGTAGGCGAAATAGCTTTAATCGGCATCCAGACCCGCGGCGCATATTTAGCAAAACGCGTACAGGCTATAGTTAAAGAAATTGAAGGTGTAGAGTTGCCTTTGGGTGTGCTGGACATAACCCTTTATCGCGACGACCTTACCGCCGTAGACTCTAATCCTACTGTAAAGGAGACGCAGTTAGATTTCGATATTAATGGGAAAATTGTAGTACTCATTGACGACGTTCTCTTCACTGGAAGAACTATCAGGGCAGCCTTGGATGAAATCATGGATTTTGGCAGGCCCCAGAAAGTAGAGCTCCTTGTGTTGATAGACCGCGGGCACAGAGAATTGCCCATACGGGCCGATTTTGTGGGGAAAAACATTCCGACCTCAACGCAGGAAACAGTTAAAGTGTGCCTGGAAGAAGTCGACGGTAAAGACGAGGTGGTTATCGGTGAGAAAATCTAATGCAACAATAGCCTGGAGGAGAAAAGACCTTTTAGACATCGAAAGCTTGAGCCGCGAAGAGATAGAATTGATTCTTGCTACCGCGGAGTCCTTCAAAGAAGTATCCCGCAGGGAAATCAAAAAAGTACCGGCGCTCAGGGGCAAAACTCTGGTCAATTTATTCTATGAACCCTCTACCAGGACTCGCGTTTCTTTTGAGGTGGCCGCAAAACGGCTTTCACTGGATGTAATCAATATCGCATCCGAAACATCTTCCGTAAAAAAAGGCGAAACGCTCATCGATACAGGGAAGAATATCGAAGCCCTTAAGGTTGATATCATTGTAGTGCGGCATAACTATTCCGGCGCCGCAGCAATGCTTGCCCGCTCTTTGCGTGTAAGCGTGGTTAACGCCGGTGACGGCTGGCACGAGCACCCGACGCAGGCGCTCCTTGATATTTTTACCTTAAAAGAGAAGTTAGGCGCTATCAAAGGCTTAAAGGTGAGTATCATCGGAGACATAGCACATTCGCGCGTGGCACGGTCTAATATATGGGGATTGCTGAAATTAGGGGCGAGCGTTAAGGTATGCGCTCCAAAAATACTTATACCGGCGGCAATAGAAGAAATGGGTGTTACCGTAACCGAAAGCCTCGATGAGGCCATAGCCGATGCAGATGCGGTAAACGTTTTACGCATGCAGTTTGAACGCGACAGCCAGGATGCGTTCCCCAAACAATTAGAGTATTTTAAAAATTTTGGCATTACCGAAGAACGCCTTGCGAAACTTTCGAAAAAAATTGTTATTATGCATCCCGGGCCGATTAACCGAGGCATTGAAATGTCCTCTGCGGTGGCCGACGGGCCGCATTCGGTCATTTTGGAACAGGTAACTAACGGTATAGCCGTACGTATGGCAGTGCTCTTTCTGGTTGCGCAGGCAAACGAGTATATAAATCCAACCAAGCATTTTTCTAATCCAAAAGGTGAAAATAAAGTTTAAATGAAAAATTTATTGCTTAAAAACGGCCGCGTTATCGACCCTGCCAACAACATTGATGAAGTTTGCGATATTCTCGTCACCGGCGGAAAAATTGCCAAAGTTTCCAAGGGAATTAAAGATAACGCAGATGAAACTATCGATGCAACCGGTAAAATAATTATGCCGGGAATCGTGGATATGCATGTACATCTGCGCGAGCCAGGAAGGGAAGACAAAGAAACCATTGCTACGGGTACTCGAGCGGCGCTTCGGGGTGGAGTAACAACCATGCTGGCCATGCCCAATACGCTTTGTGCGATTGATTGCGCAGAGCGCGTCAGGCTTCTTAAAGATATTATAGCTCGCACAGCTTTTGCAAATGTCCTGATCAGCGCAGCTATTACAAAGGAGCGTTGCGGCAAAGAACTCACTGATATTAGAAAACTAAAAGAAGAGGGCATTACGGCCATATCCGATGACGGCTCTTCAGTCGATTCGCAGAAGCTTATGCTCGAGGCGCTCATAGCCGCAAAAAAAGAAAAGCTCACCGTAACCTGCCATTGTGAAGACATAAGCCTGACAAATAACGGAGTGGTAAACTTAGGCCTTACTTCTACACGTTTGGGCCTGCGCGGAATTTCAAAAGAGTCAGAATTTAAGAGGGTTGGCCGCGACATAGAGCTCGCAGCAAGCGCAAATGCTCCTATACATATAGCGCACGTAAGCTGCAGCGAATCGGTCCAGATTATAGCGAATGCAAAGCAAAAAGGCATACGGGTAACGGCCGAAACCGCTCCGCATTATATTAGTTTAAGCGAAGAAGCGGTATTTGGTTACGATACTAATTTTAAAATGAACCCGCCCCTGCGCGCCAAAGCCGATGTTGAAGCCATAAAGCAGGCCTTGCGCGCAAATATAATCGACGTGATTGCTTCAGACCACGCTCCGCATACCGAAAACGAAAAAGAGATTGAATTTGACCGGGCGGAGTTCGGAGTTATAGGCATGGAAACAGAACTTGCAGTAAGCATCACAGAATTGATCCAGGCGGGTATATTGACCTGGCCGCAGCTTGTGGCGAAACTTACCACCAAACCGGCGCAGATTCTGGGGATTAATAAGGGAACCCTTAGCGTGGGCGCCGACGCCGATATCGCGATAGTGAATCCAGAGCAAGATTGGCTGGTTAAAAAAGAAGAACTCATATCTAAATCAAAAAATTCCCCATTTCTTGGCCGCACGCTTAAAGGAGTGGTTGAATACACAATTTATCTGGGTAACATCGCGTATAAGAAAACGGCTAAACAATAATGCGTTTTATATATTGCCATGAAGTTTATCGTAACAAAGGAATTAGGGAAATTGTCCCGCTGGTTACGCATCGCCGGGTTTGACACCTTATATTTTACTAAGGATAACCTGGGGACATTGATAATCACTGCCCTAAGAGACCAGCGCACCATAGTTACCCGGAAACGCGGCAAGATAGACGATTTAGAAAAAAATACCGTGGTGATAAGTTCAGAGAATTTAAAAGAACAGCTTGCGGAACTTTTTACAAAGCTTTCGCTGGTTGTTGATAAAAAAGCTATGTTTAGCCGCTGCACTTTATGCAATGAAGTGCTGCAAGAGGCAAAGAAAGATAAATTGCGAGATTTTCTGCCTCCTTACGTGTACATGCATCAGGATTATTTTATGCAATGCCCGGGATGCAAAAAAATATATTGGCGCGGAAGCCATTGGGGAAACATAAAAGAAGCTCTCAGTCAACAGCTGGAAGCTTCCAGCAAAAATAATAAAGCTTAAAGATTTATGGAATTTATAGCTGACCTTCACGTTCACTCAAAGTATTCACGCGCAACCAGCCACGACATGGATGTTGCGCATATCAGCCGTTGGGCAAAAATAAAAGGTATCACCCTGATGGGTACAGGCGATTTTACGCACCATCTCTGGCTGCAGGAATTGAAAAAAAACCTCCAAGACCTCGGGAACGGCCTTTTTAAGCACAACGATATTTATTTTATGCTGACCGCAGAGGTAAGCAGTATTTATTCTAAAAAAGGGAAAACCTACCGTATACACAATCTAATCACCAGCCCTTCTTTTAAATCGGTCGAAAAAATAAACGAAGCGCTCGGTAAACGCGGCAACCTCTCCAGCGACGGCCGGCCTATCTTAGGCGTGGATGCGCAGGAGTTGGCACATATTGTTTTTGATATAGATGCGACATGCATGATTATTCCCGGGCACATCTGGACCCCCTGGTTTTCTCTCTTTGGTTCAATGTCGGGCTTTGACAGAATTGAAGATTGTTTTGAAAAAGAAACTCCTAAAATTTTTGCCCTTGAAACAGGGCTTTCCTCAGACCCGGCAATGAACTGGCGCCTAAGCGCGCTGGATCGTTTTTCTTTAGTCTCAAACAGCGACTCTCACTCTCCGGCAAAAATCGGCCGCGAGGCAAACATATTTAACTGCGAATTAAGCTATAATGCGATACGGGAAACTTTAAAAGCAAAAGATAAAAAACGGTTTTTGTCTACGCTTGAATTTTTTCCGGAAGAAGGCAAATATCATTTTGACGGCCACAGGCTCTGCGGCGTGCGCCTTTCCCCGCAGGAGACAAAGAAGTATCAAGGCAAGTGCCCCAAATGCGGTAAATCCGTCACCGTGGGGGTGATGAGCCGCGTGGAGCAGCTCTCTGACAGGCCGCAAGGTTTCATCTTAGAAGGAGCTGTCCCCTACAAAAACCTTATCCCTCTGGATGAAATTATCGCCGATTCAAAAGGCGTAAAAAAAGGTTCAACTTCCGTAGAAAAAGATTATACAAGCGCGATAGCGCAATTCGGCACGGAGTTTGAGATTTTGCTCAAATGTTCCAGAGAGGATTTAGCCAAGAGCCTGCCTGCCCGTTTGGTCGAAGGCATCATGCGCATGCGCAAAGGCGAGCTTGAAATTAAAGCCGGCTACGACGGAGAATACGGGACAATTTCGATATTTAACGATGAAGATAAGAAAAATACCGATAAACAACAATTAAGCCTTTTTTAAAAATCATATGAAAGTAGCCATAATTTATTATTCATTTTCCGGAAACACAAAGATGGTAGCGCACTACCTTAAGGAATATTTAAAAGAGACAAGCGAAGTAGAAATGATTGAGTTACGCAGCCTTGATGAATCAAATAATTTCTTTGTTCAAGCGGCCAGAGCGTTTAAGGGAGCACGCGCCAGAATACAGAACGCGCAATTAGACCTAAGCGGATTTGATTTTGTGTGTTTCGGAACGCCGGTATGGGCGTTTGGGCCGGCTCCGGCAATGAATACGTATTTGGATAATTGCACCGGCCTGCAAAGCAAAAAAGTGATTTTATTTACCACCTATGGAAGCGGCACAGGCAACGAACGCTGCCTTAATCGGATGCAAGAGGTTCTGGCTAAAAAAGGCGCTGCTTATTTTAAGCGTTTTTCCATCCAGCAAGGAAAAGTCGGTGAGAGAGAATTTATTTTTTCCCTGCTGCGCGAAAAAATAATATCTTAGATTACTTTTGTCCCTGTAGCCCAACGGATAGGGCGTTGGCCTCCGGAGCCAAAAATGGCAGTTCGATTCTGCCCAGGGACGCTTCTAAACAGAAGACAGAAGACAGAGAACAAAGGACAGAGGGCAGAAAGCAGACGACAGGGGAGAGAAGACCGAACAAGAAAGAAAAGAATATAGTTTATATCAGCATAAAGTTAAGAGCAATAAAAACTAAATCACTTAAAAATTTTATGCGTTGTTTTTCTGTCATCTGTCATCTGTCATCTGTCATCTGATTTCTGATTAATTAAATATATGCGTAAAACCATAGTCAGCGTTATCGGCGGGCATGAGTGTAGCAAGGAAACAGAAAGAATCGCTAAGGATTTGGGCAAGAAGCTGGCAGCGGTTTGCGATGTACTTGTTACCGGAGGGCTCACCGGAGTTATGCACGCTGTCTGTGAAGGTTTTAAAACCGCAGGCGGCCTGTCGGTGGGAATTATCCCAACCTATGCGAAATGCGACGCTAATCCTTTTGTAGATATCGTTATTCCAACAGGAATCGGGTTAGCCAGAAACTCAATTGTTGTTTCAAGCGCAGATGTAGTTATCGCCCTTCCCGGTGAGGCCGGTACTCTTTCAGAGATTGCCTATTGCCTGCAATTAAAAAGACCGGTTATCAGCTTGGGCTCCTGGAATATTCCGGGAGTCATTGCAGCTAGTACTGTAGATGAAGCTGTAACGAGCGCGAAAGAGCTCCTGAAACACAAAACTAAGGCATGAAAGCGATATTACTTCTTGAAGATGGTTTTTACCTTGAAGGAAAAGGTTTTGGCGCCAACGGCGAGACAGCCGGCGAAGTTGTCTTTAATACCTCCATGGCAGGCTATCAGGAAATTTTGACCGACCCTTCCTATAAGGGCCAAATTGTCTGCATGAGTTACCCTTTAATAGGTAATTACGGGATAAACCCCGCTGATATTGAATCCCATGGCGTGAGGGTAGAAGGATTTATAGTTAAGGAAAAAAGCAGGGTAGTTTCAAACTGGAGGTCAGAGAAAAGCCTGGACGATTATTTGAAAGAAAACAACGTAGTCGGTATTGAAGGCCTTGATACCCGCGCGCTCACCAGGCATCTGCGCGCATGCGGAGCAATGAAAGGGCTCATCTCAACAGAGGATTTTTCTCATCAAAGCCTTGCGCGCAAACTTCAAAAAGCTCCTTCGATTTTGGGCGTAGATTTAGTAAAAGAGGTTTCTTGCCAAAAAACTTATGAATGGACGGAAGATTTAGGCCTGCGCCGCCTCTCTTGCCACAAGAAGAATCCTTTCAGCGTGGTCGTTATTGACTGCGGCATAAAATTCAGCACATTGCGTAATCTAAAAGAGCTTGTAGATAAAGTAATAGTGGTTCCAGCCAAAACAACGCTGGAAGATATATTGAAGCTGAAACCAAACGGAATTGTTCTTTCCAATGGCCCGGGAGACCCGCAAGCCCTAACGTATGTTATTGACACAGCCCGTCAGCTTATTGAAAAGTTAAAAAAGAAAGAAGCCAAAATAGCGGTAATGGGTATTTGCCTTGGCCATCAAATACTAGGGCTTGCTTTCGGAGGAAAGGCGCAAAAGTTAAAATTCGGCCACCACGGAGGAAACCACCCGGTTAAAGACCTGGCAAGTGGAAAAATAGACATTACCAGCCAGAACCACAACTTTGTAATTCTTCCTGAAACCATATCGGAGGAGGGCCTGTTTCAGACTCATTTGAATTTATACGACCGCACGCCCGAAGGCAGCCGGCATAAAAGCTTGCCCATTATGAGCGTGCAGTTTCATCCCGAAGCAGGCCCCGGGCCGTTTGACGCGCGCTACTTGTTCCTGCAATTTATAGATATGATAAAGTCTGTTTCTTAAATATGGCGCCTGCCAGGCTTATCCAGTGGAAAGCTTTGTTGATTTCTGTCTGTATGGTTCTAGCGGCTTGCGCAGCTTACGCTCACGCCCCCATAGAAGACAAAGATTTTGAGCAAGGCATATATTCTTTTCTCAAGCACCAGAGAAACAACGAAACAGGGCTCTTTGACAGCTTTTACAATTCAGACGATGAACTATTAGCGCAGGAAGCGCTAACTTATGATCAGGCACTCACAGGCTTGGCGCTTTTGGAATTAAAAGAATATTATCAGGCCAAACAAATTTTAGATTTTTTTAAGAAGCGCTTTGACGAAAGGGGCCTGTGTTACTCATATGATTCATCAAGCGGGGCATGCCTTGCGACTTCCGGAGCAATCACGCAAGCAAATATGTGGGTTGCGCTGCTTAGCTTGCGCTTCGGGGCCCAAACAGGCGATCAATCGTTTTATAATTTGGGCCGCGAAATAGGCTTATGGGCACTGCGCCTTGAACATTATCGCGGCGCTTTGAGCATGGGTAAGACACAAGACTCACTGGGAAGCTGGAATGAGTACGTATCAGTAGAAGATAACCTTGTTGCTTACAGCGTATTCCGCTTCTTATATGAGAATGAAGCCGATGAAAAAATTAAGAAAGCTTTCGCGGCTGAATTGGAAGGCATAAGAAAATTTATTAGGGAAACTGCGTTAGTAAAAAATAAAAAAGGAAATATTACACATATCAACATAGGATATAATCTCAACGAAAATATTGCCCCCGCTTCTTGCATAGCTACAGTTTCTGGCATGCTGCTGGTTTTTAACCCTTACGAATTAAGGGAGTTCTTTGGTGTTAGCGAAAATATGCTGCTTGAATACGGCCGCAAAGAATTTTTTACCTCAAGCTCCGGCATAAAAGGTTATGACTTTACGGATGCAGCAACATGCCGGCGCATAGGCCGCCGTAGAGTGATATCACTGGAGGAAACCGCGAAAATTGCGGTTGCGCTTACTGCCTTAAGCCGGTATTATCAGCGCAACTTAAGCCTTGAAGCAATGAGGTTTGACGTTATAGCGCATAATTTTACGCGCAGGCAGCTCGTTCAGAATCTGGATAAAAAGAAAATTATTACTTCGGTTATGATATTTTATCCTTTCGCTACAGAAGATATCGCGGAAATTTTTCCGCTTGGTGCCTGGCGCCTTGCGCCCAGAGGCAAACCCTCTCGTTGCGGGACCGTTTCCTCAACAATATGGAGATTTTTTCTCTACCTGGAATTTAACCCATTAGACATACGGGCTAGCGGAGAAGCTAATTAGGGACTGCGAAATTTATATGAAAATCACAAATTCCAAGCACCAAATCACAGATAAATTACAATGACCAAAAAACCTAAAAGTATGTCAGGGCATCAGGATATCAATAGGCAGATTATCGGGACACCGGAATATCAGATTTATTTTGCTGATATTCTGATACTCTGGTATTCTTCCCACTGATAATCCGATCTTCTGATACACTATTTTTTGGTTATTTGGTAATTGTAAATTGGAGATTTATTTGTGATTTGGAAATTGATGTTTGGAATTTAGCAAAACTTATTATAGTACAGCGAATGAATTAGGGAGAGAACTGTGCCCAAACGGACTGATTTAAAAAATATTTTGATTATCGGAGCTGGCCCAATCATTATAAGCCAGGCATGCGAATTTGATTATTCAGGCACGCAAGCCTGTAAGGCCCTGCGCGAAGAAGGTTTCCGGGTGATTTTGCTTAATTCTAACCCGGCCACCATTATGACCGACCCTGAATTTGCCGATGCTACCTATATAGAGCCGGTAACGGTAGAGGTACTTGAGAAGATTATCGAGAAAGAAAAGCCCGATGCCTGCCTACCTACCCTTGGCGGACAGACCGCGCTCAACGTAGCCTTCGAGGCAGCAAAAAAAGGAATTTTTAAGAAATACAACGTTGAGCTTATCGGAGCAAACGAAACTGCCATTGCAGCCGCCGAAGACAGGGAACTTTTTAAAGAAACCATGCTCAAAGCCGGGATTGAACTACCCCGCTCACGCACCATTTATTCTCTCGAAGACGCTAAAGGCGCTTTAGAATATATAGGTTTGCCTTGCGTTTTGCGGCCAGCCTTTACGCTTGGGGGCACCGGCGGCGGCATCGCCTATAATGTTGAAGAATACTGGGAAATAGTCAAGAGAGGCCTGGATTTAAGTTTAATCCATGAACTTTTAATCGAAGAATACCTTTTAGGTTGGAAAGAATTTGAACTTGAGGTCATGCGCGATAAAAAAGACAACGCACTGATTATCTGCTCCATAGAAAATTTCGACCCTATGGGCGTGCACACTGGAGACTCCATAACTGTCGCGCCCATACAAACTTTGACGGACATTGAATACCAGAAAATGCGTTCGGCGGCAATTACCGCCATACGGGCAATAGGGGTTGAGACAGGCGGAAGCAACGTCCAGTTCGCCATCAACCCTAAGGACGGCCGCATGGTGATTATAGAAATGAATCCGAGAGTATCGCGTTCATCGGCCCTGGCCTCAAAAGCCACCGGTTTTCCTATTGCCAAAATCGCGGCAAAGCTTGCGGTAGGTTTCACACTTGATGAAATCCCTAATGATATCACCAAAGAAACGCCCGCCTCTTTTG
>JAQTOI010000016.1 GCA_028713415.1 Candidatus Omnitrophota bacterium
CATGTTTATACTATAGTAGCGAGGAGGACTATCTAAACCTGGTCATTCCTTTTTTAACGCGAGGATTACTGGATAATCAATTTTGCATGTGGCTTATTCTGCCTCAGTGGGACATTGAAAAAGCGCTCACAGAATTAAGAAAAAGCATAGAGAACATAGATGCCTATATAGAAAAAGGCCAATTTGAAATAGTACGCTGCGAGGAATGGTATGGCCTCTCTGCTACCTTTAATCCTATCGAGATGTTGGGGAAGTGGAATAAAAAAGAGAAAGATATCCTGGCGCGAGGATTCAAGGGGCTATGGGTATGCGGAGATGGTTCTTGGGTTTGCGACCAGGATTGGGAGAAGTTAATTTCCTATGAAGCATCAGTAGATAGAATAATTGATGAGACAACGATAACCGCCCTGTGTACCTATTCTTCCAACGTATTTGATATAAGCCACGTTTTTATTTTAAACTTTCATCATGAATGTACCATCCAAAGTAAAAATGGCCGCTTAAGAATTTTCGCGAGAGCCTGATTGCCTATCTGTTGTGCCTGCCGGACTAACATCACAAATCATCTTCAAGGGTTTTTGTTTGTGTAGTATACTAATGAGAAATAGCTATCAGCTCACAGCCAGCAGCTGTCAGCTTAAAGAATATATAAAATTCCCAAAGCTGTAAGCTGATGACTGATAGCTGAAAGCCGTTTATCTAAATTCACTACCCAAAGGTTTTTTTTAGAGTATAATAAATAACTATCAGTAATTAGCTCTCAGCTACCAGCCGAGAAAGAAAAGGCGTAAAGCATTACAAATTTTTAAAAGCTGAAAGCTGACGACTGAAAGCTGACAGCTTGACTATGAAAAAATGTCCCTATTGCGCCGAGAGCATCCAGGATGAAGCGGTAAAGTGCCGCTTCTGCGGAGAGTTTTTATCTTCGAAAGCAGTCCCTGGATTTTCAAAGGAAAAGTGGTATTTAAGTAACTCCTTCCTTGTTGTTTCTTTTTTATGCGTAGGGCCTCTTGCCCTGCCGCTTCTCTGGTTTAGAGAAAACTTAAGTACCAAAGCAAAAATTATTATAACTGCGGTTATTCTTGTGGTGAGTTATATATTAGGGGTTATGTTTATGAAGTCACTGGAAGGAATAAAACAGTATTACGGGCAGTATCAGCAGATTCTTAAAGAATTTAAATGAGACTTTAGAAGCGGAACAACGTCCCGTATGCGCTTTGCTTTGCGGGATCCCGCCGAACGTTAGTGTAGGCGGGGCGGGACTAAACACGGATAAACGCATTGTGCGTATTTCCGCGTAACTTGTCCTGAGCAAAGCCGAAGGAATATCTGCGTGTATCCGCATCTACTCATTAAAAGGAGGGTTTATGGAACAAAAAAGAAGATTGGCTTCACCGCTAAAAATACCTGCGCGATTTAAATTTTTAAGAGCGGTAGTGCTTTTGGTCATCTTGTCATTTTGTTTTAACGCTTACGTTTCTGTACGAACTATAGAGCGCAGCCCTTCTATTGCCGCTTCAGAGATAGCATACCTAGCCTACCAGCTTAATTTCGGTGCCATAGTGGTAATCTTTCTCATTGCTTTGACTTTTATTCTGCATCGCGGCTTTGGCGCGCTGTCACGCCTGGAAAATACATTAGACCAGATTATACAAGGCAACCGTTCCCTGCGCCTTAAACTACGCAAAGGCGATACTCTGATACCGCTTGTAGAAAGGCTGAATAAAATTCTTGAGCTTTTAGAAAAGAAATAATTACCCAGGGCACTTTTGAAGTGAAACTGTTTTTTGTTGCCTTACTTACTTTTTTAGGCTTTTGTTTTTCTTCTACCACGCTCCATGCCCAGGCGCCCCCTGCCGAATTAAAAGGAAAATATTTTGACGGCATGTTTATGGTGTATGCCTCCGACTATGCTTTAGCTGAAGATGTCGGAGCAAAGTTGCGCTCTATATACCAGAAAGTAATCGATGACACAGGATATACAGGCAGCTTACTCGCTAAGTATCAGATACTCATCTGGAAAGACAGGGCAGGATTTGATAATTTTTTAAAAAATTTAAAGGTCAATATTGCCCCGGAAACAGATGCGCTGGTATTATATAATTATTCAGACACACCCACTATAGCCGGCTACTGGTCAGACTCTTTATTTGCGAATAATCTGCCCCACGAATTTACCCACCTTATCCTCGTGCAACTTCTGAAAGTTGAGCCTGAAAATATCCCTTTGTGGCTCAATGAAGGCCTGGCTGGCTATGAAAGCAGCTCGTCCTTGCAGGATGTGAATAATTTTCTTAATAACGCAATTAAAAAAGGCGATTATATCAAATTAGAAGAGTTAATTCTGCTTAAAGCTTACCCGCAAGACAAATTGCACTCGCAGTTATTTTACGCGCAAGCGCACAGTTTTGTGGGTTTTCTGATTAATAAAAAACCCCGTAAAGACGTTTTCTACTCCTTTTTAAATCTGTATATTAATCAATCATATGAGTTTTCAAAAGCCTATCTCTATGCTTACGGAGAAGCTTCTAGCATCAATGAACTTCAAGAGGAATGGTTTGCCTCTATAGCAGGCCAAAAGGAGGAGGTTTATGGAAATTAAAGTCGAAAAAATTGATAAAACACAATTAGAGAAATTAGGTATTTTTCGCTGGCCGATATGGGAAAAAGAAGAAAGTTCGTTTGATTGGTACTACGACAATGAAGAACGCTGTTACTTTATTGAAGGAGAAGTTGAGGTAGAGACAGATGACGCAAAGCAGGTGGCTATCAATAAAGGCGACTACGTAATTTTTCCTAAAGGGCTAAAGTGTACCTGGAATATAAAGAAAAGAGTGAGGAAGCACTATAAGTTTGGAGAATAAGAATCTCGCGACTACTCCGCCTAAGTTACGTTAATCGTTGAAAGGTTGCGTAGCTCGAATCGTGTTTAGGTGATCGTCGTTCGTCAATAAATACGATGGACGTTAAACGCTAGACGTTTCCAGTTACGCAACCGGTAACCGTAAGACGATACGAGTATCTTAACCATAGCCGATAACGTGATTTGTTAGGCTGGTTTTGCTTCTTTGCGTTTTCTTTTTGCCAGAAGTTCCTTTGCCCGCCTGGATAATTTCTCATAAGGGACTTCACCTTTCACAAATGCCTGTACTTTTAGCCTTGCTTTTTTGACTTTTTTTGAGTGTATCCGCGCCATCTCTCTTTTGTATTTGCCCATAACCCTCCAGTAAAGTTTGAAGTTAAAAGTGCCTAAGGTGACTAAAATTAATTTTAGCTCACTTCACACTTTAGTTCACTTTAAACTTTCATTAACTCATTTCAAACCCTTGCTTCATTGACGCTTATAAGTCCTTAAATTTATACCACATAACCGGTTTTCTGACAACTGATAATGCGGCTATCTAATTCTTGACAAATCTCGTATTGGTATTATCATCTTAAAAAGATAGGCATAGGGAATTCGCTTATCAATAAATCACAATTATAATGCACTTCCGGGCACCCCGACAACCGGAATATGGTATAAAGGGAGGCTCCGCGAAGCGGAGAAGATACCGGCTAAATTTATTCTAAATTTACCCGGAGCGCTGCGGGGTTAATTCACACTATTGTTTTTTCGGCACCCCCTACGGTCGCTTGAAAAAACAATGTGTTCATTAAGGAGGTAATTAAAATGTGTTATGTGGCACCATTAAGCGGGGCAATAGTGACAACTTTCATCTGGAATAAGCGAAAGAGCGTGGAGAGTTTTTGGCTCGGCCTCCTGTTCTACGGCGGAGTTTTTTTTGGGATAATAGACCATCTCTGGAATGGAGAGCTTTTCCTGATTTCAAAGAATCTTTCTGCCGACTTACTTCTGGGAGTAGCGATTACTTGCGCCATTTTACTTTTCTGGGGCCTGCTTTTAATACTTGCGAAGATAAATCCCACAATTTCTGCTTACGTGAACATTAAAAATAGCAGATAGAATTTTCATAAAGTATCATCTAGCGGCTAACAGGTCTTTAAAGACTTGCTGCCTGTTACTTGTGAGCTGACGCGTCATAGATACAACCCTCTTCCTAGTAACTACCGTTTTTCCACCCCACTTTCTACCTTTTACCTTATACTTTTTACTTTTCCTCATTTGTAACCGCTTACAGAGAAAAGCCAGAAATGGCTCTTTTGGCTGGTTTTCTTTTTCTTCAATATGGTATTCTTGTACTTGGGTTGTCCGAACAGTCAAAAGAGGGGGGTGGATATGTATAATAATATAAGAATATTAGTATTATTCCTCATTATTGCGCTTATATCCTGCTTATTTTCCTTCTCCAGCTTTGCTCAATACCAGGAAACAGTCGGTAAAGAAGTAATTTTGAAGGCTTTTGAGGACAGCGGTTTTATCTACGCCGGGGTTGACAAGAAGAATTTCCAGGCCGCAACCAGCAATCTTATGGCCAAAAATAAGGAAAATTATTTATGCAATAGGCTTTCTAATGGCGTTTTTGAAATACCGCAAGGCACTAAAGCGGTTATCCTTGACGTTGATTTTTGGGCACATGCCGCCAAAGTCAGGATAAGCGAGGGTACGTTTGCCGGGCAGACTTGCTGGGTAATTATGCAGCAGGCCCTGGGATATTAATAACATAGAGGTTAATGCCATGAAAAAGAAAAAAATAGCTATAACAGTAATTTTTTTAGTAGCCTTGTTTTTGGCTATCGGCCCTGTCTTTTGCGAATACGCAGAACTCAATGGCAAATATGTAGAGCTACACGGGCCTTATTGCTGGGATAAGTTGGGAGTAGCCAGGGACGAAGTCGCCTGCGATACAATGATAAAGATCCTGGCCAAAGGCAACAAGGCAAAATTTTTTGAGATTCTTGAATCTTACAGGATTTTGCGCGTAGCAAAAAATACAAAGGCAATGGTACTGGAAATTAAATTAGACGAGGGTAAGGCGAAAGTGCTGATTCTTTCTGGGCTACATCGGGGTTTTTCCGGATGGGTGCCTATTGCCTGGCTGAAAGGTAACGAAAAACGGCCCCTTATTCCAGAATACCACGGATAATCTGCCATCATCCATTATCTCCATAGAGCCTTCCTTGTGTGCGCTTTGCACACGAGGAAGGTTTTTTTGTTTCTGCTTACAAAAGGTTTAACGCTAATTATCGCTAATTAAAAACGCTAATTCCCGCGAATTCATTCGTGGTAATTCGTCCCAAATTCGCGGACATTCGCGAACTAAGAGTTGACTCTCAAACTTCTCCGTAGTATTATAAATTTGATTCGTACGGGACAAAGTCATACCATGAAGAAAACTATCATATCTTTTCTGGTAAGCCTCGCAATCGTTTTTGTTGTGTACGGGGATACTGCCTTTGAAGAGCTTTGCGCAATAATCAATAATCAAGGCGACCCTTCGCAAGCCTATGCGCTTGATCACGAATTAAGGCACAAGTTTTTAAGCGGCAGAGCATATGTGGTCAGCGTAGAGAAAGATGTAATGGGCGATGTAATACTGCACTTATCCACAACCCGCAGTCTTTTGTCCGATAAGGTTATTCGCGTTACCGTGTATCCAAAGAAGAGCTATGCAAAAGAAGCTCTTGGGTATCGAAAAGGGGATTATGTTTATTTTGACGGAACTCTAGGCGGGATATCAGGCATAGCGCACGAGATCACTATTTACAACGCGGCTATAAGCAGGTTCCGCGAAGTGATTACCAGATAAATTTAGCGTTCATAACCAGAAATAGGTTACGAATGTTACGAAAGTTACGTAGGTTACGAAGGTTACAATAATTCGAACTTTTAAATGTAACTTTCGTAACTTCCCGTAACCGCCGTAACCTTCGTAACATTTATCAAAATATCCAGTGGTTTCAAAAGTCACCTCCTTAGGCTATATAGGCCTTGAAGTATACCCGGTAGAAATTGAGGTTGATGTCCAAAGAGGCCTGCCGGCTATTTCTGTCGTAGGACTGGTTGATACGGCAGTCAAGGAAAGCCGTGAGCGCATCCGCTCCGCAGTAAAAAACAGCGGTTTTGAATTCCCCAGCTCAAGAATCACCATCAATCTTGCTCCCGGACACATAAAAAAAGAAGGCACCCATTTCGATTTAGCAATTGCCCTTGGTTTAATTTCCGCAAGCAAGCAGGCGAACATTGATCTCTCAAAATATTTTATTTTAGGCGAGTTATCGCTGGAAGGCGCCGCGCGTAAGATAACAGGCGTATTTCCTATGGCGCTCAAAGCTAAGGAGTGCGGAAAGAAACTCATTCTGCCATATGAGAATGCCAAAGAAGCCGCGTTAGTGCGGGGCCTTGAAATATACCCGGTAAAAACATTAAGCGATACTCTTGCCTTTCTTTGCGGCTTAAGCCCCGGTCAACCTTACCATACAACAGATAATCAGGCTAAGCATATAGAGGTAGAGTATCCAGTTGACTTTTCTGAAGTTAAGGGCCAGCTTTTTGCCAAACGCGCCCTTGAGGTCGCAGTTAGCGGAATGCATAATTTACTTTTAATAGGTCCACCCGGGGTAGGGAAAACCATGCTGGCGCGCCGGCTGCCGACCATTCTCCCCTCTATGGAATTTGAAGAGATTTTAGAGATAACCAAAATCTACAGTATCGCCGGCCTTCTTGATGGAGATGAGCCGCTCATTAGCCAGAGGCCTTTTCGCTCGCCACACCATACTTCTTCAAACATCGCCCTTGTGGGTGGCGGCACGAATATCAAGCCGGGAGAAATCACACTTTCCCACCACGGGGTTTTATTTCTTGACGAGCTGCCAGAATTTAACCGCGACGCACTTGAGGCACTGCGCCAGCCCCTTGAGGATGGTTTTATCAGCATTTCACGGGCAACCAAGCGCCTGAAATTTCCCTCCAGGTTTCTTTTCGCGGCCGCCATGAACCCCTGCCCGTGCGGTTATTTCGGCTCACGGGAGAAAAGCTGCCATTGTTCAAGCTTGCAGATTCAGAAATACCGCAACAAAATATCAGGCCCGCTATTAGACAGGATAGACATTCACATCGAATTAGCCGATATAAAAGCGGAGGACTTGTTGAATTCTCAAAATCAAGCGGAAAGCTCCTGCGCGATTAAGGAAAGAGTTGAAAACGCAAGAGTCGCACAGCGCAAGCGCTTTGGCAAAGAAAAAGTATTTTTCAATTCGCAAATTAGTCATAAGCAGCTGCGGGAAACCTGCGTTTTATCCAGCGAGGTAAAAAACCTTTTAAAATCAGCGATTAAGCATTTTGGCTTTAGCGCACGCGCCTATGATAAGATACTAAAAGTCTCCCGCACTATTGCTGATCTTGCCGGACGTGCAAATATAGGCCCCGAGGACATATCAGAAGCCATTCAGTATAGAAGCCTGGATAAGAATTTGTGGGTATGATTGTTCTAGGAACTTCTTTAGTGGGCAGCAGCAATCGAGTTGTGGTTTAAGTGTTATGCTAATTCTTGCAATAAGTGTCAAGAATGGGCCAGAGATATTCCGCCAAAAGCTTATGTCCGTATGCAGAAAAATGCACATCGTCAATAAAAAGCCTGCCGCTAGCGCTATTTTTTAGCAAAAAACCGCTTGGTTCAAGAAAAATAACAGATTCTTTGTCGCAGTAAGATTTAAGCTGTTTTTGCGGCTGCAAAGCAATTTCAGGGGAAGCGCCCAGAAGTAATGCCGACATTTGTTTACTTGTCGGCATGGCAATAATAATAACTTTTTTCGCCCCGGCCTTCTTTAAAAATGGCGAAAGAGTATTGTCGAAATATCTTTTCATTTTTTCATTATCCCAGGCAAATAAACATGTATTATTCTGCATACCCAAAGGCACAGTTTTACTATCGGAGTTAAAATGCTTCCTTATTCTCAAAAGCTTAACGGATTCCAGGGTTTGCGTTAAGCCGCTCAAGCCGCCTACTTTTCTCATCTCCGCAGACATTTTAAAAACCTTTTCCGAACCATATACCCATTCAAAATCAACCAGGTCATTTAAGCAAAAAATTATAATAACAGCCTTCCAGTTTACATCTGACAGGTATTTATCGTAAAATTTTAGTTCCTGGTTGGTGCTCCATCCGGGACAACTGCCGTTTGACAACTGATATTTTTTGTTGGCTAACTTTTGCATGCGGTAAACAAAGGTGTTTTCATATGGGACGCCGTCGCCATAAGTTACGGAGTCGCCGAGAAATAATATTTTTGCAACAGAAGGCGACTGTGTTATTTCTACCGTTCCCAACAAACTTCGAGAATTTGTATGATGCACGAATCTACCAGAAGGGTGGCGTAGGCCTTCGAAGCGAGGTTTTAGGATATAAGAAACATCAGGGTCAAATTTATAGAGCGCTCTCGGATTATAATCTAATAATTCTTTAATTTTTGCATAATCCGCCGATTTTAATCTCTTGGGTTTAAGCAAAGACAACGAATAAAGAAGCAAATAGCATAAAACCCCCATAGACAATATCGTGAAAAAAATATATACTAGTTTGTGCTTTTTATACATATACCCCATTGCCATTAATTATATCATATTGAAAATAATGCGTCAGATAAAAACTAGAGAATACCGCAATCCTACGATTTATTTAAAGCCACAGCCTGGATAAGAATCTCCGGGTGCAATAAAGCGGTAAACTGCTTTTTTGTGTGCAATAGCCTGGAAGCTAGATTCCGCCCGCTAATCCTCAGCTAATAGAGTTGTTTTATAGCTGAAAGTGTTCTATAATTATAGTACAGGGATTTTAATGTAGTTTAAAGTGTGATTAACAGGGCTTGATGATGAAAGTATCAAAAAGCATGTCTTTAGTGGAAGTTATGGTAGCAGGGGGTATTCTCGCTTTTTGCTTGGTGGGTATCTTAGGAGTTTATGCCAGCTTATTCATCTTAGCGGATGTGGCCAGGCATAAAACTCTTGCCAGCAACGCAGCACAATATGAAATGGAACAACTCAAAAAAGAAGACTTCGATAATTTAGATAACTATAATAACGATGTTTTTTACCTGGCGTTTACTTCATCTGCCCACACAAGCACGACCATAACAACAACCCGTCCGGAGGCATCGTTAATAATAGCGGCCGGTAGAATAGAAATCCGAGATATTACCACCTATACTAAGTCTAATATGAAAGAAATAAGAGTTGTAGCCTCTTTTAAAAGTAGGAACAGGGTTATAGGAGAAGACACCAATCTTGACGGAATTTTGAATGGCGCCGAAGATATCAATGGCAATGCCAGGCTGGATTCTTCGGTAGAATTGGTAACTTTGGTTACTAAATAATTGCGATATTATGAACTGTCAACATAGCATTATAAAAAAAGAAATGGTTATTGTAAGACGTTGGAGTTTCACTTTAGTGGAAGTCCTGGTGGTGCTCGGTATTTTTACTATTATGGCCGGAGCTATATTAACGTTTTTAACTTCTTCCAATCGCGCCTGGCATGTAGGCCAGGGTAAACTGAGGGAGCAGCAGCAAGCAAGGCTTGCTATCGAAAATATCGCAAATTTTTTAAGGCGCGCAAATCCCCGCTGGGACTCCACTCACGTGGCTTATTCAAGCGAAGGAAATACAAGAGTTGATTTCTATACTCCGTATTTCTACGCTGATTGTTGCCCCAATCGTTGTATGGATAACAGTATCTGCAGGGATACGGATGGCAATTACCACAGCCGGGGAGAAATATCCGGACTTTCAAAAGTGACCTTTAAACTATTGGACGAGGCCGGACATCCGGGGAGATTTGAGTTATGGATGAAGGAAGGGATTTCTGCTTCCAGGCGTATTGCCGGAAACATTATCTCTTTGGCTTTTTCCTGCGGCGGTTCCGGCTGCACACCGGGCGGCCCCGTTGACGAAAATAGTTCTTACGTAAACGTTGCCATAACCACGCAAGAGAATGATCAGTATATATTGCAGTCGCAAATAGCCTTAAGGAACAACAATTTAACGGTAGAGGACGATATCTCGGTGCAAGAACCCGCAGAAGGAGAATTCTAATGATGAAAAAAGCTTCACTCTTAGCGTTAGCTTCTATAGTAGCGGTTGTCCTTTTAACATTGGCCGCCGCGTACTTAAGCAGTGCTGTTAACGAGAGCGGATTCAGCGAAAGGGAGAAGAAAAACAGCCAGGCAGTTAATTTGGCGGAAGCCGGTTTGTATCAGGCCATAGCAGAATTAAAAGAAAGGATATTGCTAGATTTGGATACGGTAATAAAGGATAAGACTATTGCGTTTTTCACGGTATACGCGGGCTCGTCGGCATCCAAAAATTCTTTGGATTTTTTGCATGAAATGCTTACTGCTTATTTTTCTGCTCCGAATGCGCAGGGTGAAATAACCATGGGAGTTGTCCCTCTTGCGTTTAACGCAAACATTCCTAATACTTCCCGCGAGATAGGCATTATTATTCGTAAACAGAAAGACGCATCAGGTAATGATAAAGAAGCTTATCAAGAGGGAAGCGACGTTTTTAAATTTCCCTATGAGTTTACTATAAACGCGCGCGGTTCTGTTTCCGGAATAAACAAAAACGTGCGTTTCTTGCAAGGGAAATTCGAGCTTACTGTTCATAGGGTTAACTTTGCCCGTTTCGCGCTTTTTACCAATCATCATACCTCTCCAAGCGGAGAGAGAGTCTGGTTCACCGAAAGAACGCGTTTTTACGGCCCGGTGCATACGAATGAACAGTTTTGTTTTGCTAATAATCCGAGCGCTTATTTCGATAGCGAAGTCACGCAAGGCTTATTGGAAGCTTATTTTTACAATCAGGGGTGGCCGCGGCCACTCGCAAGTGACCATAACGGCAGTTACGATGTGCCGACATTTAATCAAGGGTTCCAGCGCGGCGCAGACACGATAGATTTGGCAGACTCGATCACCACCAATAATATGCGCGCTAAGGTAGGCTATCAAACTACGGGTGGCTCGGGAATTTATATCCCCAACGACGGCACAAGCGTTACCGGGGGGATCTACATTAAAGGCTACGGCACAAGAAATAAAGATAACGCTAGTATAGCTATGAGTACAAACGGCGAAAAGCAGGTATATGAAATTACGCAGAACAGCGTTAATACGTATGATCGCGTCATTGGAAGTACCACAAAAACCGTTACTGTTGATTATACCGCTAACGCCGGCGCGGGCTCAACTAAAGTACAAACCGTCTTAAAAGACGCCTATGGCGTCATTACTTCTACTTCGGAAGAAACTCTGCAAGGTATTCCTGACGGTACGGAAGATAAAGGCATCCTTATATATTCAGATGATGATTTAGGATGCCGCTCGGCTGATGGCTGTAGCAATAGAGGGCTTTCCGGCACAGTTGCAAAGGCTTCGCAAGCAACCATTGCCAGCGAAAGGGATATCGTAATATCAGACCATGTCCGCTACGAAGAATTTAGTACCAGCCCCAGGCTCAACGCCGAAGGGTTTGACAATGTTTTAGGTATTATCTCTTGGGGCGGTGATGTGGTTATAGGAACGACAACTCCCAGTAATTTAGACGTTCACGGCGTAATTATGGCCGTTCTGGGCGCATTTACGGTAGATAATTATAGGACAAGATCACCCAGCGGGGATGTTAATCTTTTGGGCGGAGTGATATCCAATACATATGGCGCTTTTGGGACATTTTCCGGCACGTCGCAGGTTTCCGGCTACGGAAGGAATTTTCTTTATGATGAGCGCATGCTTGCCGAAATGACCCCGCCTTATTATCCCACCACGACGGATTTTGGCGTATTAGCCCCGGAGTTAGATAAAGATATCGACACTATGGGTTTAATCTGGCAGCAAACATAAGGAGAAAAGTGATGGATAAAAAGGTTGCTATCTGGGTAATCATATCAGCTTTGGCTATTTCTTTAGTGGTGATTCTGTTCACGCTGCGCAAGGTACCAAAAATAACCATGCAAGAAGAGCAAGCGATATTGCCACCTTCTAGCGAAGCAATAACCATTAAAGAGAACACGAAAGAGAACACGGTAAATAAAGTTATAGAGCAAACGGAAAAAGAAGAAAGTGTAAGGGTAGGAGAAAAAATAGAAGGCCCTTTGTTGAATTAGTATAAATATTATCCAGCGAGTTGGGCCGTGCGACGAAGATTAACTGGCGCGATAGAGAAAGCCCATACCCTCTATAAGGCTGAAGCGGCCGGCTCAGTTTGGCTATTATATGCTTGCCTTTTTTCTGCTGCATACAACTTCCCAATAACGGTTAAGGCCACGGTTATGTCGTTAGCCTTTATGTATTATATACATTTAAACCCTACCTCTAAACACGTAAATCCTGCCTGCCGGCAGGCAGGATTATAGGCTTTCTGCCTGCGCTAAAGCTTCGGCCCGGCACAGCCTTTGGCTACGCCGAGGCGAGCGAGACCTCTCCGAAGCTCAAAAAGCGACGGAGGGCGTTACCTTAACCATTCCGAAATATTTTGGTTGCTCAAACCACCTTTTCTCTTTATAATAGTAATTTACTATGGCAGAATTTTGGGTGCAATTAGCCGCAAATAAGGTTCTTTGGGTTACTTTGCTTACCTGGGTTGTTACTCAAGGCAGCAAAATTACCTTGGCAACCATACGTGAAAAGAGATTTAATTTTTACTGGTTATTAAGCACCGGCGGCATGCCTTCTTCGCACTCGGCAGGAGTGGTCGCACTTGCCGTATGCATAGGTAAACAGGAAGGTTTTTGCACCCCTCTTTTTGCACTTGGGTGTATTTTTGCTTTCGTAACAATGTTTGACGCCCAGAGTTGGCGCAGGTCAGTTGGAGTGCAGGCAAGGATTCTTAACAGGATGATTGATGACCTTCAGGAGCACAAAAAAATTACCGACAACAGGTTAAAAGAACTCATGGGCCATACCCCAACGGAAGTTTTTATCGGCGCCCTAATAGGTATAGTAATTCCACTTATTTTTTATCGGTGATCGCCAATCTATAAATGTTTATTATCCCTCGCGCCTGTCATCGAATGACCTAATATAGCTGTAAAATCTTTTCAAGGTTTTCCAGCAGTCATTCGATACGCTCGTTAGAGCTCGCAGATACCGGTTAGATTTCGAAGGAATCTAACCGGAGCGCTTCGGGATTAATTCGCCCCGTTTTGCCTCCATTGATTATTTTCGCAATTTCGGACAAAACCGAAATTGCGAGAGAAACCTATAGGGCACAAAATGGGGCTCATTAAGGAGCCACGATGAAGAGAATATTTATCATAAGCCTCATTGTTATTGCAGCGATTGGGTTAATTGCAGGAATGGTAGTTTTAAGTAAGAACAACAAACCGGGAAAAATAGATCCTCCCCAGATCAAGGAAGCCTCTGTGGCACTTGCCAGAGGAGACCTTTTGAGCGCGAAAGCGATATATAAAAAGGCCATGGAGGATTTGGATGACGCAGATAAACTTAAAGAACTGCAGAAACAAGTTGAAGATATAAATATTAAAATTCTTTTTTCTCCCACAATAGACGCTTGCAGCGTCAAGTATGTCGTTAAACCAGGGGATACTTTGGCGAAAATCTCCAAAGATTTCAACACGCCTATAGGGCTAATTAAACGCTCAAATGCTTTGGCCTCGGATGTAATCCACCCGGGACAAGAATTTAAAATTGCTACCTGTAAGTTTTCTATCGCGGTCGATAAATCTCAGAATTTACTTTTTCTAAAAGTAAGGGATGAGGTGATTAAGACCTACATTGTTTCTACCGGAAAAAATAATTCGACGCCAGTGGGAACCTTTAAAATTATTAATAAGCTCACAAACCCCACCTGGTTTAAAACTGGGGCAGTAATTCCTCCCAATAGCACGGAAAATATTTTAGGTACACGTTGGCTAGGCTTCAACCTTAAAGGGTATGGCATACACGGCACAACAGCGCCACAAGAATTAGGCCAGCAGGTTACTTTAGGATGCGTTAGAATGAAGAACGAGGAAGTCGAGGAGTTATACGATATTGTGCCGGAAGGAACGGAAGTAACCATTGTTGATTAAACTGTCTGCTATTCTAGGTTACGAAAGTTACGAAGGTTAAGCAAGTTACGAATGTTACAATATTCTAACTATTTTAAATGCAACTTTCGTAACATCCGTAACCTTTGTAACCCTAAGATTTATGATCCCAAATACCGATTTCGACAAGCCAATAGTAGAACTTGAGCAACGAATAGAAGAGCTACGCAGATTTTCTGCGAAAAAAGATATCGATTTATCCACAGAAATTAACAATTTGGAAAAAAAATTAAGAAATTTAAAAAAGGAAATATATTCCCATTTGTCTCCCTGGCAAAAAATTCAGATAGCCCGCCACCCTAAACGCCCCACCACTCTTGATTATGTGCGCCTTATTACCAAAGACTTTATGCCTTTGGCGGGAGATCGCCTCTTCGGCGAAGATAAAGCGCTTATATGTGGATTCGCAACTCTCGATGAGAAAAAAATTGTTATTATAGGGCATCAAAAAGGGAAAGATACTAAAGAAAATATCGAACGTAATTTCGGCTGTGCGCACCCTGAAGGTTATCGTAAAGCAATACGCGTTATGCGGCTTGCCGAGCGCTTTAATATGCCGATTGTCTGCCTCGTTGATACTCCAGGAGCATATCCGGGCATCGGAGCCGAAGAGCGAGGGCAGGCTCAGGCAATCGCAGAAAATATCCGCGATATGTTTTATTTAATGACGCCAATCGTGGTAACGGTAATCGGTGAAGGTGGTTCCGGAGGAGCCCTTGGTATAGGCGTAGGCGATAAAGTGCTTATGATGGAATATGCTTATTATTCGGTTATATCTCCAGAAGGTTGCGCAGCGATTCTTTGGAAAGACGCTGGAAAACGCGAAGAAGCAGCCAAGGTTTTAAAGCTAACTGCCCAGGATCTTCTAGGTTTAGGCATAGTAGATGAGATGATTGTTGAGCCCGAAGGCGGAGCGCATCGGAACCCTCAAGAGGCATCTAAAAATTTAAAAAACAGCCTTCTTAAGAATATAGAAGAACTTTCTGCTACGCCTAAAGAAGAACTCTTGAATCTGCGCTATAAACGGTATCGTGCCATGGGTGTTTTTACGGAAGCAAAAACAAGCTAGGACTATTAATAACGCTACATACTTAAATGACCAATGTCAAATGAAACAATGACGAATGAAGCAACAATTACTCAATATCCAATGGAGCATTGGGGCCTGAATTGTATAATTCGGGAGATGTGTTTACATTTCTTTGAAAAATAAAAAGGGTCATTGGGCATTACCGTAGAATAAAAATACTCTAAGATGATTCAGAAACTCATAATTCTAGGATTACTAAAAGAACACTATTCATCAGGCTATGATATTAAAAAATTTATTGAGAAGAAACTCGATACTTTTTCTCAACTTGACACTCAATCGATATATTACCCTTTAAAAAAGATGGAAAAAGAGGGCTTAATCAAAAAAAGTGAGCTTTCCGGACAAACGCATCTCAAGAAATATATGTATTCTTTAACCGCTAAGGGCGAGAAAGAATTTGTTTATCTCTGCAATCAGGCACTGCTTTCAAATAAAAGGCCATTCATTGACATAGATATCCCACTTTATTTCTTACCCCATTTAAATAAGCGCGATGTTCTCGCTCGCCTGCGGTTACGCAAAAGAGTCTTGCAGAAAGTTAAAGCTTGGCTGGCCCTTAAGGTTGCAGACACGAAAGAATTTTTGCCGTATCAAACTCTCTTGCTTAAACATCACCTGAATCTCTTGGGCGCAGAAAAAAAATTTATCGAAGAATTCGCCGAATTCGTAAAACAGCATTGATATAATATTCTGAAAAATGCATAGCGCATAAGCAAAAGCGCAAAGCGTTAAAAATTTTCAAAGACCGAATATGAAAAAAATACTTATCGTTGACGACGAGAAAGATATTGTGGAACTCCTGCAAACAGGCTTGAAGCGTTCCGGATTCGAAATTGCGGTAGCATTTGACGGGCGCGAGGCTCTTGATAAAATTAATGAATTTAAGCCGGATTTAGTTATTCTTGATGTAGCGATGCCGCATAAAAACGGCCTGGAAGTTTTGCAGTGGATAAAAACAAATTACCCTTCCATGTTGACAATAATGGCCACCGCCAAAAAGGAGGTCCAGGACATTAAAGAGGGCTACGCTTTAAAAGCCGACTACTACGTCACCAAACCTTACGCCTTAGATGAAATTTTAAAAGGAATCAGGGTTTTACTCTCATTGAGTTCGGAGTAATACATGAATCCGTGGTAATTACTGTTTTAAGCGATTGACATAACTTACAAAAAATGCTAATCTTTATTTAAAAATGAAGCAAAAATTTTCTATACAGTCATTAAGTTTGAGAAGGAAAATTTTTGTAGCCATATCATTAGTTACCTTAATACCGCTTATTCTTCTTCTTTTCTATCCCCGCGGGGCACACATCTCGCTATTGATAAAAATAGTTTCCACATTTATTATATTTTTGGGATGGTTAATTATCTTTGAGGTTTTTTCATCTATCATTAAAGTACACCATCAAACAAAAAGAACCCTGGAAAGAATCGGATCCCTGCCTTCGACAGGCGCTGACGAAGTCGAGAGCCTGGAATCTCTTATGAATATTCTTTCTTCAAAGGTTAAAACTGAATTCGAACAACTAAATGAATTCAGCCATAAAACGGAAGAGCTCAACAAAGAAGTTTCTAAAAAAGTTTTTGTTCTCTCGACCATCCTGCAGGCTAACGACCTTATATCTAAAAATGCCCCGGCCGAAGACGCTGTCCAGTTTCTTATGCAGCGGCTTAAAGAAATACTTGAGGCGCCTTTATGCTGTTGTAGCTTAAAGCTCAATACAAACGATATTCTAAACACCCTGGTTGCTTTAGGTATTGATGCCTCCGCTATCGATGCCCTATTGCGCGGCCATTACAAAGAGGTATTCCAGGTACAGCATATATTATTTTACGATAAACAAAACAGCCATCCACTGCTTCAATCTTGGGCTTCTTCGCTGGGTTTAAAGAATCTGGCGCTTGTCCCGATAATCGCAAAAGGCTATCTTCTGGGCATTATAATTCTAGGCAATAAGGAAGATGCTTTTGCGTTTTCCAGCGATGAAACCGCCATCCTTAATTTAATTTCTCAGAATATCTCCATAATATGGGAACATAAGAAGTTGCTCGCACGCGTAGAAGAGTTAGAAATATTCGATTATCTTACCGGACTTTACAATGCCAAGTTTATCTTCAAAAGGCTTGATGAAGAGATTAAACGGGCAATCAGCTATCAGCGGCCATGCGGATTCTTGCTTATGGAAATCGGTAATTACGAACAATACCAGCGTGAACTTGGGGATATTGAAGCAGAGAAACTTCTTAAAAAAGTTTCAAAGATTTTTAAAGAGAGCGTGCGCCCGGTTGATATAGTAGGCAGGACAGAAACTAATAAATTAGCGGCCATACTTATAGAAAAAAACAAGCGCCAATCGCAGGAAATAGCCAAGAATATAAGAGAAAAGCTCACAACTATGTTCGCTGACAAAATTACTATGAGCTTTGCCGTGGCAGAGAATCCCATAGACGGAACGACCGCAGGTGAGGTTATTTCTGCCGCCCAAGCCCTTATTGGTACTTCCGCAGCCGATGAAACATCGTAGAGTAATAGAACGGCCTCTTGGCCAGATTTTATTGGAAAGAGGGGTCATAACTAGCTTTCAAGTTCAAGAGGCGCTGGAAGTGCAAAAAAAAGAAGGCGGCCTCATCGGGGATATTATTGTCAAATTAGGTTTTGCCAAAGAAGATGACATAGCGCAATGCTTAAGCCTGCAATTCGGATTTCCTTACCTGCCGTTAGAAAATTATGAAATATCTGCGGAAGCAGCAAAACTCATCTCTAAAGCCGTCGCTGAATATTATTGCCTTATTCCTGTTGATAAAATAGGTAATACTCTTACGGTTGCTATGGCCAATCCCCTGAATGTCCAGGCTATAGAGGATTTGGAGGACTCGACGAAATGCGAAGTCGCGCTTTTCATCAGTACGCCTTCGGATATACGAAAGAGTATAGAAAAATTTTACGCCGATATGCCGGGTAAATAATATGAGAAAAAAATTTACTGATTACCTTTTAGAAAATAATATTCTTTCCAGGGAGAACCTAGAAAAATCGCTTAGTGTTCAAAAGGAAAAAGGGGGTTCTCTGATAGAAGTGCTTATAAAATTAGGCTATACAAACGAATCCGAGATGTTAAATCTTATGTCGGGTTTTCTTGGGATACCACCGATACGGGTAAGCGATTTAAAAATTCCTAAAGAAGTGTTAAGCCTTATCCCTCAAAACGTTGCTCAGAATTTTCAGGCCATACCCATCGGTAAAATCGGTAATACTATAACCGTTGCCATTAGCGATCCCTTGAATGTCATAGCTCTCGATGATTTGAGAAAGATTACGGGATGCGAAATAAATCCAGTGATAGCTCTATTCTCGGAGATAAAAGAAGCTGTTTATTCCCGTTACGCGCAAAATTCAAGCGAATCACTCGAAGAAATCATAAAAGACAAAACTGCCGAAAATATAGAGTTGATAAAAGAAACCGCACCCCAGGAAGTTTCACAGGAACAGATTTTGCGTTCGGTTGACGAAGCCCCTATTATAAAATACACCGATTATATTTTAAGGCGTGCGGTTGCGGAACAGGCATCGGACGTATTGATAGAGCCGCTTGAGAAGACGAGTCGCGTACGTTTCAGGCTCGATGGCATATTAAAAGAAGTGGAAACTTTTCCTAAGAAGAACCACCCTTTTCTTATTTCGCGTATTAAGGTTATTTGTAACCTGAACATCACCGAATTCAGGCTTCCGCAGGAAGGCCGCTTCCGTGTGAATATTGCAAACCGTGATATTGATTTCAGGGTTTCTGTGCTTCCCACAAGCCTGGGGGAAAAAGTGGCCCTGAGGATTCTTGACAAAAACGCCACGGTTTTAGAGTTAGACCCTTTAGGGTTTGAGAACGACGTGTTGGCTCACCTGAAAGAGGACTCTCTTAAGCCGCACGGCTTAATCTTGGCGTGCGGCCCTACAGGAAGCGGAAAAACTACGACTTTATATTCAATCATTAACCACGTCTATACTCCTCAAAAAAATATCGTTACGGTCGAAGACCCCATTGAATACCAGCTACGTGGGATAAATCAGGTAAGTATCAATCCGGTTATAGATCTATCGTTTGCGCGGGTATTGCGTTCAATTTTGCGCCAGGACCCCAATATCATTATGATTGGCGAAATAAGAGACGCTGACACTGCCGACATCGCGATTAAATCTTCACTGACCGGGCACCTTGTGCTCTCAACTTTACATACAACAACCAGCGCTGGTTCTGTCACGCGACTTCTTAATATGGGCGTAGAGCCTTTCCTGCTCTCTTCCACCCTCGTTGGTGTTATAACGCAGCGGCTTGTGAGAAAATTATGCCCTAAATGTAAAGAGGAGTTTAAACTCCCCGAAGATATACGCGCAAAATATTCAATCGACCCTAAAGCAGTACTTTATAAAGCAAGAGGGTGTAGCGTTTGCTTCAATACTGGATATCGCGGCCGGACAGCGCTTTGCGAATACCTGCAAACTTCACAGCAACTGAAAGTTTTAATCAATTCATCCGCCTCAGAGCCGGAAATTAAAAAACAGGCCCGTAGAGAAGGCATGCATACGCTACGGGAAGACGGCTTCATAAAAGTATATAAAGGGATAACTACCATAGAAGAAGTTTTAAAGGTCTCTGCTCCTGATGAAGTTTTAGTGCGTAATGAACCATGAAAACTGCCTAATCTTATAACGTTACATAAAGCTACATTAGATTACATAATGTTGCAAAAAAACGTAACCTTATGCAACCTGATAAAAATATAACGCATATGACTATAAAAGGGAAAATACTTTCATTTATACAAAAGAATAAGCCGATTGAACAACATTTGGCTGAAATTATTGAACAAACCAAGGATTATGATTCTTTCCGGAAAATCTTGCTCGAAAATAACCTTACAAGCGAAGAAGAACTACTCTTTATTTTTTCCAAAGAATTTAGAATACCCTTTCTTGATTTAAAGAAATATAGAATATCTCCTAAAAATAAAGAATTATTACCAAAAGAGACAGCGGTTAAGTACAAAGTTATGCCAATTTATCGTATAGGCAACGTTTTAACCCTGGCAACCTCCAACCCCCTTAATATAGTAACCTACGATGACATTAAGCTTATAATTGGAGTAGAGAAAATCGATCTCGTGCTTTCTCGGGAAGACGATATTTTAAAAGCCTTGGATATTCTGTATAAAACCACGACTGATGATTTTGACAGGTTTCTGGAAGAAGAAGTTACCGTATCTAGCGTAGGAATAATTGAGGCAGAGAATAAAGAATCGCTGGAGAATTTAATTACCGAGAGCAAACACCCGCCCATTGTGCGCGCAATCGATCTCATAGTGTATAACGCCTTAAAGAAGCGCGCCTCGGATATTCACGTAGAACCCCAAGTCGATCGCCTTCTGGTCAAATACCGTATTGACGGCGCCTTGCAGGAAGAATTCAGTTTTCCTAAAAAAAATCAGCAGGCGGTTATAGCGCGCCTAAAAATTATTTCTTCACTTAATATTACAGAAGCGCGCCTTCCTCAGGATGGCAGGTTCAAAGTGAAATTCGAAGGCAGAGAAATCGATTTTCGTGTTTCAAGCTTGCCTACGCATTTTGGAGAAAAATTTGTTTTACGCGTGCTGGATAAAGAAAGCTTGGCGCAAGGGTTAAAAAACTTAGGTTTTTCTCCCGCGCCGCTTACGCTTTTTGAGGAAGCTATAAAAGCGCCCTTTGGGATGCTTTTGGTCACCGGCCCGACAGGTAGCGGTAAATCTACAACTCTTTATTCTATTATTAATCAGATAAATACTCCCGATAAAAATATCGTTACCATTGAAGACCCCATAGAGTACCACCTTGAAGGCATTACCCAAATACAAACACTATCCGAAATAGGCTTAACCTTTGCAAACGGTTTGCGTTCAGTGCTTCGCCAATCCCCTGACATTATTATGGTTGGCGAAATAAGGGATTCTGAAACTGCCGATATCGCCATAAAAGCTTCCTTAACCGGAGAGTTTATTCTCTCTACCTTGCACACCAATACTGCAGTTGGCGCTATCACCCGTTTAATTGATATGGGGATCGAACCTTTTCTACTCTCTTCTTCGCTGGTAGCTTGTATCGCTCAAAGGCTGGTGCGTAAACTTTGCACAAAATGCAGGGAAACGTACCAGATCGAGCAAGCAGTGTTTAGCCATCTTAACCTCCCCGGCGGAAAAAAAGAATTTTTCAGGGCAAAAGGATGCCCTGCTTGCAATAACACCGGGTATAAAGGAAGGGTTGCCATCTTGGAAATTCTCCTTTTCGATGATAGAATAAAACAAATGGTAGTCAGCCGCGCTTCAGAAGAAGATATCGCCAAATACGCTTATCAGGCAAAAGGGTACCGTCCTTTGAAGGAAGACGGTTTTACTAAATGCGTAGACGGAGTTACTTCCATAGAAGAAGTATTAAGGGTAACATCAGAATAATATGAATGTATTTTCTTATGTCGTAAAAGACAAAGAGGGAAAAATTCTAAAAGGAGCTGTTGAAGCGGACTCTAAAGAAAAGCTCGTTGAAAACTTTCATAAGGAAGGTTACGTTATCTTTTCCATCGCCGAATCGCATAGAAAAGGCACGAACAAAATACACGGTAGGATTAAAACTGATGAGCTGGTAGTATTTTCGCGCCAGTTTACTACGCTTATTGAAAGCGGCATACCGGTTGTAGAAGCCATGTCTATTTTGCGCGATCAGGTAACGAATGCATTTTTTAAAAATGTTTTATGGGCTATTTTAAAAGATATAAAAGAAGGCGCTTCCCTGTCAGGTGCGTTCATCAAACACCCTAAGGTATTTCCTGAAATATACACCAGCATGGTAGAGGCAGCAGAGGTTTCCGGTAACTTGCCGGAGATTCTAGAGAGAGTGTCGGTATATTTAGAAAAGAGCAGCGCATTGAAAAAAAAGATTATTTCTGCGATGTATTACCCCATCATTATAGTATTAATCGCTATAGGCATAACGAGCTTTATGATGTTTAAAATTGTCCCCACCTTTAAAGGCATCTTTGATATGCTGGGCGGCAAGTTACCCCTGCCCACGCAGATATTGATAAATCTTTCAGAATTTTTGAAGAACTACATTATTTTAATGATTATAGTTGTTATCTTAGCAGCCATACTTTTTAGGAAATATACTTCCAGCTACAAAGGTTCTCGCAAATATCACAAATTTTTAATGAAGTTGCCCATCATAGGAGGGCTGGTGAACAAAATAGCTATCGCCAGATTTGCCCGCACATTTGCCACCCTCATACGCAGCGGTGTTCCGGTCATAAAGTGCCTTGAAATTGTCGCGAAAACCTCCGGAAATAAAATAATAGAAGACGCAGTTATGGAATCAAGAAAGTCTATTCAGGAAGGCCAACCCATATCCGTTCCGCTGGAAAAGAGCACCATTTTTCCTACCATGGTCACCAAGATGATAGCCGTGGGAGAAAAAAGCGGCCGTCTTGAAGCTATGCTTACAAAAATAGCCCAGTTTTACGAAGAACAAACTGACGCCATGGTGGCGGGTTTAAGCAGCCTTATTGAGCCTTTAATTATTGTCTTTTTAGGGGTAGTGGTCGGCGGCATAGTAGTATCGCTCTTTTTACCTATCATAAAGATAACGCAATACATCACTTAGAATGGCCATGACCACTTTGCGCTTTTAGCTCTGTCAAAAGCTTAATTTCTCAATGATTTAGGGGGTAAATAGCGTTGACAGCCTCTAGGTAATATGCTATACTCAAAATGAGCTGTTATAGTTATATTTTATTAAAATTCCTTGTTTCTATATAAGGAGGGTAGAAGCAAGGCGGATTGGAAGGAGAGAAAAGTAAAAGGAGGGATACCATGAAAAAGGGTTTTACTCTAGTTGAAATCATGATCGTGGTCGCAATCATCGCTCTATTAGCAGCGCTCGCTATTCCTGCGCTTTTACGGCCCAGGATGGCAGCAAACGAAGCAGCTGCGCAGGCAACCTTAAAGACTTTGTCAACTGCCTGCGAAACATTTGCTTCATCTAACGCAAACGGAGACTATCCTGCAGCGATGGGAGATTTGACCGGTGCTACACCGCCATATCTTAACATCGATTATGCGGATGGTACTGTCCGCCAGGGTTATAGTGTTGCACCTACGCTTGCTGTAACAGGGTATACTTTTGTGGCGACACCCGCAGCTTGCGGAAGTTCAGGGTCTAACACTTTTACTATTACTACCGGCGGAGCTTTAACTTCAGCTGCTTGCGCGTAAACAAGTATTTTCTTTGACTTTAAGCCGCTCCGGATACTCCGGAGCGGCTTCTTTATTTATCACGCCCTTATACGCCCTTTTATTTCAAACATTCCTCTCAACACGGATTGCCACGCCTGGCGCAAATAAAAAATAGGAAACTTCATTCAAATTCCCCCTTTATTGCATTGACAAACCCTGCCGGCTATAATAAGATATTTTTATTAATTAATTTTATCTCCAAAGGTTTGCAAGATAAATTAGATATCATGCCAAAAATGAAAATATCCCCTTTTTTGAATAAACTTTTACCAGCCAAGAAAACTCAAGATTTTGTCGCAATTAATTTAGGTAACCATAGCCTTAAGGGCCTCGTCATTAAAGAAAACAAACCCAGCGACTATTTTCTAGAACCCGCAGGCGAAATACCTGAACAACTGAAGAAAATATGGAAAGATAAGAAGATTTCTACCGATAGGGTGAAAATTTCTGTTAAAAGCCCCTCTTGCCTTGTGAGGTATTTCCCTTTTTTGAAAATGGATAAAAAAAAGATGAAAGAAGCACTTATATATGAGCTTTCCAAGCATATACCCTTTTCTCCAGATGAAGTGTATTTCGATTTTGCCGTGTTGGAAGAATCCTCGGCCCAAGAGGTATTGCTCTTGCTTGCAATTGCCAAAAAAGATTTTATTGACTCAACAATAGGCACATTCGAAAAGCAAAACTTAAAAATTGCCGAGATTAATTTAGACAGTGTTTGCCTTACCAATGTTTTTTTGAAAGCTTATGAGGAACATGATAAAATAAATTCAAGTATACTGGATATAGGCTACTCATCGTCAACCCTTACGATATTACGTAAAGGAATTCCGTTTTTGACGCGTGATTTGATATTCAGCTCAAAAGATATACTGCAGGTACTCTCTAATATAAAAAATATACCCCTTAGCGAAGCTGAAAAGTGGCTAAGTTCCCTTTCAGACTCACGCGAATTCTTAGAACTCGTACAAGGCAGTCTCACTAATTTGACGGCTCAGATAAAAAGTTCTTTTGATTATTTTGAGGTGAATCGCGGAGAGCGCGTAGAAAAAATGTTCCTTGCCGGCGGCATGGCGCAGATAAACGGTTTTAAAGAGGTTTTTAAGGAGCCGCTGGGCATTGAGGCCACGCTTTTAGATAATTTGCAAAATCTGGATATTAATTTTGAAGATGGAAAATTCGGCCTCATAAGAAATAACTTTACCGTCGCATGCGGTTTAATCACATAAGGCCTCTCAAACTAGCCAAAATATGGCCAAAATATCTATTAATTTAAACCCTCATAAAGAAAAACAACAGGGCATAGTTGCCCAGAGCCTGAGCTCTTATTTGCCCCAGGTGTTTATCGGTGCAGTTGTGTTTTTTTTGCTTATTTTGCTGCTTAACGTTTTCGTTCTTATCAGGATTGGTTTTTATGGCAGCTACCAGCGCCAATGGAAACAGTGGGAGGCGAAAGCTCGTGAGATAAGCACTGCCAAAAAAGATATAGCTCAACTTGAGGCAAAAAATAAAGAATTACAGGGTATCGTTGTCCCGCAGATAGAAGCCTCAAAAATGCTGGCAGCTACCTTTTCTGCTCTCCCTGACAATATATGGTTTGAAAGCTTAAGCTATAAAAAGAATTCCCTAAGCCTGAAGGGGTACGTGATACAATGGAAAGAAGATTATTTAGCCTCCCTGGATAAATTCATTAATACATTAAAGGCCGATGCCTATTTCAGTTCCATATTTAAAAAATCGACCATGGTGAATTCTGAAAAAAAGAATTTTCAAGGCGTAGAAGTTTTAGAATTTATTATAGAATGCGCAAAATAAAGGTCAATAAAGAACTCACCATATTTGCAACTCTTGTGGTTATTATCATCGCAGAATTGCTGTTTGGCCTGCCTATGACCATAGCCAACATTTCCAATTTAAATGGAAAAATTAAAAAAATGCGGCAGGAACTTTCCACCGTACAAAAAGAATGGCCGCGCAAGGAGGAATATCTTAAAAGAAAAGAGGCTTTAGAAACTGAAATTATAACATTGGAGTCAAAATACATACCCGCAGCTCAGGCTTCCAGTTTTCTTTCCTTTATTTCTTCCGAGGCAAAAAATTATAATATTGAAATCCTAACATTGCGCCCCGGAAAGCCGTCAAATTACGCCAAATCATCGCTGGGGCAATTCAATTATTTACCTATAGACATCGAAGCTAAAGGTAATTTCCATAATCTGGCTCTTTTTCTTAACGCTCTTAACAGTAGCAAATATTTTTTCGAAATCACCAATCTAAATATTTCGTATGGCTACCCGTATAATTCAGTTGGGATGACTATATGTGGTTTAGAAAAAGAATAATATTTTTTATATTAATTAGCCTAAGCCTGCAGGTTGGTTTGAACGCAGGATCTTTGGCGGAGTACCCTTTTAGTGATAAAGACCGCGACCCATTTTCTCCCTTGGTGAGTAAAAGCGGCAAGATATTGCTCCAACAGGAAATGGATGCGGGCGGGCTGCATTTGCAAGGTATAGTATATTCTTCTGGAGGAAAATCCGTAGCCATAATAAATGATGAGGTGCTGAAAGAAAACGGAGTTATTGGCAGCTATACGGTAGTAAAGATTGAGCAAAAACAGGTTTTACTAAAAAAAGGCAATGAAGAATTTGTTTTAAAACTGGAGGAATAATGATGATGGGAAGAAATATGAAATTCTTTCTATGCTTTTTGTGTTTAAGCGCAGCCTCTTTCGTTTATGTTTATGCGCAGGAGCCTGTAGAAGTTTTAAACGCAACACAAACTCAAATCGAGCCGTCTCCTGGCGAGCCGCAGCAAATTTCAGCCACCCAGCCTCCCGTGCAAGCGGCCGAGCCTCAAGCTCAAACTCAAGAACAACAGGTCGCCACGCAGCCGCAGCAATCTTTAGTGCTTGAGCCCGCAAAAGAACAAGAGGGGATTATTCCGGTAATGAAATTTAAAGATGCGGACATACGTATAGTCCTGCAGGCCATCGGAGAGAAAGCCTCCCGTGACGGCAAGAAAATAAACATAGTAGTCAGCCCAAAAGTAGAAGGGTTAGTGAGCATTAATTTAGAAAATATTGACTGGCAAACTGCCTTGGAGGTAGTTCTAAAAACTTACGGCTACGCCTATATGCGCCATAAAGATGTTATCATTATTGCTTCGGTTGACGAAATAAAAGAGAGAGAAACGCAAGATCGCGAACGCCAGGGAGTGGAGGCGCCGCAGTTAAAAATATTCAAGCTCAAATATTTAGACGGCAATGACGCCAAAGCAGCCATACTGTCCTTGCTCTCTCCTGTAGGCAGGGCATCTGTGCTTGAGCTTACCGGACAGGCCGGCTGGGAATTTTCAACCAGCACCGATGTAAAAGCGGACGCCTTAAAGAGAGAACGTAGGAAATCAGGTACGCTTTCCCGCACCAAAGTTTTAGTCGTTTCTGACATCTCAAGAAAGCTGGATGAAATAGGTACTCTCCTTAAGGAGATTGACGTTATGCCCAGGCAGATTGTAATAAGAGCTAAAATAATGGAGGTTAACAGGGATCTTTTACGCGATATAGGTATTGACTGGGGAACCGGGCCATCGGGAACCAGTTATGCTACCCTTACCGGACGCGGCTTCACCCAAAGACCTTTAGGCAGCGAGAACAGCGGTA
>JAQTOI010000017.1 GCA_028713415.1 Candidatus Omnitrophota bacterium
TTTGGTGTTCCTGGAATAAACGCAAAGCGCTTTTTCAGGCTGCCGCGGAGCTTCGTTGCAATAAATTGGCTCTAGGCCATCACAAAGATGATATTGTCGAAACTGTCCTGATGAATATATTTTTTCATGGGGCAATTTCAGCAATGTGCCCCAGGCAAGAATTATTTAAAGGAGAGATTACCATTATCAGGCCGCTTTGCTATGTTAACGAGGCGATTACCGCCGCTTTCACTAAAGACAATAAATTCCCTGCTAAACTTTGCAAATGCCCCTTTGGCAAAAATTCCAAAAGAAAGCAGATAAAAGAATTGCTTAAAAACATGCAGCAAGCTTTGCCGGAAACCGATATCAAAGAAAATATCTTTAAAGGCATTGCCGCATTAAACATAGATAATACGCAAACCATAAAAGAAGGCAACGAACTGTTAACGCTATCCTGCATGGCTCATCAATAGAAAATGAAGGATACGGAAGATAAATATAGTGTTGATGAGAATAATCGTTTGGTCATAGCGCGCCGCAAGGCATCGACGCAGGCGCGCGGCAAAAAAAAGATATCCCCTGCAGGGAAGTTTTTCATCGATAATAAAAATAAGCTAAGCTGGCTCGTTAACGAACTAAAAGCCGTAAGAGAGCAATACAACCTGCCTGAAAAGATTAACCTGGAAGGTACTTGGAGTTTAAACTCCAGCCACGATTTAGTCTTCACGCTCAATAAAACGAAAAACCGCACGCCTCAAGAAAAGCTTTATTTAAAAGCAGAATTACTCGATGTTTCATCCAGCGCCCTCATTTTTTCGCTTGCCACGACAGAGGAGTCAGGCAGGCAAGTTATCCGCCTGATGCAGTTAAAGGGCAGATGGCAGGCGGATAAATACAACCGCCTGAATTTTCTGGTGCAAAAAAGCGGCTCCATATACGACACGCTTACTTTTCAGGGTTCCTGGGAAGTCCGCAACAATACGCTCATTTACACCTATAAAAAAACTTATTTAAAGAAAAAAGAACGCTTAGAGAGGACTCTTGCTTTTAAAGGTTTTTGGCAAATGAATGAGCGGAACCGTTTGACTTATGTTCTTGATTTAAATCAAGATTCGTATTTTTCTTTCAGGGTAGCTTTAGAGACGCCCAGCATCCTGGCAAAAACAGGAGAGATTAGATACCGCCTGGGAATAGGCATAGAGCAAAACCGTTTACCTAAAACGCGCGTTATTACTTTGTATGGCCTTTGGAAAGTAAGCAAAGATTTCGGCCTATCTTTTGAAATTGATTACGGAGAAGGACTGGTGCGGGAAATGAGGTTCGGTGCGCAGTTGCGTTTAGCTAAAAACAATGAGATTAAATTCCAATTAACCGGCAAGGAAGGTAAAGATGCCGGGCTTGGTGTTACTTTCAGCCGTTCTTTCTTGAAAAACAACGCCCAGTGGTTTTTAGCTATCAGAAAACAAGGGCAGAATCAGGCAATAGAAGGCGGCCTTAAGGCAGAGTGGTAAAAATATAAAAGAAAGGAGAGTAATGAAGACGAGGTTTTCCCTGATATTGGCATTAATCTTCGGATATCTTTTGTTTGCCGCGAATTTATCGCACAGCGAGGATTACATAGAGGGGTTATTGGATGCAAGGCTACGGGCACAAGAAACATCCGCAAAAGCTACTCTGTCAACTATAGCCAGCGCTTGTGAAATGTATGCGGTTGATAACGGAAATTACCCCTCTTCGATTGATCAATTGATGAAGGGCAATCCTCCTTATTTATCGCAAAAAGCATATGTAGAGGGCGTTAACGGATATAAATTTAAACTTGAATCTAAGACAGACGGTTGCAGGATAACGGCAACTCCGCTGGAATGCGGGAAAACCGGAAACAAAATATTAATAAAAGAATCAATGAAAGAAATTTCACAACAGGCTTGTCGCTGAAGCACTTATTCAGCGAATGAAAAGCGAAAAACAAATAGCTAAAGAGAGCAAAACCTAGAGGCCAAAAGAGCGTTGAAAGCGCCATGTAAAAGGGGGGAGGTAAAAATGAGAAAAGCGATAAGTTTTTTGGTGTTTTCAGTTGTATTTTTTACGGTTTGGGAGAAAACCTGGGCGCAAGATGTGCATTTTGATCCCTTGGCAAGAAATATAATTTTTGTTGAAGGGGAAGCGGAAATTACCGTTCCGGTTAACGGATTCAAACTAACATTTAATTTTGATATTGATAAACCGTCTTTTGGTGAGGCCAGCCAGGAATCAACCAGGATCATTAATGCAATAAGCGCTCAAATCAAAGGCTTAGGTTTAGCAAATGTAGAAATTATTAAAGGATGGGATATCTTAAGGCAAGCTAGGATTTCCATAGGCGCAAAGGGAAGGAAAATTTCTAATACTGTAACTATCCAGTCTATAAATTATCCTGAAGGCAAACTTCATGGGCTTATTGCTAATATTATCGACAGGAGCCTTGCTGTTGATCCGGCTGTAGCTCTTGAAAGTATAAGTGTATTTGTTTCAGAGGATGTTGAAAATAAAAAAAATGAAGAGGCTGTAACCGGAGCGCTAAAAGCGCTTCAATCAAATGCAGTACGCACCGCGGAAGCGTTAGGGAGGAAATTATCAGCGCCCAAAAGGATTTTTGTTACTAATAGGCAGATATATGACTCAAGTAATGATTACGCAAGGGAAGAGAGTCAATATGATTATAAAAAAAGCAGGGCTTTAAGTTCATTTGTGTCCATTAAAAAAAGTTTTAGAGTAGAAACGCAAGTCGTAGACAACATCAGGATAAAGGCAACCGTGACAGGCATGTATGAAATAGAGTAAGATTAAACCATAAGGCTTTTAAGGCAATAAAGATAGTCAAAAATGAGCCCGGTGCAAATGACATCAGGGAGAAAACCCAGTATCCACCCAATTGGAGGCCATCGAGCGGGGAAGGCTGCAGTTTCGCCAGATAATCAAGCTGCGCAAGGACGATTGGGAAGAGGAATACCGGTATTGGGTAGATAAAGGTTGGTTATGAGCTCCACGTGCTTTGCGTCAGTAATTTTTTATTCTATGATTTAGCCGTGGAGAGAAATCCTGAGCAATCCACCCTGAGTGGATTGTCGAACGGATAAACTTAAACATGGACATAAAAATTATCAGAAGCCCCAGGCGCAGGCTTACTGTCAGCGCGCGCCAAATCGGTAATTGCCTCTTAGTGAGGGCTCCGGAAAACATATCAGAAAAGCACCTTGAGAAAATTATCGGAAAATTCAAAATAAAATTTGAGAGAAAAAGAATAAAAGAGGAATTGGATAAAAGCGAGTCGATAAGCGAAATTGCCCGTCGTCTTAATGAAAAATATTTCGCCAACGCCTTAAAAATAAACTCCATAGAATACGTTACGACGCAAAATAGTAAATACGGCTGCTGCAATTACTCATCGGGGCGTATCCGTATTTCTCATAAAGTCGGGCGTATGCCTGTCTGGGTGAGAGATTATGTTATAATTCATGAAATGGCCCATTTGCTTGAGCCAAATCATAGTAAGGAATTTTGGGATATTGTTTGCCGGTATGCGCTTTGCGAGAGGGCCCGCGGTTACCTCATGGCAGCGGGAATTGAAGTAGAAGAAGCGACTTTACCTAATGCCGTTTCTACCAATGAAACTGTTTGATTTTTTTAAAAACCTGATTAAGCCGCGTAAAAGAAGAAGAGCGCTAATAAAAATTAAAAAAGCGCATACTAAATCGCATAAAAAGCGCAAAAGCCTCACTCATCATCGCATAAAAAAGAAACTGCATAAAAGGGTACGTCCCAAATTGCATAAGAAGAAGCTTAAAAAAATACGCAGAAATAAGATAGGTAAATCACGCGTAAAGCATAAATCAAAAAAAGCAAAAAAATTATATAAAGCCGTAGCAAGAAAGCCGGCGCAGCCAAAAGAGAAGGAAATTGGAGTAATTACCCACTATTTCGATAAGATTACCGTCGGTATCATTAAGCTAAAAAGCCCATTGGCCGTGGGGGAGCAGGTGCATATAAAAGGCGCCCATGATGACTTTACCCAAATAGTCAGCTCAATGCAATACAACCACAAAAACATTACTTATGCCGAAAAAGGCCTGGAAATAGGCATCAGAGTGGTCAAACCAGTGCACGAAAACGATTTAGTGTATATCGCTGAATAGCAATGATTTACACGCCGTAGGCCACATGCCGCAGGCTTCAGTCTCCCAAAAATCTTGAAGCTTGTAGCATGCAGCCTGTAGCTTGGGACTAAAAATAAAGTTGACAAGACCCTCATTAAATGGTATACTTTCGTCAATTAAGTTGAGTTACCTTGAGGCCGCAAGTTCTTTAGTACCCAACTTGCGGTTTTTTGTTATCTGCTTCAACCTATAAATATAGGTATATTTATAGGATCCGGAGGCGGAAAGGTTGCTAGAAAAGAAGGAGGAGTAAAATGCAGAAAGGAAAGATAAAAAAACTCGTCAGAGATAGAGGCTTTGGGTTTATTAGCATGGATGACGGAAAAGAGATATTCTTTCATCAAACCTGCTTAATCGACGGTAACTTCCACACCCTCGCAGAAGGCCAAGCAGTAGAGTTTGAGGTTGAAAATTCTCCTAAGGGCATGCGCGCCAAAGACGTGCATATCGTAGCGTAATAAACCTAACCATTTTGTTTGCAGAAGCAAACGGAAAAACTATTTTGCAGGAAAAGCGAAATAGCTCTAAGGTATTTTTATGGAAAAATTAGCAAGATTTCGCGCTCTGGGCTTATCTGAAAATGTTCTCGAGGCTTTAGCTAAGAAAGGCTTTGAGGAACCCACTCAGATTCAAGAACAAATAATCCCCATTCTTCTTAAACGCCAGGATATTGATATCGTGGGGCAGGCCCAAACCGGAACCGGAAAAACCGCTGCTTTCGGGCTGCCTCTGATTGAAAAGCTGCAGGAAGGGTTAAAAGTAGTCCAGGCGCTTATTCTTGTCCCCACCAGAGAGTTAGCTTTACAGGTTTCCGAAGAAATCAATTCCCTTAAAGGCTCAAAGAGGTTACAAATTGTGGCTATTTATGGCGGCCAGTCAATCGAGCAGCAATTGCGCAGGCTTAAAGAAGGGATTGATATAGTTGTTGGTACTCCCGGCCGTATCATTGACCACATTAACCGCCACAGCCTGAAGTTAAAAAACATAACACACGTAGTTCTGGATGAGGCGGACGAAATGCTCAACATGGGTTTCATCGAAGATGTTGAGGAAATCCTAAAACATACTCCTTCAAAGAAACGCATGCTGCTTTTCGGCGCGACCATGCCGGAAAGGATTTTGAGCCTGGCGGCCCGTTACATGAGTAAATATGAGGTTGTCGCGGTCAGGAAAGAGCAATTAACTACCGATTTAACCGATCAGATATATTTTGAAGTAAATCTTGCCGATAAATTCGAAGCGCTGTGCCGGATAATAGATGTAGAAAAATTTTTTTATGGGCTGGTATTTTGCAGGACAAAAGTTGACGTTGATGACATAGGCCATCGCTTAATGGACAGGGGCTATGAAGCAGAAAGCCTTCATGGTGATTTGTCGCAGTATCAGCGTGAACGCATCCTGGATAAATTTAAAAAGAAAAGAATTAATATTCTGGTTGCTACCGATGTGGCGGCGCGAGGCATAGACATATATAATCTTACGCACGTAATTAATTATTCTCTGCCCCAGGATCCTGAATCTTATGTGCATAGAATAGGCAGGACAGGCAGGGCCGGCAAAGAGGGGACAGCAGTTACCTTCATTACCCCCGAAGAATATCGCAGGCTCACTTTTATCAAACGTATAGCTAAGACAGATATACGCAAAGAAAAATTGCCTAAAGTTGCCGATGTTATTAATATAAAAAAATCAAGAATAAAAGACGAGGTTTTAGGGCTGGTTAAGGCCGGAGAATTTTCAGATTACCTTATGCTGGCAAAAGAAATGCTTGCAGCCGATACGCCGGAGAATGTTTTAGCGGCGACGCTGAAACATTCTTTTGCCGACGAGCTTGACCAGAGTAATTACAACGAAATCAGAGAAGTTTCTGTTAACCGCAAGGGCACTTCACGGCTCTTTGTAGCGTTGGGCAGGCTTGACGCCATGACTCCTCAAAAACTGATAAGTTTCATTAAGCAGAAAGCAAAAGTTGAGGACCGTAAGATACAAGATGTCAGGATATTTGATTCTTTTTCATTTATTACCGTGCCATTTGAAGAGGCAGAAATAATTTTAAGGGTTTTTAAAAGAGAGCAGGGCACAAAAAGGCCGATTGTAGAGCGTGCCAGGGAAAAACGATAGGCTGCTATATTTCAAATCTAGAAAGCAGTTCTCAAGTGACCCCCGCTACAAGCGTGATTCCTGTAACAATCTTGAAAAATCCCGAAAAAATATTGCTTTATTTATTTTTTTCACTATAATAGCTTTTTCTTGTTTCTAAAACATGCACAAAATACCCCAGCAGCTAAGAAAGCCATACTAAGGAGGAGTAACAAATGTCACCACTTGCCTATTTACAGAAAGTAAGAAACATAGGGATAATGGCCCATATCGATGCCGGTAAGACTACGCTTTCAGAAAGAATACTCTTTTATACCGGAAAATCGCATAAATTAGGAGAGGTTCATGACGGCACAGCCACCATGGATTGGATGAAGCAGGAGCAGGAGCGCGGCATCACTATTACAGCCGCGGCTACAACCTGTTATTGGAAAGACTATAGAATTAATATTATTGATACTCCCGGGCACGTAGATTTTACCGTGGAGGTGGAGCGTAGCTTGCGCGTTCTTGACGGAGCGATTGCCGTATTTTGCGCGGTAGGAGGAGTAGAGCCGCAAAGTGAAACCGTGTGGCGCCAATCCGAAAAATACAATGTCCCCAAAATTGCTTTTGTCAATAAAATGGACCGCACCGGAGCTGATTTTTTCAGCGTTCTTGCGGAAATCGAAAAAGAATTGGGCGCAAACGCTATTCCTTTACAGATACCTATAGGCTCTGAAGATAATTTCCGTGGGGTAATCGACCTCATGGATATGCAGGCCTATGTTTACGAAGATGATACCAAAGGGAAAGACTTCCTTGTTGAAGAAATACCTGATTCTTGCCGCGAACTAGCCAAAAAATATCACCATATAATGGTTGAGAAAGCAGTAGAGCTGGACGATAAGCTGATGGAAAAATATTTAGAGTCTGAAACAAAAATAACACAACAAGAGCTTATAAATGCTGTCCGCAAAGGTACGGTCAGTAATAAAATTGTACCGGTTTTATGCGGGAGCGCCTTTAAAAATAAGGGTGTTCAAAAGCTATTGGATGCGATTACCCTTTATCTGCCTTCTCCTTTAGATTTGCCTCCGGTTGAAGGTAAAGACCCTAATAGTAAAGATAATGCCATTATTGCCAGAAAACCCAGCGATGAAGAGCCTTTTGCTGCCCTGGCTTTTAAAGTGCAGTCAGACCCACACATGGGAAAACTGGTATATTTCAGAGTATATTCCGGAAAGCTTGACGCCGGTTCCTATATTTACAATTCCACTAAAGACCGTAAAGAGCGCGTAGGAAGGTTATTACAAATGCACGCTAACCAGCGCGACAATATCGCAAGCATTACTTCCGGTGATATAGCCGCAGTAATCGGGCTTGACCATACTGTAACCGGAGATACCTTATGCGATGAGGATAATCCTATTATTCTGGAAGCAATAGAATTTCCTGCGCCGGTTATGTCAATCAGCGTAAAATCTTCAAGCCGCGCGGATCAAGATAAGCTCGGTAAAGGCCTTTCGCGCCTGGCAGAAGAGGACCCAACGTTTACCGTTCAATTCGACGAGGAAACTAATGAGACAGTGCTTTCCGGAATGGGCGAATTGCACCTTGAGATTATCGTTGACCGCCTAAAAACCGAATTTGGCGTGGAGGCCACGGTAGGCAAACCTAAAGTAGCCTATAGAGAAACTATTCTCAGTTCCATTGAAGAGGAGTATAAACATATAAAGCAGACCGGAGGAAGAGGCCAGTACGGACATGTGGTGCTTGAGCTCATTCCTAATGAAGCGGGTAAAGGTTTTGAATTTGACAATAAGGTTGTCGGCGGGGCAATACCAAAGGAATATGTCCCGGCAGTTGAAAAAGGCGTTATTGAGATAATGAAGCGGGGCGTGTACGCTGAATATCCGGTGGTTGATGTTAAGGTTAACCTGGTTGATGGATCTTATCATGACGTTGATTCTTCGGAAATTGCTTTTAAAGTGGCTGCGATAGAGTGTTTCAAGAAAGGGTTTATGAAATGCTCTCCCATGCTGCTTGAGCCCTCGATGTCACTCGAAGTAACCACTCCGGAGGATTACGTTGGAACAATTGTCGGTAATATCTGTTCCAGGCGCGGAAAAGTATTAGGAATGGAGCTAAAGGGCGGAATGCAGGTTGTTTCAGCGGAAGTGCCGCTTTCGGAGATGTTCGGCTACGCAACGACCCTGCGTTCGTTAAGTTCCGGCCGCGCGATTTACGTAATGCATTTCGAGAAATATGTCGAAGTCCCTTACGAAATCACCGAGAAAGTGATTGAAGAGAAAAAAGAAGAAAAGAATAAAGAAAATCAGAATAAGTAAATAGGCCTTTCACGCATTAATGCTATAAAATTGCCACACAACGTTTTACCTAACCCTAAGCTCACCAAGCTGTTACGAAAATAACCTACCTTTTTCCAATAAAGCCTTTCAACGCAATATACCGCTTCATATCCAGGGAAAAGATACACAAACCTGCCCGCTTGACTTTACCTAGAAAAGGTGTTATCCTTTAGGGGTCTTTTAACCGGTAATCCAGGGAAATTCCCCCTCAAATTCTTTAAAAACCTTAACCGTAAAAATGCTTTTAGGCTTGTATTCAATCTATAGCTTGTTGTTTCCGCAAGAAATCTAAAAATACAGGCGATAGGTGCAAGCTTAAGGTGCATTTTTCCGATGCCTCGGCAAGCATAATTAGATCCTTTCGGATTTAATTAGCCGACCCATGGGCAAATAATGCTTGTGGAAACGCGCATTATTTGGGCTAATATTTAACCCTTTTTTCATGGAAAAGAAGAGCTCTATTCGCGCGGGTGTTATCGATATAGGCTCAAGCTCAATTAAGCTTGTGATAGCTGAACGTGCCGCCGAGAATATTAAAATCATAGAATCTCTGCGTACGGCTATTCCTATCGGGAAACATACTTTCTTCAAGGAGCGCATCTCCCAGGAAACCACCAATCAGACCATTAATATTCTGGAACGATATAAACAGGTCTTAAAAGAATATGAAATAACCGAGGTAATGGTAATCGCGACTACAGCGGTCAGGGAGGCACGCAATAAAGATATTTATCTGGACGCGGTCCTGCGAAAGACCGGCCTTAATATTGAAGTGCTTACTGCCGGAGATATTGTTTATTATATTGACTGCTACCTTTACCATCGCCTGAAAGATACCTACCCCATACACACAAAAAATTTACTTATCGCTGAACTTGGCGCAGGCAGCCTTGATATTTCCGTGATGGAGAAAGGTTTTACCTTGATGAATCTGGGCTTGCCTCTCGGGACAATCAGGCTTAAGCAACTCATGAGTAAATTAGGGGGAAGCTCCCAGGAAAATTATGAAGCAGTGAGAGAATACATTGAAAACGAATTTGCGTATTTAAAACGGGGAATTCCTCAAATTACCCTTGACGACATTATCCTTATAGATGAAAATTACTATCAACACCTGCAGAATATCCTGCCCAATAAAAAACGCGAGTCTCAATTCTTCCAGGTGAGCATCGAAGACACCGAAGCGGTTATCTCGCAGATTTTGGATAAAAGCAGCGAAGAGCTAAGCCGTCTTTATAAAATTCCCCTGGAAAATGCCGATTCGGTTATGGGGTACGCGGTCATTTTGAATCTCTTCTTTACGCTCATAGCCAACCGTAATCTTTATGTCCTTGAAACATCTCTCGCGCAGGCCGTGTTGGCTAACATCCTGCTTGACCTTGAGTTTTCGCCCAAATATAACAAAACTAACCAGCTTATTTCGGTGGCTAATTTTTTATGCTCCAAATACAACGTAGACATTAACCACGCCAAAAAAGTCGCGGAACTTTGCGATACTCTTTTCGACAATCTTAAAGACCAGCTGGGCTTAAAGAAAAAAGATTCATTGTATCTTATCCTGGCAGCTTATTTGCATGATATCGGCATGTTCATCCATAATCGTTCCCATCATAAGCATGCCGAATACATTATCAGTTCGCTTAATTTATTCCGGCTTACCGAAGAAGAAATAAAAATGATTGCCTGCATTGCCCGTTACCACCGTAAGATACCGCCGATGGAAAATCACATACTTTATAAGTCTTTGTCTCTTGATAAACAGGTCCTGGTGCAAAAGCTGTCGGTGATATTGCGTGTTGCCAACGCCCTGGATCGTTCACATAAACAAAAAGTAAAAAGTATGGAAATTAATTTCGGCAAGAATAACGATGTAACGCTTGTAGTCAAAGTTGAGGGTAACTTTATACTGGAAAAGGGAGAGTTTCTTGAAAAGAAAGAATTATTCGAGGAATTAACCGGCAACAAAATAAATCTTTCCGTAAAAAATATTTAAATTACACTCGATTGAGCCTAAATCGTCTCCTAATCTGTGTAATCTTTCTAAAATCTATGTAATCAATCCTCGCTATGGAACACAAATCACAGGACCCCAAAGAAAAATTTATTCACCGCGATTTAAGTTGGCTTGCTTTTAACGAGCGAGTGCTTGAGGAAGCAACTGATACCTCTAACCCTCTTCTGGAAAGGATACGTTTTCTTTCTATTTTCGCAAACAACCTTGATGAATTTTTTATGGTGCGCCTTGCGGGGCTAAAAAGGCTTCTTGATTCCGGTTACAATAAAGAAGACAATTTTGGTTTTTACCCCCAGGAGCTTTATCCGCAGATAAAAGAAAAATTAGAAAATTTAGTTAAGAGGCTTTATGAAATCTACAAGGGAAAGATTCAGAAAGAATTGGAAAAAAATGCGATATTTTTTAAAAAAATAGAGGATCTTAACCCGCTGCAGGCTAAATTTGTTAAACGCTATTTTGAAACTACCTTGTTTCCTATTATGACGCCCATGGCCGTTGACCAGGGCCATCCTTTTCCCCTTCTGCCTTCAAAAACAATTGCCTTTGCGGTAAATTTGGCGCGTTATGACCAAATGCATCTGGTCATTATTTCTGTGCCTAAAGTTATTTCACGCCTGGTTAGGCTTCCTTCTCCTAAGGATGAATTTAATTTTATATTGGTGGATGAAATAATCAGGTCTAACCTTAACGATTTTTTCAGGGGTTACAAAATAGTGGGCAATTCAGCATTTCGTGTAATACGCGACAGTGAATTATCTATAAACGAAGAATATTCCCCCAATCTTCTTAAGGCGATAGAGGAAGAAGTTAAAAAAAGGCCGAAAGCAAAAATAGTTCATCTGGAAGTAGAAAAGGATTTTGAGTCAGGGCTTCTTGACACACTATGCCAGGGCCTTGAGTTTTCCAAAGAGGAAACCGTGGTTATTGACGGAGACCTGGATCTTTCCTGTCTTTTTGATTTAATCCACCAGGTCAATAAAACCGAGATATGCTACCAGAGCTTCCTTCCCGCGAAAATAGAATACGAGAATATATTCAGTAAGATAAAAGACGGAGATTTTATACTGCATTTTCCTTATCAATCTTTTCAACCGACTATTGATCTTATTAAAAAGTCAGCTGTCGATGAGAATGTTTTAGCTATTAAGATGACTCTTTACCGCACCGACGAGGATTCTGCTGTAGTGCAGGCATTAAAAGAAGCGGCAAAAAATAAAAAGCAGGTAACAGTGCTCGTTGAAATAAAAGCGCGTTTCGACGAAGAAAAAAATATAAACTGGGTCAAGGAATTGGAGGAAGCGGGCTGCCATGTTATTTACGGCATCCCCGGCATGAAGATACACTCAAAGATTTCATTAATAGTGCGTAAGGAGGATGAGCGCATACAGCGCTACGTGCATCTTTCTACCGGAAATTATAATGAAAAAACAGCGCGTATTTATACGGATCTCGCTTACTTTACCGCCAACGAGGACTTTGCCAAAGATATTTCTGACGTATTTAATGTTATTACCGGCTATTCCCTGCCCAGCCGATGGAAAACAATAATTTCTTCGCCTAACGACCTTCGGCAATATTTTTTTGAGCTTATCGATAAGGAGATAGAATTTCAGAAAAAATACCGCAACGGTTATATATTTGCCAAAATGAATTCGCTTGAAGATACACAAATGATAGAGAAATTGTATGAAGCATCATGCGCGGGTGTCAAGATTAAACTTATCGTAAGGGGCATATGCTGTCTAATTCCGCAGGTTGCCGGGATGAGCGAGAATATCGAGGTAAAAAGCGTTGTGGGCAGATTCCTTGAGCATTCCCGCGCGTATTTATTTAATAACAATTCAGATACCAGAGTATTTCTTGCGTCGGCCGACTGGATGACGCGTAACCTTGACAGGCGCGTTGAGCTGCTTTTTGAGATACAAAAAGATAATTTAAAGGAACATTTAAAATTCATTATGGAAGCCTATTGGAAGGATAATCTTAAAAGCCGTTATCTGCTTTCTAACGGAAGCTATAGCCGCCCCCAAGCCAGTGATGAAAAGTTCAACGTCCAGGAACATCTAATAACTTATTATCAGGGATGATAAAATCAACCCTAAGAAATTATCCCTACGAAGTCATTAAGAAACACCTAGCGGAGTTCACCGCGCAAAATGCCGGCACGCGTGAGAACCGTGACATAGAATATCTGCACCGTATGCGCGTAGCAAGCAGGCGCCTCCGTACAGCATTGTGGGCCTTCAAAAAATTCTTCCCACCCAAGGAATCAGGAATATGGAAAAATAGCCTTCGCGGGCTTGCGCAACTTCTGGGGAAAGCACGTGATTGCGACATACAATTAGCTTTTCTAAATAAGGTAATTAAAGAAGGTACTTTAGCCGAACATAAAGCAGGATTAAAGAAGCTAATAGATACTCTTGCGCGCAAACGCGCAAGGCTTCAGCACGAAGTCTTACGTAAACTCAATGAATTTGAAACTGAAAAGATCACCCAACGAATAACCGCTACCATTTCAAGGCCGGCAAAAGCGCAAGGAGCCCCTCGCGCAAGCGAACTTTATGCAATAACCAAAAACCGCGTTTCCAGGCGCCTTGAAGATTTATTAAGTTTTACGAAGTACGTTTCCTGTCCGGAAAAAACTAAGGAACTCCACCGGATGCGTATCGCCGCTAAACACCTGCGTTACACACTGGAAAATATTACCCCTCTATACGGAAAAAAAATTAACATCTTTATTGATACCGCGCATAATATCCAGAGTCTTTTGGGCCGGCTTCATGACTTGGATGTCTGGATAGCTCAACTAACCGTTTTATCGGCAAAAGAGAAGAAGGATCAAAATCACCGGGAAGCTCTTGCGCGCTTGCGTCTTTATTGTATTGATATGCGCAATCAGGTCTACGAAGAGTTTTTGCATGTCTGGAATAAACAAACAAAAAAACATATTTGGCCGCGTTTAGCCAAGTATATCAGGAACGCATCCAATAAGCTTGATTAATGAAGAATCATGCATTCGCGGCGCAAAAACTTCGGCTTTCAAGGCGCGGATTATCCGGCCGTCAGCCAGTATTCCGCCCGCAAAACCAGAGTTGTAGTCCGAGCGGACCCCATTTAAGATTTAACCCTGCCTTATCAACGTTTGAAAAAAGCCTCCTCGATGAAGCGCAAACTTTGGGCAGTAAGCATCATTATGAAAAACAACACGCGCATCAGGTAGCGCGCCTGGCGCTTCTATTATTTGATCAGTTAAAACCGCTTCATAAACTGGAGCTTAGAGAGCGGGTGTATTTAGCCGCAGCAGCTTTGCTTCACGATGTGGGCTTACCCTCTGCAGAAAAAGCGCATCATAAGGCTTCGTTTAAAATCATCCATGGTTTTAATTTTTTTTCTTTAAGCCGTCGAGAAAGGCTCTTGGTTGCTTTAATTGCTCGTTATCACCGTAAGGCTTTGCCAAAAATTTCGCATCCGTATTTTTCTGCTTTAAGTAAAGCCGATAAAAAGACAGTAGAGAGGTTATCCGCTATTTTACGCATCGCTGACGGCTTAGACAGGAGCCATTTGAACCTTGCTGTTAAAATTTCCTGCCGTCTTACGCCAAGATACGCTTATCTGAAGCTGGGTTGCCGGCAGAGATGCCCTGACGAGAAGCTAGCGGCTCTTGCAAAAGGGGATTTATTTGAGAAAATATTTAAGAGAAAGTTAATTATCAAATGAGACAGCACTTTTTAAGCCGAAAGGTGCAGAAAAGTGCCTAGTCGAATTTGTCCCGTTTTTGCACCAGATAGCTTCTCTCTCAATTTCGGCAAAGGCGAAATTGAGAAAATAATCAATGAAGGCAAAAACGGGATAATTCGCACTATCATTTTTTCCTGCGCAGCGTCCCCGTAGTGGGGTGCGCGCAGATGGCGCTTGAAAAATGATGTGCTCATTAAAGGACATTTATGGCCCTTACCCTGCAAGAAATTATTAGCGCTTTTCTGTTTATGTTTATCGTAAGTACGATTTACCTGAAAGAAGCCCACCTGATTCTTAAAGCAATCGTCTATAAGATTATCGGCAGAGAGGCAAAAACCCTTCTCTTAAGTAAACGCGCTATTATTTTGCATATCCTTTCACTGGTAGGTATCCTATGTTTTGTCTATAGTTACTTTATAGAACCATACTGGCTTCAGGTCAACGTAGTTGATATTTATACGGATAAATTAAAAAGTACATCTTTAACCATTGCGCAAATTTCCGATCTTCACTGTGACCTGAAGGTGCGCAACGAGAATAAATTACCCGGTATCATCAACTCTTTTAAGCCGGACATTATCGTTTTTACCGGCGATGCGATAAATGATTCACGCGCCCTGCCTTTATTCAAAAAAACCCTAAGTTCTCTGAATGCCTCTATCGGTAAATTTGCGGTACGCGGTAATTTCGATGTTTTCATTTGGTGGAATCTCAATCTTTTTAACAACACTGGATTTAAGGTTTTGCGCCAGGATAGCGTCAGGCTGTCAAAAGGCGCAGATATTTTTTATATCGCCGGATTAAGCCGGCTGCATCCGGAAAATTACCCTCTTGCTTTAGCAAATATTCCTGCTTCCGCATACAGCATATTTCTTTATCATACTCCAGCACTCATTGAGCATGTAAGTGCGAAAGCGATAGATTTATATTTAACTGGGCATACTCACGGAGGGCAGGTTGCTTTGCCGTTTTACGGAGCTTTGGTAACGCTATCAAAGCATGGTAAAAAATATGAATCCGGCTTATACAGGGTAGGGCATACGATACTTTATGTTAATCGTGGAATCGGAATGGAGGGAGGAATCGCGCCAAGGGTAAGGTTCCTTGCGCGTCCGGAGATAACGGTTTTTCGCATCCATCCACTGGCGCAGAAGCGCAAAAAATAAGGAATAACACCGCAAAACAGCTTAGGTAACGGTTAAGGTAAGGATACCCGTATCGGTTAGGTTTAGAGGTAATGGCTTAGATATAAGATATCAAGACGAACGACGTAACCTCAAGACGAAACGGGCATCGTAACCGTAACCCTAAACCGTTGCTTAAAGCAGATTCTTTACCCATTTCTCGCAATCGGCTGGTTTACCTTCCAATATTCGGCTAAAGGCTACCAGTGTTTTTCGGGCGTCGCCGATAGGATAGTAGAACGCATCCCAGTTATCGCTGTCTTCACCGTCATGGTTAGGAATAATATAATCAAACAGGTAAGCGTATTTCATCTCGCCAAAAGCAGAAGCCGCACGCGTTTCGATATTTTTTAAATCAGGAAGAGAAAGGGTGCCTTTCTGGAGCCCTGTCCTGCGCAAGAGCTTGCGGCGCATAATAGAGGTTATTAATTCTGCAAGGTTTATTTCAGGTTTTAAGCTTTTAAAGAAAATAATTTCTTCCTTCGAGAGAGGAGAAATAAAGATACTTATTTTTTTAACATCTTTTAACAGAGGCGTATTTGTTAGTGCCTTATAAATAAAAGGGTTGCCTTCGAAAATAACGTCAGACTCCTTAAGCATTTTTTTTAGTCCGGTAACGTCCAGCGCCTGCAAATCCCCCCGCACATTAAGCACGATAAATTTTTTATTTTTTTTAAGATTCGAGATAAATGAACGCGGACGGAAATAATAATCTGCTCCTTCTACTTCTTTGGGGCGCGGCTGGCGGCTATTATAAATTACAAGTTTTTTAAGTTTACTTGCGAGGCGAGGATAAAATTTCACGAAGGCGTTAAAAAGAGGGCTTTTCCCCACGCAGGAAGGCCCGCTTGTAATAATTAAGCTGTATATACTATTCATATTTGCTTGGTAGCTTGAGAATTTATTATGTTGAAGGATGCAAACAGATGGTTACGCCAGCCTCGCTTAATCGTAGGCACTAAATCGGGCTAGGCGGGGATATCGCGGATAAATTAATCCGTTGAATCCGCAATAATCCGAGTACATCTGTACAATAATGCTTAATCGGCTAAAGGCTTACTTATTTTTTTAGTTTTTGTTTAATCAGGCAAGCCGCGCCAATGATGATAGCGTCATCGCCAAGCTTCGATTCTGCTATTTTTAACCGGCGTATCTTTGCCTTATTGAAAAATTTATCCGCTTCAACGAACTTTTTTATCTTTGGTAGTAAAAAAAATCCGCAAGCTTCCATTACGCCGCCGCCCAATATTATCACATCGGGGTTTAGAATATGGCGTAAGTTTATGCAGGCTACGCCTAAGGCTTTAGCTACCCGCTTCATGATGCCGGTTACAAGCGGATCTTTTTTCTTCAGGGCTTTTTTGAGGAGTTTGCTTTTAATCATGGAGAGTTTCTTTCCCGCTAATTTTTCTATAATTGTTTTCTTCCCTTTTTTAACCGCTTTGCGTATATCGCGTTCAATCGCCCATCTGCCTACAATTGCTTCAAGGCAGCCTTTATTGCCGCAACTGCATTTTGGCCCGTCGATTTCTATTATCATATGCCCTAACTCTGCCGCTCCGGCTTGCCAGTCGTAGATTTTTTCATTAATAATTATGCCTCCGCCTACACCGGTGCCGGGAAATATCCCGACAATGTTCTTTGCGCCCTTTCCGGAACCCATCCATTTTTCACCCAAAACCCCTAAATTAACATCATTACCTGCGGCAACAGGAAGATTAAACCTGCTTTTTAATATTTTGGCGATGCTATAACCTGAAAGCGGTATGTTTGGCGTTATCAGTATCTTTCCGTTTTGTCCATCAACAATACCCGGGATGCCTATTCCTATTCCGCAAATTCCGCGCGCCTTATTGTTTTCCCGAAGTATTTTTTTTATAAGTTTAAAGAGGCAAGAGAGAACTTCCTTTGCATGCCCACTGGGCGTAGGGCATTTTTCCCGTGCGATGATTTTTCCGTTCGCATCAACTATTCCGGCAGCGATTTTTGTTCCGCCAACGTCTATTCCAAGGAAAAGATTTTTTTTCATAAAGGCATTATACCATTAGCTTCCAAAAAGATAAAATTTAAAAAAATGGTGGGAATTTATTTGTATTTTTTGTTGCTTAGTATATAATTGAGGGGTCAGACAGTTTTTATGTTTTCGACCCCTCATCCTGAAGCCCAAAGGGCTGAAGGATCTTATTAATGTGCTCCTTCGTCGCTTTGCTTCTCAGGATGACCCCTCACCAATCGAAAAAACTCCACGAGGGGGTCATGTAATGTTATCAAAAACATGCACGATGAACATCATCCAAAAAGAAAGCTTCACGGCCTATTCGCGCGCTGGCTCGATTCCCAGCTTAATGCCTGGCGCAAGGCTGATATTCTGAACGCGTCCGAAGAAGAGCGCATCCGTACGTTTTATGACTGGCCTCAAACCGCACAGGCTAAATCTTCACCCCTGCCATTTATAGTAGTTTTACAGGCTATCGGCGTATTGCTTATAGGGGCGGGAATCATCTCTCTTATCGCATTTAACTGGATAAAGCTTGAAAATTTAGCAAAATTCGGCATTATCCTTTGCGGCCTTGTGCTTATCTACTGCACCGCCTTTTTGGTTCTAAGACGCAAATCTAATCTGCAAAAAACGGGGGTCAGTTTAATTCTGCTGGGTAACCTTCTTTATGGAGGAGGCATCTGGCTTCTGGCGCAAATGTATCATATACATTGCACTTTCAGCGAAGGGGTATTTTTATGGGCTTTAGGCGTTATCCCGTTTGCTTACGCAGTAAAATCCAGGCTTAATTATTATATGGCTATTGCGTTGTTTATTATGTGGGTGTTGGCTGAATCCGGGGGTTCGCATCCGCCGCAAGCTGTTTTCCTTTTTATAATACTGGGGCTTTTGATCCCGCTTTCATATGATTTGCGGGACAAAAAAGGGTTAGCTTTTTGCATCGTTACTGCCGCTGCATGGCTGGTTATCAGCACGGTTTTTTGGTTCAGGGGTGGTTTTTCGGTTGAATTTTTTATCCCCCTTTTGCTTTACGGAATTTTACTGCTGGCAGTATCGAACCTGCACCTGGGACCGTCTTTACGAATATACCGTGGAATCTATTTTGATGCCGGCGTTGCTATACTTGCGATTGTATTTTTCCTGGTGCCCATCTTTGGTGCACTCGCGCGCGGTTTGCAAGTCTTAATGTCCCCGGGGGCTTACCGTTCCTTCTGGGTTTATAGCGCTTCTCTTTGTATCGCAACTCTAGTCTGTAGAGAATCAAGCGCAAGAACCTCGCTTGATACGAGGGGTAAATTAATTAATCGCCTAATTCCTTATTTTTTCGTAGCCACTAGCTATATTCTTTTTGTCCCTTCCGCAAAGCCCTCGTTTCTTGCGAATCTATTCCCTCTTGTCTTAGTGGCTTTTATGCATTGGCATTATAGCCGTTCGCGCCTGCTGCTTAATTTTGTTTTACTTTATTTTGCTTTTTGCCTGCCAGCTTCTTTAGCTGACTTTCACCAGACTTTATTAGTTTTTATATTGTATCTTATTTGCGGTATTTTCTGCTATATGCTGGGCTGGTTCTATGTTGCACGTTTTGATGCCCGCGAGGAAGCGGGCCTACTCAAAATATTGGGTTTACTGCTTATGTTTTTTTCTCTTTTTATTTTTTCATTCAGCTCCGTTGCCGGCCATTTTTACCGTAATTTTAAATTTTCCCGCTCTTTTGATTTTTGGCTCATTTTTATTTGTTTCTATGCCGCGATACTATTTTTCCGGCATAAGCTTTCCACTTTTGTTTACCCTGCATACAAAAGAGGGCTTCTTAGAGAGGAGAGTTGTTTGATAAGTATTTTGCCGTTTGCGCCGCTTATGCTGCTTATCAATTTCAGGCACCATCCTGCTGATTTCTGGTATACTTTTTTAGTTAATGTTTTTTACCTTGGCGTGCTCATCGGTTATATTACTGCCGGTTACCGGCGCAACCAGACATATTTGAGGGTTATCGCTTTTTTATTCCTGATTTTAGTGGTGGTGAGCCGGTATTTTGAGCTTGAATGGAGTCTCTTATACAAAGCTGTTTTGTTTATTTCTACCGGAGTTTTTATTCTTGCCGCTGGAATTATAATTGAAAAAAATAAAACAAAGGTGGTAGTCATTGAAGAAGAATGAGTATTCCATCTATGTATTTCTGGCGGCAATTCTGGTGCAAGTAGCGGTTTTAGCTCTTTTCGCGTACCATAAAGAGTTAAGCATCCGCAGCGGAACCAAGATAATTGTAGAAGCAATCCCTCAAGACCCCCGCAGCATTTTCAGGGGAGATTATATCCGCTTGTCTTATGAATTTTCGCAAATCAACCTTAACGAGGTTTTACATAATAAGGATAATTTTTATCGAGGGCAGGAAGTTTTCGTGAAGCTCTCATCAATCGGAGATAACTGGAAACCGGCTCAAATTAGCGATTCGCTGCTTACTAGCGATAAAGAAGATGAGCTGATAATAAGCGGCGTCGTTGAGGAAGCTTACCCGGGAAAATCCGTCAATGTTATTTACGGTATCGAAAGTTATTTCGTGCCGGAAGGCAAAGGGCGTTACCTTGAAAAACAAATCTTACAGCATAATGTCCAAGTGAAGCTATCCATTGATAAGCGAGGAGAAGCATCGGTGTGCAAAATATTTATTGACGGCCACGAAGTGAATTTCAGATAAGGAAACATTGCAAAATTTATCTTGATATGAATTCAATAATCACAAAAAAGGTTTTTGGTGATATAGATAATGAAAATAACAGAGATATTTAAAAACCGCCCTAAAGGAATTGCTTTTGAATTCTTTCCTCCCAAAACCCAAAATGGCAAGATTGCTCTTGCCCAAACCGTGCGGGAATTAAAAAAATATAATCCTTTATATATGTCGATGACTTACGGGGCCCTTGGCTCAACGCAAGAGCGCACCCAGGAAGCCACCTATATGCTTCTTGAGGAAAAAGATATCACAGTCATGCCGCATTTAACCTGCATAGGCACCAAATCCGAAGCGATTCAACAGCTCCTGGAACAATACAGGGAACGCGGTGTAGAGAATATTATGGCATTGCGTGGTGACAGGCCCCAGGGCGTTGCAGATTTCGATTTTTTGAAACAGGATTTCCCTTACGCGCGCGATTTAGTGCTGTTTATAAAGAAATACAAGCATTTTTGCATCGGCGTGGCAGTTTATCCGGAGGGCCATCTCGAAGATATTTCATTTCAGGCGCACATGGAACATACAAAGAGAAAAATAGACGCCGGTGCGGATTTTTCGGTAACTCAAATGTTCTTCGACAACGCACATTTCTATTCATTCGTGGATACTATGAAAAAAGAAGGGATTAATATCCCGGTTTTACCCGGGATTCTGCCTTTAACCGATATAGGGCGGGCCAAGCAGTTTTGCTCTACCTGTAAGGTCTCAATTCCGGCTGCAATTGAAAACCGGCTTAGCCGTTACGCGGATAACTCTTCCGATATGGCTAAGGCTGGGCTTGAGATAACTATACGGCAATGCCGCGAACTTATAGAACGCGGCCATAAACAGTTGCATTTTTTTACCCTCAATAAGCCGGAAGTGATAAAAACAATTCTTGAAGCTATTGGTCTATAAAGTTTTTACACAAATCTAATTCGCGGATATTCGTGTTCTAAAAATGATTTTGTACGGAAAAAATTCGGTTTTTGAGCGCCTTAAAGTTAATCCCAAGAGCATCCGTAATATATCCTTACAGGATAATTTCAGCGAGCCTGAGATTGAAAAATTAATAAAAGCAAACCATATTCCTTTTAAGCGTTTAGGGCAAAGAGAATTCATCAGGCTCTCGCCCGGGCATAACCTTCAGGGGATAACCGCGTCAATTGAGGAGTTCCAATACGCTGCCCTGGAAGATTTGCTGGCAATACAAGAAAAAAGGCCGGTTTTAGTTTTTTTAGACAGGTTGAATGATCCGCAGAATCTGGGAGCGATACTGCGCACCTTAGCTTGTTTCGGCGGTTGTGCGATTGTTATTCCGAAGTTTAAAGCTTGTGAAATTACCGAAGCAGTGCTTCATGTCGCGCAGGGCGGAGAAAATTATGTTTCTGTCGCCATGGTGACTAATCTTTCCGGAGCCATTATTGAAGCAAAAAAAAGCGGTTATTGGGCTGCAGGGGCATCTCTTGAGCCTGATGCAAAAATTTTAGGAGAGGTTTCTTTCCCTTTTCCTCTGGCGCTTGCGATGGGTTCGGAAGGGGAAGGTATCAGATACGGAGTGGATAAGCATCTTGACTTAAAAGTACGCATACCCATGCAAGGCGGGCAGCTTTCCTTAAATGTTGCTGCTGCTTGTGCTGTATTTTGTTACGAAGTCCTAAAACAGCGAGGCTAACCATAATGGCCACAAAACTAACTGCTTCCTCATTAGAATCTGTCCTGAATTTTATTTCAGAGGCCGGCACCTTAAAGCGGGTAAGCCGTTCTGGCTGGTCAGTAGTAGGAGTAAGCGAAAAAGAGAGCGTAGCTGACCATAGCTTTCGTTGCGCGGTTATAGCGTATGCGCTGGCGCGCTTGGAAGGCGCAGACGCCTTAGCCGTTTTGCTCATGAGCCTTTTTGGCGACATTCATGAGGCACGGATTACCGATTTGCATAAAATGGCGCAAAGATACATTGATTTAACGCCTGCGGAAAATATCGCTTTCGGCGAACAGGTTGCCAGATTACCTTTTACAATCAAAAGCGAATTGAAGTTAAGCCGAAAAGAATATTTGGCTCAAAATACAAAGGCCAGCCTTATCGCCAGAGACGCTGATATTTTAGAGTGTTTGCTGCAGGCAAAAGAATACTTTGAATTCGGGTATAGTCAGGCTGCAAGTTTTATGAAAAAAGCTCCGCGATACTTGGTTACAAAAAGCGCTAAGGCATTGTGGAGAAAAGCTAAAAAAACCCACCTTAACGATTGGTGGAAAAATCTGGCCAGCTTTAAAAGATGAAACACCTTATTGTTGTCAATAGTTATCCAGTTCATTTCTCCAAAGGAGAATAATCCTTAAAAATTACCGTAGAATTATGGCGAATGGTGGTTTTCTGTCCAAAAATGCAGGCAATTTGAAATTCATTTTGCGGGCGTTGCGCTCAAGAAATTACCGTCTTTTTTTCATGGGCCAGGGCATCTCGCTTATCGGTTCATGGATGCAGCTTTTAGCGGTAAGCTGGCTCGTCTATCGGCTGACAGATTCCGCTTTCATATTGGGGCTTGTTGCTTTTAGCAGCCAGGCCCCTTCCTGTTTTTTATCGCCTTTTGCCGGAGTTCTTGCCGACCGTTGGAATCGTAAATATATTCTGATTGTAACTCAAGGTTTGGCGGCTGTTCAGGCGCTTGCGCTTGCCATACTTGCTTTCTCGGGTAGTATTCAGGTTTGGCAAATAGTGTTTTTAAGCCTTTTAATGGGCTTTATAAACGCCTTTGATGCTCCGGTGCGTCAGGCCTTTGTTATTGATTTGGTGGAAAAAGAGGAAGATTTAAATAACGCCATAGCCTTAAATTCTCTCATATTTAATAGCGCTAAATTATTCGGTGCCTCTCTGGCCGGCATATTTTTGGCCTTGGTGGGCGAAGGAATGTGTTTTTTGATTAACGCGTTTTCTTTTCTGGCGGTCATATTTGCGCTGGTCGCTATGAAAATAAAAGTTGATAGCCGCCGTGTAAAAGATAAACATGTTTTGCGCGAATTAAAAGAAGGCTTCCTTTACGTCGTTAAACATCCATCCATTCGTTATATATTGATGCTGGTAACGTTGATAAGCGTAACCGGAATGCCGTATATGGTGCTTATGCCCATTGTTGCTCAAAAAACTCTTGCCGGCGGAGCGCATACGCTTGGATTTTTGATGGGAGCATCGGGCCTTGGGGCCTTAGCCGCAGGAATTTATCTTGCCAGGCGCCAAGGCGTTGCCGGATTAGAAAGAATAATTTTTTATGCCGCTCTTATTTTCGGAGGAGGCCTTGTAGCATTCTCTTTTTCGCGTTCCCTGTATATTTCTCTTTTGCTCCTTCCGCTGGTGGGTTTTGGAATGATAACGCAGATGGTTTCCAGCAATACTCTTTTGCAGACTTTGTCGGAACACACTAAACGCGGCAGAGTGATGAGTTTTTATATTATCGCTTTTATGGGTATGACTCCTTTCGGAAGCTTGTTTGCCGGTGGTTTAGCCGCAAAAATCGGCGCAAGCGCAACTATTCTTATCAGCGGGCTTTGCTCTATCGCCGGAGCCTTGCTTTTTGGGAGCAGGCTGCGCGTTATGCGGAAAAATTCTTATCCAATAACTAAACATTAGACTATCAATCCTACTTTGGTATAATAAAACCATAAAGCAATTGATTCCGGTAAGCCTATGGATAAGATAATCAGGATGCTCATTGTTTCCAACGATGCTAAACTACGGGAGATATTGCATTTTTGTTTTGACGGTTGGGGCTATGACGTAACACTCTGGGACCAGCACAAGGAAGATGTCGAATTAATTAAGAGAGTTTCTCCGGATGTTATAGTGTTTGACGTTCATTCCGCCCGCGCAAACGACTTAAAAATATGCAGCCTTCTTAAAAATGACTGCCTCACCGCATCTATTCCCATTATAACGCTGATAAATAAACGCCACCTGCGCAGCCATCTCTTGAGCCTCAAATATGGAGTCGATGATTACCTGATAAAACCACCTGACCCTCTTGATTTGCGCGTCCGGATAGAAATGGCCGTACGGCGTTTTAAGCTTAGCTTTCACGCCAATCCTCTTACGGGTTTACCCGGAGCGCGGGTCCTTGAAGAGGTGGTCAGAGATAGGTTAAAAAAGGGAAGCGATTTTACTATGGGGTATCTTGACCTGGATAATTTTAAATCCTACAACGATGTTTATGGATACCTTAAGGGCGACAATGTCATTATGCATACCGCATACATCCTTTACAGCACCCTGAAACAAGCGGGCAATGACGAAGATATGGTTTCACATATAGGCGGAGATGATTTTGCTTTTATCACCACACCTGATAAATATGAAACAGTGTGCCAGAATTTTATTTTTGTATTTGACCGCGTCACACCCTTTCATTATCCTTCCATTGAACGAAAGCAAGGTTATGTAGTGGCGAGCGACAGGACCAAGCAGCTGCGTAAAATACCCCTAATGAGCGTATCAATGGCTGTGGCGAATGTCAAAAAGGGTTCTTGCCTTAATGATATCATCCAGATAAATGAGCGTATCGCGGAAATAAAAAAATACCTTAAAACTATGCCGGGCAGCAAGTATATGGCCGATAGAAGAGATGGCAACCCTAAAAGCGCCGATAGCGGGCCGTTGCTTCATAAATTAAACTACAGCGTGCAGCCCTACAGGCCTCTGGGCCAGATATTGCTTGAAAAAAAACTCTTATCCGATGAACAACTGGAAGAAGCGCTGCGCATGCATTGGAAACGCGGAGTTGTCTTGGGGGAAGTTTTACAAGAATTGAAATTTGTCCGGGAAGAAGCGCTCATGGAGGCTTTGCGGCTCCAGGAAAGTTTTTCGCAAAAAATCTAACAAGATTCCGGAGATTAGAAAAAGATTGCAGAGATTAAAACCCTCGCAATCTTTTTAAATAATCTGTGTAATCTTCTCCCAAATCTCTGTAATCATTTCTTTGATATTGACAGCAGCAAAAAATTTGATACAATTTTTTTCTTTACCAGTTTAATTAAGAAATGAAAAATGTTTTTATTAAAAAATTTTGGCATAACAACAGAGGGAGGACTCATGAAATCAAAAGTTACGTATTCTTATTTAAAAGATCCCCGGGCCCTCGCAGAGATAAGGAAGCATAAATGGTTTTTGAGCCAGGAAGCGAAGCGCGAGATTGGTTTCGCTACTGCCGCGATTGATTGGGTTAAGAAATACGGAGAAGCCTGGCAAGAGAAACATGTTAAAGGTTTAAAAGATTTAGAGTATTTTCTTGAGCGCAGGAAATACCGGCGTTTTGATATAAACACAGAACTTAGGCTTAGACAAAACGATTCGCAGTTCCTGGCCAGGGTCATCAACATAAATTATTTCGGCCTTCTCTGCCGCACGCAGCATTTTTTATACCTGGGGAATAATGTTAACGTTGAGCTGGCAATTAAAAAAGACAAAGAATGCCGCATCAACTGTAACGGCATCGTAGAACGTTTTTCCGCGCTTCCCCTTAACGAATATGAATTGTATGTGCGTTTTGATGATAAAGGCCAGCAGCAGATAGAAGATTGTCTGATGCTGGGTTAACATATTCACCCAGCTCATAAAGAGTAATATTATTTACTTTCTTTTTTATTCTTGTTACAATATCTGATATCGTTTAAATATTGCCTAAATTAGCGTTCTTCAGAATTCGCGGTAATTCGCGTTTATAAAAGGAGGATTAATGGAACGTTTGATGATTTTTATTGATGCGGAATACGTCGTCCAGAAGCTCAAAGAGATAGGCGGAACAAAAACTCCGATAAGGCGCAAAGATATAAAGTGGATAAATATTATAAAATGGATAACCGGAAGGCGGGAACTTATTCGCTGTTATTACTATTCTGCGGAGTTCAGTAAAGAAGAGAACCCGCGCACCTTCCAGGAGCAGCAGGAATACCTGCGTAACCTTAAATTGAACATTCCATTTTTTGAGATAAAGTTAGGCCGGCTCGTGCATGTCAATAATATGTGGATTCAAAAAGGGCTTGACGTGAAAATTGCCGTAGATATGTTTTCTAAGGCTGTCTCAAGCCAATATGATACCGCGGCGCTTATATCAGGAGATTCTGATTTTGCAGAGATGATTATCGAAATAAAAGAACGTTACGGAAAACATATCGAGCTTTATACATTTGACCAGGCAATCCATGACACCTTAAGGCTCGCTCCGGACAGGCACACAGTTATTGACCCCTCAACAGCACGCACGCATCGGTTTTGGTATTAATTTTTAGTCATAAGCTATCAGCTTACAGCCTTCAGCAGCTGCCTTCATTATAAAAGAAATGTTAGAGAGCTTTTTTAAAAATTTTAAGGGATAACTAAAATGGTCTCTGGAATGTTTTGTTTTTTTAAGCTGAGAGCTGATAGCTGAAAGCTGGAAGCTGTTAATAGGCAACAAAAAAGGGTAGGAGGGGAACGGCATTCTCTTCCTACCCTTTTCTATTTATCTAATTATCTTCTAAATCTTCCGCCAGAATAACCGCCGCCGCCACCGCCGTTGCCGTAACCGCCTTCTCT
>JAQTOI010000018.1:0-1635 GCA_028713415.1 Candidatus Omnitrophota bacterium
CTCATTAATGCCGTAAAGAATAAACACCGCGTGGCTTTTGCTATGAGATATTTTTTATTCATGGTGGGTTATACTTCTTCACGCCCAGCTTTTCATCTTGTTAAAAAGCGCATTGCGATGGATACCCAATATCTTCGCTGCTTTGGTTTTATTACCGCCCACTCTTTCTAAAACAGCTTCTATATATTTTTTCTCGAAATCTTTGCCTGCTTCTTTAAGCCCGCCTTCGGCCTTAAAATTTTTAGCTAAGCTACTATTGACAAATATATCAAAAGGTAAATCTTTGTGTGTAATAATACCATCGTCCTTTAACGCCGCTAAACGCTCTATGACATTTTTAAGCTCACGTATATTGCCCGGCCATTCATAGCTCATAAGGCACTCCAAAGCCTCTTGCGTTAGCCCTTCTATCTTTTTTCTAAAAACTTGATTGTACCTCTTGAGGAAATGGTCAACCAATACCGGTATGTCTTCCTTGCGTTCCCGTAAAGGCGCAAGGTATATTGGAACAACATTTAAACGATAGTATAAATCCTGCCTGAATTTTCCCTCTTGTACTGCTTGTTTTAAATCAACATTAGTAGCAGAAAGTATGCGCACATCAACTTTAATGAGCTTAGTTCCTCCTAATCTCCTAACCTCTTTTTCTTCCAACGCCCTTAAGAGATTTGACTGCACATCGAATCGTAGCCCGGAAATCTCATCCAAAAATAGCGTTCCCTCATCGGCTAACTCAAACATGCCTAATTTTTGATTAATAGCGTCGGTAAACGCGCCTTTTTCATGGCCGAATAATTCACTCTCTAACAAGTTCTCTGGAATGCTTGCGCAATTAATAGGAATAAAGGGTTTCTCTCTCCTTGTGCTATTGAAATGGATAGCCCGTGCAATAAGTTCTTTTCCTGTTCCGCTTTCTCCGGAAATAAGGACCGTCGCGTCATTTTCAGCCACCTTTTCAATTATCTTATATATTTCTCTTATTTTTTTGCTCTTGCCGATAATATTGTCGAATTTAATCTCTTCTTTCTGGGAACGTAAATAAATTACTTCTTTGCGTAATTTCTCTTGCGCTAAAGCTTTCTCGGCCGCTGCGAGCACCTCCCTTGCATCAAAAGGCTTAGTAATATAATTACAGGCTCCCAACTGCATTGCCTCTACGGCTTTGCGTGCGCTATCGGTAGCAGTCGCCATAATCACCGCAAGATTCTCATCGTATTCTTTTATCTTACGCAACACCCGGATGCCATCCATATCCGGCATGGTGATATCTAAAAAAACTAAATTAATTGACTCTTTTGTTACTCTCTCCAGAGCTTCCACGCCGCCCCTGGCAGTAAGAACGGTAAATTTGCCTTCCAGAATAGACTCAAATGTTTCTAAAACTGCAGGCTCATCATCGACCACCAAAACAACCGCTAATTTTTTTGTATCAACCATAGCAAACCAACTCTCTTTTCTCTTTTATCACTCGCAATGGGCAATTTTAAGTTATTATATCATAGTATAGGAAATTATATATTTTTTCGATAGGCTCAAGTCTAAAAATACACACCGAGGCTAAAACGATGAGGCTCTATGGGCGCTAAATGTATGTTGCTCACCGCATTGTATTGCTATACAATAATGAACTACCAC
>JAQTOI010000018.1:1735-26460 GCA_028713415.1 Candidatus Omnitrophota bacterium
CAAGCTGAAATAAATCCCGTATTGAATATAACCCCACCCTTGGAACAAAAAGAAAAACCTGAAGGGAATTCAACGATAGAAAATGATAAAGAATTTGAATTAGATTTCTCACGCTTCGATAGGCTCCCGCTTACGCAGGAAAATTATAATTTTGACGATGAAGAAAGGCAACGCTATCGCGAAAGCCTTATAACTGCCCCTTCTACGCTCCACGAACATCTCTTGCGGCAATTACGCTTATTTACCAGCGCTGAGGATGAGCGTAAAATCGGAGAGCAAATCATTGAAAATTTTGACGACAATGGTTATTTGCTATACCCTATAGAAGAGATAGCGAAATCTGCCCGCGCAGAGCCATCTCAAGTAAAAAAAGTATTATTTCTGATTCAGAATTTTGAGCCTATCGGCGTGGGAGCAAGAAACCTCAGGGAATGCTTATTATTGCAGATAAAAGCGCGGTCAGAAGAAAACTCTCTGGCAGGTAAAATTATAGATAAATATTTACCGTATTTGGAAAAGAGAAAATATAGTTATATTGCAAGAAAACTTTCCACCAAAGACGAAAAGGTCTCTGTAGAAAAGATTAAAAAAGCCGGGGAAACAATAGCAAACCTTGACCCCAAACCAGGCCGTTCTTTTAATACAGAGAGAACCGTATGGTTAATACCGGAGGCGGCATTAAGTAAAAATAAGCAAGGGTATGAGATTATCTTCAATGATGACGAGTTGCCTCACGTCATTATAAATGCGAAATACAAACAGATGCTAAAACAAAAAGATACGCCCGAAGATGTTAAAGAATATTTAAGAGAAAGGCTTAAGGCTGCCCACTCCTTAATTAATGCCGTAAGGAAACGCAAAGAGACAATTCGAAAGATAATTGAAGAGATTACGGTTGTTCAGAAAGACTTTCTTGATAATGGAGGGCCTCATTTCAAACCTTTGACCTTAGAGGAGATTGCCAAAAGAATTGGAAAGCACAAATCCACTGTAAGCAGGGCTATAGCCCATAAATATATTCACACCCCCTGGGGTATTTTTGAGCTACGCTATTTCCTGAGCTCGGGGATTAGACAAAAAAATGGCGTATGCATCTCGTCTAAAACAATCAAGTTGAAGATGAAAGACTTCATAGAAAACGAAAGCAAAGGAAAACCTTTAACCGATCGGAAAATCGGCGATCATCTTAAACGAGAAGGAATATCTATCGCTCGCAGGACTATAACCAAATATAGGCAGCAACTAAAAATCCTACCTTCTAAATTAAGACAAGAATAAATAATTTAGAGAGGGATTTTATAGCGGGTTACCGGAACGGCGAGAGGGAAAAATACCGGTTATATTTTTGCACCGGCCGCGCCTTTGCTATCCTGAACCGAAGGCTTTTTGACCATACTGGATTATAATTTTGTTAGAGTGGTGCATGAAATCTTTACTTATGAAAATTTGTACATGTTATTAATACTTAAACTCTGCAACTTCGTTTTTAACGATACTATCTTGCTTACTTGTTAAAATAGTTTCTCCGGTTTTTTCTCGATACTTGCAGTGAAGTGTGCCTTGATAGGATATTTGGCTGCCTTCACTCTTGACAAATCCAAAGGGAACATCATCAGAAATCCAGACCTTCAGAGATTCTTCCATAACGAATCCCATGTTAGAGGAATACGTTACTCGAGTAATAGTTTGAATCTGGTAAACCCTACAAGAAACAGCCTGGTTTGCGATTGTTAGTTTTTCCTGAGAGACTAGCTTAAAGTCCAAAATTTTGGTCTCAACCTTGTGGTGCTCTTTCAAATCTTGCTCTACCTGATTATACACTCTCTGCGTTGACGGACGATCAATTAAATTCATCGCAACTCCTACCGGTCCGGCAGAAAGTGCTCCCTTAATTACTGCAGTTGGAACATTATCTACTCCAGGCATAGGAAAATTTGTATATTTAGTATCATCTGTGCATATAACCTTGCTAAAAGCCAAAGGATCTCCTTCAAGCGTGGACATGTAATTACCCATTATCTCATTGATTATATATTTTTTCCCATTCTCAACAGGCTTAATATCATATAAAATTTTGGTCGTTGAATACTTTGATTTGCCATATATGGATTTTATATTAACTGTGCTGCCTACTTTTAACCGAGAAGTATCATAAAGCTCAGGCACCTGAAAACATGAAAGTCCCTGAGCCCGCTCAAAACGGTCTACCTCTGCCTGCCATTCTGCGTGTTTTTTCTGTACCATTTCCGGCGTCATTGTTGCACAGCCACTGAATAATCCTGTGATAAACAATAAGTATATTAATCCTTGTTTTTTAAACATAAACTCTCCATATGTTACAAAATTATATCTGCCTTGCATAGTAAAACATATTCAGCATCCTAAGGCTCTGTCCTTATGATATGTTATTATATCATATAGCTATTGTTTTTTAACGAACTTCGTAAAGCTTCATACGGAGGAACCGATACGGAAATACAGGGAATTCACTCAAAAGAATCGGCCCGGCTTCGCAGATGGCTGCGCCGAGGCGAGCGAAACCTCTGCCTGAGGCAGGAATTGCCACGAATAATTCAATAAATTCGTGGTAATTTGATAAAAAATTCGTGGACATTCGTGAGGCGCTTCTGTTTGCGACAGCGCCTAGAAATACGGCGCGCCAGGAATATTCTCTGTAAATAAGGCTGGGGTAAAATTAGAAACGCTTCTTAAGCAGCTTACAGCCGATGCATCACGCCTTGACATAAAGGATTACCGATGTAGCGAGCCATATCTTTTGGATGGACATTGGATTATTTTTGCTTTTTTTAGTTCTTATAAACAGCAATATTTTTGCACCACGGACTGCCTTATGTCTTTTTAACCAACTCTTTGGCGACCTTTTCACCCGACAAGAGCATACCGCCAAAGATGGGGCCCATTCGAGGCCCACCGAAGACAGCGTTGGCACACATCCCGCACACATAAAAACCCGGGCACACCTCTTTAGAATTTCTTACAATTGTATCCTCGCCAACTTCGGCCCACATCGATTGTTCACCCATGAGCTTGCCTGATCGCGTCTCCAATCGAATGCCGGATTTTTTCTCAATAATCCGTGCCACCTCGGCAGGATGCCCCGTAGCATCCACTACAAACTTTGCTCGCATCGTAATGGGATCAACGTGTAAATTAGCCATCTCAACCGCAGTCCAATTCAATACTAAACCACACACCCTTTTCCCCCGTATCAGTACATCTTCGGCGCTCAAAAGATTAAAAACCTTAAGGCCTGCCTTTACTGCTTTAGAGCAAATGGTAGATACTGTTTCGATGGAATCGGATAAATAATAGCCCTTCTCGTATTGTCTTGCTTTGATCCCAAACTCATCGAGTATTTTTTTAGCTGATTCCTGAACCACTATTTCATTAAACATTATCCCGCCACCCCACATACCGCCGCCGATTGAAAGTTTCCTCTCAAACAACACCGCTCGTTTACCGGCTCTTGCCAAATAATACCCGCATACCATACCCGCAGGCCCTCCGCCAACAATTGCCACATCAACATCCAACGCTTTCATGAGCTTCTCGCTGTATGATTCGATAATAGCCCGAGATATTTTTATTTCATCTAACTTCATTTAACCCTCCCTTTTTAACGGTTAAAAATGAAACCTCTCCGCAGCAAGCTGCGAGATATCTAGTTCATTCCTCCGAAGCCGAATACCCGGATATTCTCCTTCGCTAAGGCTACGGAGAAACCTCTGCGCAGCTTTAGCGAAGCAGGGTATCCTCCTTCGCCCTTCACTTTTTTCTGAACACTAGGTAGGGCTTCGGAGAGATTATTCTCATCGCCTTCATCCCTGCGGCAAGCCGCAGGGTATTCGGCGAAGGAGAATAAAAAGCCCTTTTGCCTATGGCGCAATCACTAAGCATAAGGGCTATACATTCTAACTTCCTCACTGAAAAACTGCACCTTCTTTATACATCTGTTTAAAAACCGGATCAAAACGCTCAAACATCAAAAACTTGTGGTGGAATATAAAAAACGGAGCGAGAAGCTTATTGCATGGCTTAGTATACACATAAAGCGGAATAAATTGAAAACCTAGCCGCCGTTTTATCTCATAGCTGGATTGCCCCATCTCGTAGGTCTTCATCTTATTGGCAATACACCACTCAAGAAGACCCCGGAACCTCACGAGATAAAGATTGTATTCGTGTGCTACCGAATAATCGAACCCAAGGTAATAGTCAACAAAATAATCGTCTTTGGCTAGGCAAAATGCAAACGCAATTATCCTGCGGTCTTCTGTGCGCCAAAGAAAGAATCGCACGCCTTGCGAAAGGTTTTTCCAGGCGTGTATAAAGAAATCAAGGGGCAAAACCTCAAACTCAATGTTAGACCGCAGCGCAGTCTGAAGATACAACGCATGTATCTGGCTGGCGGTATCCTTATCCAGGTCAACAACAACCTCCATGTGTATCGGAGGATTATCCTTAGCCATCTTCTTAAACTTGCGGCGTAAACCCTCCCGGGAAGAACTGCTCAGCGTCTTAAGATACCCCTCAAAATTATCAAATGCTATATTTATAGCAGTCGAGGGAAGGCTGTGTGAACGTAAGAATCCCCGCTTCAGGAGCAGCTGCAAATCATTTGTATATGAATCATTAAAATCCTTAAATACAAGGATGGAGGCTTTTTCATGCCTGGCCATCTCCTCCATGCGTTCCCAAATGCATTCCAGGATTTTTTCTCTGGCACCCTGTAACCCAATTCTCCCCTGCCCCATAGGAAGCCCACAGAAAAGCGTCTTCATAATCATAATTCTAGGGAAAATGTTCTTTATTGCTTTACAGATGTTGCGCAAAATCCCCTGTACCGCTATATCTATGTGGAAATCCATAGTAAAAAATGGCGCCACTCCCACAAGGGTACTGCCATCATAAACCAGACAATAAGAAAAAGAAAACTGGTTCATATTCGATTGCTCTAAGGTTTTAAAGAAGGCATACCCTTCTATTGCGTGAGGATACACGCTCTCCCAATCAGAAACGGATACCTCAAGAATGCTACGCACAATTTTTGACTTTAGTGTGGTTGAAGTATGAATGCAGTTATCCATGGCTGACCAGCATAATGCCTACAATAACAGCGATTATTCCCGTTAATCGCATTGCGCCAACGCGCTCTTTCAATATCGCCACCGAAGCAAATGTAATTAACACGTAACGCATGCTATCCAGGGAATAAGCAAGGCTTAGATCAGTCTTGGTGAGCACAAAAAGCCATATCAGGAGGGAGAGCGAACTAAATAGCAGGCTAAGCCAAACGCGGGGAACCAACGCGAGTTTTAACATAAAACTCAACACCTTTCGGAAAGAATCTACCGGAAAGTGGAGTCCGTTTATCGAAGACTTAAGTATCAGCTGGCTTATAGTATCGAATAAATCAGTTACTATTATGAGTGAAACAATAATTAAAAAGGCAAAGTTCATATTTTGGCACCTGATATTTCCTTACTGCTCAAAGAAACCATGATAACGCCGATAATAATGAAAGCTATCCCTATCCAGCGTAAAAGAGAAACAGCTTCATGAAGAAATATAATAGAAACCAAAGGAATAGTGATATAGCTCAAACTGGCAACCGGCACTGCAACGCTTAAGTCTATCCGCGAAAGGACCCCGGCCCAGATAGCAAACAGCACAAACACGGTAGCAAGCCCAAACCACAGGTAAGGAGATAATAATACTGCTCCGGCGAAGGCAACTCCTTGTGAAAACGTAGAAACCACAACTCCTGCCTGGGCAAGAGCGCACTTCTTGAAACAAAACTGTACCAACGTTTCAAGAAGGTCAGTAGAGGCCAGAAGAAGAAATATGCCTAGAGTGAGATGACGTTTTGATTGCATGGTTAGATAAATATTGATGTGAGCCGCTCATGTTTCAGGGAAACCCTCTCACTGTTCACAGGTATGTATTATAGGGCGTGATAGAGCAGTTATCAAGAAAATTCGAGGTTTAGAGAGGTTTTTCCTCGCAAGATTTTTCTGTTTTGTCCGGTGTTTTTTGGCGGGAGGTTACGTAACTATTTGGGGGATGAAACGTTATTATTTGTCATTTTTTAAAAGGTGGATATTTTTCATTTGGATGGGCATATTTTAGGCAGATGGATGGATTGAACGAAATCCCGTAAAGGTTTAGTCCAATTATTTTTGAGATTTAATGCACTGCGATAATTTTTCTTTACTGCTCTCGGAGATATCTGGAAAATAAACACCAACGCGATAGAGCTTGTTCTCCGATTTCCCCTTATGTTTCACTTTACAGATAAGCTCAAATGGAGATTCGTCTTTGGGCCGGAAGACGCGGCACAGGAAGTCTTCACCGAGAATGTCCTGAGTGGAAAGTAATAACATACCTTCCTTAGAGATATCGGCTATCTGGAGGGCTCCAACATTTTCTTTGCCAGAGGAATCAACTATTTTTATTCTCGTATCCGGATTGGGACTAAACCTTGTCAGCTTTCTCCTTTCTAAGACCACCCGATTTTGCCCTTCTCTCTTAGCTCTAAGCAGAGCGCTATCAACAACCCAGAGCAACTCCTTAAGGTCTTTGGCATTATGCGGAAACGCTGCTATTCCTGCACTAAATTGTAATGTAAGCTCTTTTTCTAAATGCGGTGAGGTTATTTTTGTCTGTTCGAGATTATTCCTGATTCTTTCTAAAACTACTAAAGCATACTGCACATCTGAATCAGGAAAGATGATTATAAACTCCTCGCCCCCATATCTACCTACAATATCTATACTTCTAACACTATTTTTAACAACAGTGGTAAAAGCTACCAAGGCATCATTGCCTACCAGATGGCCATACTCATCATTAATTCTTTTGAAGTGGTCGATATCGATCATAATTATACTGAACTTTTTTTGATTGCGCTTGGTGCGGACGATTTCATTCTCTAATAGCTCCATTATCGATCTAAAATTAACACAGCCGGTGAGCTCATCGTGACTGGCCAAAGTTTTTAACTTCTCTTCTAATCCCTTGCGTTCAGTGATGTCATCAATAGCAAGTAAGATGAGCTGTGTACGATTGACGTTTTGATAAATTTTACGCGCATTCAGGAGCATAATTCGCTTGCCGATATCAGGAAAATTATGTTCCACCTCAAAATTATCAAAGCTTGTGGTCTTGGGAATGATATCTTCCAGCAAATGGCGCAGTTTAGGGATATCCCATTGGCGATTTCCCAAATCATAGATATGCTGTTTCTCGGTCGCCTCAGGTTTTACCTTAAAAATGTGATAGAAAGAACGATTGGCTGAAATTATCTTTAAATCTGCATCCAGAATGAGTAGGGGTTCATGCACAGTATCTACAATAGCCTGGGAGTATTCGAAGGCATCATGACTTGCCAGTTCCGCTTGCTTACGCTGTTCAATCTCATGGTGAAGTTGCCTATTAATTATTCTTTCTGCGGCGGTGCGGATTTCTACGTGATTGCGGAGTTTTTTGGGGAATTTTTTCGATTCTGCCTGACTACGCTTGAGGCTAGATTTTAAAAATTCGAGGCCTGCTATCTGTTTCTGCCAAAACTTTATTCCTTCAAAAAACTTTTTTCCCTTAAGGAATTCTTTGCCTTGCTTATTCTCTTTCATTCTTACCCCCAATCCAAATCCTCAAGCTTCGTAAAACTTGCCCACGGTGCAAAAATTATATCTGCCATACAGAATAAAGCATATTAAACATCCTAAGGCTCTACCTTATAATGTATTATTATACCATATAACCATAGGTTTTTAACGAACTCCGGTAAAGCTTCATAATCAATACAAAGAGGAACTAATGCGGAAATACTGGGGTGGGCGACGGGAATTTGGCCAAAGGCGTGTTGCGCCGCCATTGTCCGCCGCAGGCGAACGTTTGACCCTCAGAGGGGGCGGAGCCCCCTCCTCTGACGCTTCGCTTGAAAGAATTTCTACGGTGAATATTTGAGTGGTAACGTTTTAACGAGAGGCTGGTGTTATCGTCACGAGCCTAAAGACTCAACGTTGAGGATTAAAAATGATAAGAAGCATTGAAAAACCTCGGGAATCCTTCTATTATTGGCCGAAAGGAAACCTCTCGCTACTTACAGGCATGTAAGTATAGGGCGAAATATGGCAATTATCAAGAAGTCCGCGATTTAGAGAGGTTTTTCCTCGCAAGATTTTTCTGTTTTGTCCGGTATTTTTTAGCGGGAAATTGCGCAATTATTTGGCAAGTAAAGAGATACTTTTTGCCCACATTAACAAGGTGGATATTTTATTTTCCGTTCTTTAATTTCTCAGGATGGTGCTTTACTACTTCTGCCTGAACCATATAGATCACGTCTTCTGCAATATTTGTAGTGTGATCGCATATGCGCTCCAGGAAACGAGCTATCAATAATAACTGAACAGCCCTGGGAGCAGTCGTTCCATCTTTTACCATATAATCTTCGATAAGCTCTTTTTGTATAACATTGCGAAGATGGTCTGCTTCGGAGTCGGATAATAAGACTTTTTTAGCTAACGCAATGTCGCCTTTAACAAACGCGTCTATGGATACTTTTACCATATTTTGCGCAACCGCTGTTAGCTTAGGTATATCAACGAGCGGCTTTAAAAGAGGTTTATCGACTATTTCAAGCGTACGCTGGGCTATGTCTACCGCGATATCCGCTATCCTTTCCAATTCACTATTTATCTTCATGCCGGTTGTAATAAAACGAAGATCGGAAGCCAACGGCTGATAGCGAGCTATTAAATCGATGCATTTTTCATCTACAGCTAATTCCAGCTTATCGATATTAGAATCGTTATCTATGACGCTTTTTGCCATCTCTTTATCCCTGTTCTTCAGCGCCTCGATAGATTTATAGATAGCCTCCTCTGCTAAAGCGCCCATCTTCAGGATGTCTTTATTTAATTCTTTTAACTCTTCATCAACATGTCTTTCCATTTCAAACCTCCCAATGAGACTTACGTTTTTTCGAGCTCAAAGAGCGAAGAAAAAACGTTTAGTCGAATTGTCCCGCCGAACGTTGAAAAATCGTCGTAGAGAATTTTTCAACCTCTTTGTGAGGCGGGATATGCTAATATTAGTTTCCATATTATTATCCATACCTTCCGGTAATGTAATCTTCTGTGCGCTTGTCAAACGGCGCAGTAAATATCTGTTCAGTCTTGCCAAATTCGATTAACTCGCCCAAAAGCATAAAACCAGTATCATCAGAAACACGCGCTGCCTGCTGCATGTTGTGTGTAACTATTATTATAGTATATTTGTTTTTTAGTTCACGCATTAATTCTTCGACTCTTTGCGTGCCTTGCGGATCTAAAGTAGAACAGGGCTCATCCATTAACAGCACATCCGGCTTAACAGCAATTAGCCTGGCTATGCAAAGCCTTTGTTTCTGCTCTAATGATAACCTTAAAGCTGGTTCATTAAGTTTATCCTTTAATTCATCCCACAAAAGAACATCCCTAAGGCTTCGCTCAACAATTTCATCTAGCTTATCTCGCGTAATACGATCCCCATGGATTTTTTCTCCGAAAACGATATTTTCATAGATTGAGAGCGGAAACGGATTTGGCCTCTGGAATACCATTCCCACTTTTTTACGTAAAACTACTAAATCAGTGTTAGAATTTAAAATATTGGCATCCTCAATTATGACTTCTCCGTCCGTGCGTACCCCTTCGATTAAATCATTCATGCGATTAAATACCCTAAGCAAAGTAGACTTACCACACCCTGAAGGCCCGATTATGGCAGTAATCCTGTTTGCCTCAAAGGCCGAGTCTACATTCTTAAGGGCGTGAAAAACGCCATACCACAAATTTAAATTATTGGTGACTATTTTTGACATTTTTAATTACTTTTAAACGCGAATACCCGCTAATTTAGAAACGCTAATTGCCGCGAATAAATTTACGGAAGCTGATCCCATTTATTGTATGTGTGATGTTTTTTAATTCGCGGATATTCGCTTCTTTCGCATTCGCGTAAATTCGCGTTACCCAAATTTTCCCCTGATATATCCATCCGTTCGTTTATCTTTCGGCGCGGTAAAAATCCTGTCTGTCTTATTCAACTCAACCAGTTCTCCGCTCAAGAAAAATGCTGTTTTATCCCCAACCCTTGCGGCCTGCTTTACATTATTCGTTACCAAAACTATGGTGAACTTTTCCTTGAGTTTAACCATTGCGTCTTCTACTTTAGCAGTAGAAATAGGATCAAGGCCTGAACAGGGTTCATCAAATAATATTACCTCGGGACCTACCGCCAACGTCCTTGCGATACAAAGACGCTGCTGCTGCCCTCCTGATAATTTAAAAGCTGATTCACTTAACCTGTCTTTAACTTCCTCCCAAAGATATGCCTGTTTCAAGGTTTCTTCTACTTTTTCCTCTATCTTTTCCTTACCCTTTTCCCCATGTATTCTTATCCCATAAGCCACATTGTCAAATATGGATAATGGAAGAGGTAAAGGCAACGCAAAAACCATGCCCACCTTACGACGTAACTCTTCTATTTCTATTCCACGCACATCCTCTCTCTCAAGCTCTACTGCCCCGGTTATTTTATAATTAACATTGAGTTCGTTGAGGCGATTAAGCGCACGAAGGAAAGTAGTCTTGCCGCTATTCGACGGCCCTATTACGCTTAAAATTTCATTAGATTGGACTTCCATATTCACCTGCTTTATGGCGTGCGCAGAACCAAACCAAATATTTAAGTCATGTATCTCGAATTTTACCATTTCTTTTTCTTCCTGAATTTATAGCGGATTATTATCGCAACCAAATTCATAAATAAAACTAAAGCCAACAACACAAAGGCTGTCCCGTACCTTATCTTTTCATCGACATTCGGTACTTGGGTGGAAATAACATAAAGATGATAAGGCAATGCCATAGCTTGGTCAAAGATAGAATGTGGTAACTGTGGCAGATAAAAAGCTGCAACGGTAAAAAGTATAGGCGCTGTTTCTCCGGCTGCCCTGCCTAAACCTAAAATAGTTCCGGTCAATATACCTGGTATGGCATTAGGAAGAACAATGTGCCTTATGGTCTGCCATTTACTTGCGCCTAAAGATAAGCTAACCTCGCGGAAAGAATATGGGACGCTTTCTAATGCTTCGCGTGAGGTCGTGATAATTACAGGCAGGATCATGATGCCAAGGGTAAGCGAACCAGAAACTATTGATGCCCCGAATTTAAAAAATACTACAAAAAGAGCCAGGCCAAAAAGCCCATAGACCACCGAAGGCACTCCGGCCAGGTTAACGATTGCTAATTTTATAAGCCGGGTAAGTAAGTTATCTTTTGAATATTCACTTAAGTATATTGCCGCAAGAAGCCCTATCGGCAAAGCAAAGATAATAGCGCCAGTCACTAAATATATTGTTCCTATAATCGCCGGAAATATTCCCCCTGCGCGCATGCCCTGTCGCGGTATATCCGAAAGAAACTGCCAGTTAATTGCAGGGAAACCTTTTTGGATAATAACAACAACGATTAAGCCTACCGGGATCACTATCAAAAGTGTCGCAAGGAATAAAAAGAAAAATGCGATTTTTTGCGTCCTGTAAGGATTTTTCATTACTGCCTCTTATGCAAAAATAAGTCTGCGGTTACATTAATAGCAAAACTGATGACAAATAAAACTATACCGACAGCAAATAAGGCAAAATAATGCTCGCTACCTACAACCGCTTCGCCCATTTCAGCGGCAATAGTTGCGGTCAAGGTCCTAACTGGAGCTAAAATGCTATTTGGTATTACCGCGGCATTTCCTGTAATCATCATTACTGCCATTGTTTCGCCTATTACCCTGCCGATTCCAAGCATAATTGCCGCAAGCACTCCGCTTGATGCTGCCGGAAGCATTACTCGCCATATTGCCTGCCAGTGCGTCGCTCCCAACGCAAGAGCACCTTCTTTATATGTCTTTGGGACAGAATACAGCGCATCTTCCGCAATCGAAACTATTGTCGGCATAGCCATAAAGGCAAGCATTATCGAACCGGATAAAGCAGTTAAGCCTGTCGGTAAATGAAAAATGCTCCTTACTAATGGAACAAGGGTTACCATACCGATAAATCCTAAGACGACGCTTGGGATAGCTGCTAATAACTCGATCCCAGCCTTTAGAGCCTCTTTGGTCCTTGGGGGAGCTATTTCAGCAATATAAACTGCACAGCCCACGCCTATCGGGATGGAAATTATTGCTGCCCCCAGCGTGACTAATAAAGAACCGAGAATTAAAGGTAGTATCCCCAACTGAGGTGGCTCAGAGATCGGATACCAACTCTTTCCAAAGAGAAAATTAAAAGGGCTTACAGTTTTAAATACCGCGAGACCTTCTTTAAGCAGGAACAAGAAAATCAGCGCTACAAAAAATATTGAAGCTAACCCACAGATCAATATCAGCTTTTCGATAACGAACTCTTTTAATTTACGCATAATGTTCCACGAATTGCCACAAATTAGGGACGAATTATCACGAATATTTAATCGCTATTTTCAAACAATTCCTACGCGATGTAATTTTATTTATATTCTTCACATTCGTAGACATTCCCGCCTCAGGCAGAGGTCTCGCTCGCCTCGGCGCAGCTTTCGGCGAAGCCGGGCCGAAATAAATTTTATGAGGCGGACGTCTCCAGATTAGTGGTCATTCGTGTTTTATGGGAACAAAATCAGTTGCCAAAACGATATCCTGACCTTCCTTGGAGAGAGTAAAATCTACGAATTTCTTTACCAAGCTTTCCGGAGCGCCATTAGTATAAAAGAATAAAGGCCTCGAAATAGGATATTTACCGTTTACTACGTTCTCTATTGTAGGCGCCTCGTATTCTGAATTTTCATCTTTGGCTATAGCTAATGGTTTTTGTTTCTTTGAAACGTAACCCATCCCATAGTAGCCGACAGCAGCGGGATTCCCCGCTACCTCATCAGCAATTGCCTGCGAAGACGAAAGCATAAGAGCGCTAGGAGCGAACTCTTCCTTACTGTTGGGATCGTTCTTCCTTAACACATGTTCCTTAAAATAAACATGCGTTCCTGAATTTACTTCGCGCGAGAGCAAAACAATTTTCTCATCCTTGCCTCCAATTTCCTTCCAATTGGTAATTCTGCCCGTAAAAATACCCGCAAGCTGAGCCAAGGTAAGCTTACTAATGGGATTACCTGGGTTTACTACTACCGCGAGGCCGTCCAAAGCAACCTTTATTTCGCTGGGATTGATCCCCTTCTGCTTGGCAAGCGCTATTTCCTTTTCTTTTATGTTTCTTGAACTCATGGCTATGTCGCATGTGCCGCTGATTAAACTAGAAAGCCCAGTACCTGAACCACCACCCGTAACTGCAATGAATTCAGCAGTATTCTTCTCCATGTACTTTTCAGCCCACGCCTGGCCTAGATTGACCATGGTATCTGAACCTTTAATCTGGATTGAATTTTTGTCTTTCGCTGCGAATACAGATGCCGTAAAAAGAAAAGTTGCCGAAATTAATAACCATTTTCTAAACATACATTCCTCCTTGTGTAGAGACACAACACCGGCGCAATTTGGCTACAAAGCCACACCAACGCAATTCTCTTAAGCGTTGGTGTCAATGAACTCCGGATGTTATCTTATTTACAATATACTTTATTTATATTATGTACATGTAAAACCAATGTAAAATCTATGTAAAATCTTAGGCCCTTCCTTTAAAAATTCAGAAAGGCCTATCCTTTTTGAATTAAAAGGTTAATTTTAGCTTCGTACCTAATACATTAGCGTCTGTCCAAACATCTCCGCTCTTTGAGCTTTGCAGCAGATAATAAATTTCTCCTTTTAGATTCTTGGTAAAACTCATGGTAAAGCCGGAATAAAACCTGTTTCGGCTAAATGCTTTGTTTTGGAAATCCAAAAATATCTCATTGGCTAAATATGGCTGAATTTCAAGCCCAGTAAACTTCCAGGGAAATTTGACAGTAAATTTATTCCGATAACGCCATGAATCAGCCTGATAGTCAAAATACCGATATTCCAGGCGGTTACGGTCGTCAACCTTAAATCCATAAAAATCATACTTTAAAATAGCATTCAAGTGCGGGCGATTTTCCGTTTTAAACTCTCCCTTCTTCTTTTCATAGGCCTGCCTGTAGTTTATTCCCAGATCCAGATATTTGTTTAAGCTATGGACAAAGCCCGCATCATAATGATGATAATAGAATTCACTGGCGTCATCACCCCACCGAAATTCTTCTTCCAGGGTAATTTTTGATTTTTTGTTAGCTTTAACTTCCTGATTTTCTGTATGCCATACTTGAAAATCACCGTCATCATAAGCATAAACTTTCGCTATCAAAAACAGGATTAATCCGGTAATCACAAAAATCACTTTCTTCATCTTCCCTCCTTTTAGAGTCACGATTGTCTTTTGGTTCAACTAAGAAACTGAATAGATATAACAAACCAAAATCAAGCAAAATATCACCTCCTTTCATTCGATCTTGTTCCAAAAATGTGGTTATATAATTCAAGGATTCTTTTTGCCTCTTGATCACTCATTTTGTTAAAAAACTTTCTTATGGAATTTAGTATTTGCAGGAATATTCTTTTCATGCGGCACCCCCTATTTATATTCGACTAAAGTATAAAGTGGAGGTGTTAAATACGCTTCAAGTGAAGGTAAAATGTAGGTAAATTGTTAAGTGGCTAGATTAGGAACTAAATAGGATCTTTTTGAAGGGATTACTTGGGGAGTGAAAACCAGAATTTTGAACCAAAACCTTCGGTGCTTTCTACGCCAACACTGCCGCCGTGCAGCTCAACGATGTGTTTGACGATTGAAAGCCCAAGGCCGGTCCCTCCAAGTTCGCGCGAGCGCGCTTTGTCTACGCGGTAGAAACGTTCGAATATGCGGGGGATATCTTTTTCGGGGATACCCGATCCTAAATCTTCTATGGTAATTTTTAATTTATCATTTATTTTCTCACCATAAATTCTAATAAAACCTTTCTCTTTATTAAATTTTATTGCGTTATCAATTAAATTAGTAATCACCTGCTCTAACCTGTTTCTATCAGCCATCAGTGAAATATCGTCAGATAACTCATTTTTAATTTCTATATCTTTCTTTTTTAACTGGGAGCTAAAACCAGAGATAACCTCCTCAACCAGTTGCCGTATGTTAAACTTTATCTTCTTAAGCATTATTTCTTTTGATTCAAGGTGCGACAGAGAAAGCAAATCATTGACTAAATTATCAAGACGCTCAGCATGATTCTGTATAATCTTTAAAAAATTGCGGTTATTCTCCTTATCATCCAAAGCCCCTTCAAGAAGAGTTTCTACAAACCCTTTGATAGAGGTAAGTGGGGTTTTTAATTCGTGGGAAACATTCGCAACAAAATCGCTCCGCACTGTTTCTAGCCTTCTTATCTCGGTTATATCATGTATAACTATCAGGCATCCACTGACAGTATTATTATCGAAAATTGGCGTAACATTAATTTCAAAGGTCTTATGCACAGGCAAAATCAAACTTATTTCTGCCGACAAAGATTCGCCATTGGCTAAGACACTGTTTATGATTTCGTAGGTATCATTATTGCGTATTGCCTCCAAGAAAACTTTTCCTTCGACTTCTTTTCTTGAAACGCTAAATATTTTTTCGATAGTAGGGTTTACGGAGATTATGCGGGATGATTCATCAACGACAATTATACCTTCAATCATACTATTAAAGATTGCGGAGAGTTTCTGATTTTGAGCCTTAATCTCTTTAACTTTATCTTCCAAACCTTGCGCCATAGTGTTTAAAGTTATAGCAAGTTCGCCAATTTCATCCTTAGAAGATTGTAAAATCCTGCGGCTAAAGTCTCCTTCGGAAAATTTACGCGAAATGCTGATCATCCTGTTAATCGGCCTTATGGTTTGGGTTGCTATTACTGAGCCTAAAACAAAGGCAAGAGCTAAAGCAAAAATCAAACCGGATAAAACTGCCTTACGAATCTCGCTTAATGTTTTTTCTACGCTTCTAAGGGGGAGCGCGAGCCTTACTACTCCTATAATTTCCTTATTTTCTCTTATAGGCAAAGCAACGTATAACATATCTATCTTTAATGTCGATGAATAACGCGTGTCTATCCCGACCTTATTAGTTAAAGCCATCCTTACTTCTGGCCGATAAAGATGATTCTCCATCTGTAGAATTTCATTTCGGGGCTTTTCGGAATCAGCAAGAACTTTGCCAAGATTGTTGATAACGGTAATGCGGCATTTTATTTTTTCACTTAAAGTAGTGATGAGAGGCCCTAAATGCTTAACGTCTTCTTTCTTAAGATTCTCGGTAATAATTTGATTTTCAACTAGATATGCCTGATTGATTAGAGAGGCTTCAATATCATGGAGGGAATTTTCTTCGAGGTTTTTATCCAAAAAAAAAGCGATGAATCCAAAGGAAATAAGGATCACAAAGATATAGGAAAAAATCAGCTTCAGTTTAAAGTTAATCCTCATATTTAAATCTATATCCGTAATTTTTCACAGTAATAATCCGTTCTGCTTCGCTTTTTAGTTTCCTACGTAAGGTTCTGATGTGTACGTCTACAGTGCGAGTTTGAATTTCTACGGCATTATCGAATCCCCAGATAGTATCCAAAAGGTAATCGCGCGAAAGAACCCTGCCTTTTGCTTTTATTAGAGTTTTTAACAGCTCGAATTCCTTTGCCGTAAGTTCTATCGGTTTATTTTTAACACTAACCATAATCTTAGATAAATCAATTACCAAATCTCCCATTTTTAATATTTCCTGAAGTTTATCCTTATCTTTTGCGCGGCGTAACACGGCTTTAATCCTCGCAATTAATTCTCTTGGGCTGAATGGCTTGGTTACGTAATCATCCGCACCGAGTTCAAGGCCTACAATTTTATCCGTTTCCTGGCTCTTGGCCGTAAGCATAATAATCGGAATTGAAGCGGTTTTGTTTTCCTTTTTAAGCGTCTTGCAAACCTCTAAGCCATCAATACCTGGTAACATTAAATCTAAGATAATGAGATCGGGTCTGTCTTTAGTTGCTAAATCTAAAGCTTCTTCGCCATCATACGTCGATATAGTTTTAAATCCTTCCTTTTTAAGATTATAGTCTAACATTTTGACTATATCTTTCTCGTCTTCTACAATTAATATAGTTTCTTTCATTGAAGTATTTGTTGGTAAAAATGTGGCATCTATAAAAGTGGAGCCCCGCGGACTACCCACCAGGGTGTCCTGTTGGACTAAAGTCCGCGGCTCCCTCCTAAAGCAAAAATCCCAAAAGAGCATTTCCGTCTCTTTCTAAAGACGAGACTTCGCCCTTTTTTGGCGAGCATCCCTCGGGCTATCCCAGCGGGGATGGCCCTTCCTAATTCCTTTTGAAGGAAGGGGCCTAAAGCCCAGGGATTTCTGCGGAGGATTAAACCATTTTTCCCGTAAAGGGAATTATATACGCAATATTGCGCTATGGCAAGATATTTGGATTTTAGAGGGGTTATTCCTCAAAAAAATACCCAATTTGTCCGGTATTTTTTGGCAGGAAATTGCGTAACTATTGATAGGGCAAAGCGCTATTCTTTTTCCGTTCACCTACGGTGAGCATTAAATCGATTTGCCTTCTTTTTCAGCTTCTCCCAGTCCGGGAGGTGATTTTTTCCAAGGATATCCCCGAAGGGCTTCCTGAAAGCCTAAGTCAAAAAGCGCCTGCATTTCACCGGGGTCAAAAGGTTCTTTTGCTTTTGATACATGGGTCACCGGAATATAAGCAAGATTAAAATCACCCCTGCCTAACTTCGTAAAGGCATACAACTCATAGATGTCACCGGCACTTTGAGCGTTAACCATTGTATCAACGGCTCGCGCGGCAATAGCAGAAAGTTTATTGGGAATTTCCTTCCAACTGGGTTCTGCATATCCATTTCGAATAATATAGATTTTGTATTGCACCTTAGAAACATCCAATCCTTTTTCTTTGGCGGCTTTATCAAAACCCTGAAGAACGCCATAAAGGAAAAAAACTTGTTTTACTATTCCGCCGTCAACATGCATCTCATCATATGTTGTGCCATCAACCTCAACATCGAAATATACCGGAGGAAATGCGATCGGAATGGATGACGATGCCAATATGATTTTACGAAATAATGCTAAGGCGTTATCGCCGCCGATAGCCGCTATCTTACCCATATCCCAGATAACCATCCGCTGTGCATCCAAATTGGCAGTGCCCACATAAAGCCTGCGGCCTTTATCATATTCAACGGCTATTTCTTTTAACAATGCTGCGTCAAAATACTGCTCAATAAGACGTTCTAATGGCTGAGCGCTCACAAGAGAGTGGCCGGATGGATGTATCCGTGCAATATCTTTGGTTGAACGCTTTGTATAAAGTTCTTTTAAGGTATCGTCGTACTTACTCCCCAATAAAGCAAAAGGCGCGATTATCGCTCCGGTGCTTATGCCGGTGACAATCTTAAAGTCCGGGCGCGTTCCGGATTTTGACCAGCCGCTAAGCAGGCCTGCTCCATATGCGCCGTTTGCCGCACCGCCTGAAATCGCCAGCATGTAATAAGTCCGGCTGGATTTAAAATCAAGAAAAGAAAAGCCTTCTCTTTCCTCCTGCTCTAACAAATTGATAAAATCCTTCTTGAAAGAATCGCTGGGGCGGCCGCTAAACGCCCTGATGTCCTGCATCCCGAAAATGCTTGCGCTGCCTAATAAATCCGGCGGGATAGCGTGTCTTGCGCTTGCGCAGCCGGAAATAAAAAAAACGATTACACCCAATAGGTATAATCGTTTTCTCATCTTTAGCCTTATGTTAATCAATGCCTTACGAGCTTTCTTTCAAGGCCTTCCAAATACCAGAAAACCACTGGGACCAGAATGAACGTAAACAGGATCGAGGCCAGCATCCCGCCGGTCATTACCGCGCCCAAAGACCGCTTTATGTCTGAAATCGCCCACAACTGCGGCAACACGCCTAAAATGATCGCAATGGAAGTCATGATGATCGCCCGGAATTTCTCCGTAGCCCCCAGCCACAATGCCTCCTTGACCGGAACGCCTTCTTTCATCTTGATTAAGGTATAATCCAAAAGCAGAATCGCATTATTCACTACCATCCCCACCAGCATAACCACTCCCATCATTGACGCGATATTAATGGAAGAGTTCATAAAAAACAACCCCCAGATCATCCCGGCCATGGAAGTAAACACTGTGGTCATAACCGCCCAGGGATAGGCCACCCACGAATCCATCAGCGCGCACAAAAGCATAAAAGTCAGGATAACCGCCAATACGAAGGCCTTGCCGAGCTCCCGGTTAGTTTCCTCCATATGCTCGGAATTGCCTACGTAACGATACCCGTACCCCTCGGGAAACTGTATCGCCGTGAATTGCTTATCCAGTATGCCCGTTACAATACCCAGCGAGCTCTTGCCCAGAAAACCGTCAATCTGGATAACCCGCGCTCTATCGCGGTGGCGGATCATGGGAAGGGATTTATCGATGGTTAAGGCGCCAAGTTCATTTAGAGGAATTAGGCCTTTACGCGAAAGCACGGACATTACTTTTATGTCATCGAAATCCTGCGCGTAGGCGTCATTAAGCTCGATATTAATCTTGTATTCTTCTCCTTTTTCCTTATAAGTATTGGAATCTTCTCCATACACTGACGACCGGAAACTTGACCCCACGGATGAGGCAGTGACCCCGTATTCGATCAGTTTATCCTGCAGCGGCTTCATCCGGATTTCATCGCGGGGATATTTATAGGAGGAAATTACGCTATTGAAATATCCGCTTTTCTGCATCACGTCTACCATCTGCTGCGAAATCCGAATCATGGTGTCATAATCGATACCGTGGAGTTCCATGGACACGTCTCCGGTGCCTGCTTCGGCGGACATGCCCCGGGTATAGCTGACCTCGACATCGGGGATCGTCGCCATAAATCTCGTCAGCTCATCCATAATCTGGACATCTGATCTTTTGCGATTCTTTAACGGCACAAGGTCAAAGGTAATTTTGGCATTCTCCACCCCATTTGCTCCGATATTGGTAAGGTACGACTTTTTCTCCGGGATTTTTTCCAGATATGCCTCCACTACTTTGCAGGTTTCCAGCGTCCGTTCTATGGTAGAGCCTTGCGGCAAGACCAGATTAATGCTGAACTGGTCCTCGTCTGATTTCGGGGTAAAGTCGTTCTCAATAAAAGGAACCAGGAACAACGAAGAAAGAAATACAAAAGCAACCGCAACAATGGTCATCTTGGGATACCGGAAAATTAGCTCGAAAATATGTTTATATTGTTTCTTCATAAAATCCATGCTTGCATCAATTCCTTTACGTACCCAATGCAACGGAGTAAGAAGCGTATCTATTATAAATACATGCTTGCCTGTCACTATTTTCTTCTCTCTTTTAGGCTTAAGCAGCGCGGCGCACAACATAGGCGTCAGGGCAAACGAAGCTAGTACGGAGAAAAGTGTTGCATAGACCACTGTAAGGCCGAAAGACTTCATAAATATCCCAACGATACCACCCATCATGGAAAGCGGCATAAAAACAACCAGATTCGTTCCTGTAGCGCCAAGAATAGGAATAAAAACCTCTTTGGTGCCGTCAATAGCGGCCTTAACCGGATCATCGTGGCGATCAAGGTGCACCATGACGTTCTCGATGATAACAATAGCGTTTGAAATCAGTGTTCCCAGGACGGAGGCAATAGCAAGCAAGGTCAAAATATTGATCGAGAACTTCGAAGCCCACATGGGGAACAACGTCGAAACGATCGAGGTCGGGATAATGATACAAGCGATAAAAGCGACATCCCATCTTCCCATGAATAGATAAAGGATCGCGGCAGTAAGTATAAGCCCGATAAAGATACTCCATTTCGTACCATTAGTCTCATTGACAATGAATGTCGTGGTATCCGTCGCGATATCCAAATGCATCCCTTTCGGCAGGATCGCCCTAAAAGAATCCAGCTTTCGCCTCATATCTTTAGCAATAGACACGCCGTTGCCGTCTGAAGCTTTATTAACGGCAAGCCCCACCACTTCTTTGCCGTTATACCGCGCGATCGATTTGATTTTTTCATAACCGTCTTCGATAACCGCGATATCTCTGAGGAAGAAACTGGCTCCATCAGATGAAACCAGCCGCGTCTGGGCAATCTCATCTATGCTCTCGAACTCACCGGTAAACCTAACCCCCAGGGAATTAAAACCCTTCTCCAGGGCGCCTGCGGGAATATTCAGATTCTTGGCCTTCACGGCGTTGATCACTTCCCCGATACTGATATAATGCTGCTTCATCAGCATCGGGTCCAGCCACACGTTGATCTGGCGTTTTTTTCCGCCGTAAAGATCGATCTTGGCAACGCCGGAAATGGAAGCAATCTTTGTTTTCAAGGTTTTATCCGCATATTCGTAAAGGTCGCGGGCATCGAGCGTTTCGCTGGAAAGCACCAGGTCCACAACCGGCACGATAAGAGGATCGTATTTTTCAATAACTGGTTTTTCAATTGCATCCGGGAGATCGTTAAGGATCGCGTCGACTTTGTCTTTTACTTCGATAGACTTGACATTGACGTCCGCTGAGAGCAAAAACTCGATAAAAACATAACCCAGGCTTTCGTATGACCGGCTTTTCATCCTCTTGATCTCGGATATCTCGGAAACCGCATCTTCGATCTTTTTTACAACTAGGGTTTCGACTTCTAATGGGGTCGCGCCCGGATAAGTCACGGATACCGTAACGATGGGAAAATCCATCTTCGGGGTTTTCTCAACCAACAGATTGTTGTAGCTGAATATACCCAATACCACAAATACCAGAACAAACATGATGGTGGTAACGCGGTGTTTTACAAAAAATTCTATCATAACGACCTGCCTTTAGCATTGATAAGCCGCGACGCCTCATCGCAAATGATACGAACTTTATCGTTCTCAGACAATATACTGCGGCCGCTAAAAACAATTAGATCTCCTGAATTAATTCCCTCGCTGATAAGGGTGCCGTACCCGTTACGAGAGCCGAGTGTTACCTTGACTCTCTTGGCTTTCTTATTCTCAACCTTCCAGAGATAATACTCTCCCCCGGAAAAATCCAGAACCTCATTAGGCACCACCAGCGCATTCGGTAATGTATCTGTGTGCACAGTAACCACCACCAGTTCTCCTGGTCCAAGAGCAGCGTTTAGCTCAATCTCGACTGGGAACATCCCGGTATCGGTGTCTAATTCCCCGCTGATAGCGACAATCATGCCGCAGGGCTTAATCTTATCAGTAAAAACTTCCTGGCCGGGCTTTAGCTTATCCTTAATATCCCCGGTAACAAATCCCGCAGCGCGTTTTCCAGAAACGCAGCGTACACTCAGTTTCGTATAAACAGGAATATTAGTAGCCTTAATCTCTGCAACGGTCACCGGTTTGCCGTTCTGGGCCCACTCCGAAACAAAACTGACGATAGCCCTGCCGCGGCCGCGCTGCACCAATCCTATCCGGATAAAAACGCTAACAAGGAAAAATAAAATAATACCCGCGTATACTTTTGTCTTGCGATTAAGATTTTTTATCGATTTTTTGTTCATCATATTGGCCTGCGATAAGTTTTTCTATTTTTGCCAGGGTTATATTGATATTAAACAGAGTCATCTCTTTATTAAGCCTTTGATTTGTCAGAAGAAGTTCCACATCATTTAAATCGGTCAGGGTCACCTGGCCTGAGGCAAACATCTCCTGCGTTTGCTTAAATGACTCCTCTGCTAAATTGACAGCTTCGATATTTGCCTTAAGGTTTTCTTTATACTGCTCATATTCAAGGTAAGCTTTTTTGAGCTCTAACAACAAATTTCTCCCCAGCTGTTTCTTTCTAAGAATTGCGATTTCTTTATCTGCTTTAGCTTGAATCAACTGAGCCTCTTTTTCTCCCCCTTCCCAAATCGGAATGTTAACCTTTATGCCTCCAAGCGAATAGTTATCTAATTCATCACTTTCCAGGAAATGGTTTTCATTGGACTCGCCGCGATAGTTCCAAGAAGCAAAAGCAGAAACTGTGGGGAAAAAACTGGCATATTTGCTTTTTACCTTAGCTTGCGCCGATTCAATTATTTTACTGAGGCTATGCAAAGAGGGCTCGTATTCATACATTGCGGCCACAAGCGTTTCGTAATTAAATGCATCATATTTTTCCTGAAAATTCCCCGTGAGCTCTATCTTACGATCAGGATCTACATCAATAATTCTCTTTAGAGTTTCAGTGGCCGCATCGAACTGCGTCCGGGCTTCATTTACGATAGGGACCCGGCTAGCCGCCTCAGCGTTCATCCTAATAATTTCATATTTAGGGCTGCGTCCGCCGTAAGTACGCTGCCCCAGCAACCTTTTATTCTCCAGGACGTTTGCGTATGACTTCTCGGTTATCGATAAAGTATTTTTAGCAAGCAGATTGCTATAATAGCTTAATTTTGCGGCATAGATGACGTCCTGCCTGCTCGCTTCCCTATTAAAACTACTTGCTTCGACTGCCTTCTTAGCCGAATTTACCGCATACATAACCTTGCCAAACGACCAGATAACCTGCGAAGCGCTTACTCCGTTATCCAACGTATAATCAAAATATTTGCTTGCCGCCTTAGCAGGAAAATCCATATTATTAGTCCAGGTTGCTTGCGCGCTTATGTGCGGCAATGCCCCTGAGCGCACCTCCCTATATGCCCCCCGGCTTTTTGTGACTTCACTATCCTTGATTTTCAATTCCTCGTTGGTTGCCAAAGCCCGTTTGATCGTTTCATCAAGGCTTACCTGTAAAGCAGGGTATTCTTCCGCATAACAGGCGAAAATAATATTAAAAGTAAACAACGCGGCAATACTTAAGTTTATGATAATTAGTGCCTGTTTTTTCATTTTACTCTCGTTGTCTTCTTTACGCCCAATCCACTCCAGAGAAGCTGCAGTTGCCGCTTAAAATGATATGGCCTGTCTTTAACAACTGCGTATTTAGCTACCAATAAAGTGCCGGCGAGTATCGCCATCAAAGATACCAACACATCGTCGATTTTAATATCTCGCGTAAATTCACCGTTTTTAACGGCCCCTACGAGACACGTCTTTAAAAAATCATCAATAATCATGGCTGGGATATTCTCGATACCTTCGCAATCAGGGGAAAAATGCAGCCTTTCAAGATTCGATATCGCCACTGTCTTTGGTTTTTCTTGCTGAACAATCATGAGGGAAATTATTTGATATACTATATTGTTATAGTTCAACTCCTCGCCTATCCTCGCAAAAAAAGCATTAATCAAAGGTATATATTCACCCGGTGGCACATCTTTCTGGGCCTTCCAGACAATCTTAAGAAACATAAGATTCATATAGTAATTAATAACATCGATTTTTTCGGGAAAATAATTAAAAAAAGTTCCCTCCGAAACCTCGACGCTTTTGCATATCTCGCGAATAGAGATATCGTCGAATCTAGTCTTCTCCAAACGCCCGATGAAAGCATTCATTATGGCTATTTTGGTCTTGGCATGCTTAATCTCGCGTAAGGAATGTTCTCTTGCTTTCATTTCGTCCCTCATATTTTTATAGCTAACTTTAAAAATATAGCATACTACAATTAATTGTCAAGTTTTTTAATCCCCCCCCCCCCCCCC
>JAQTOI010000019.1 GCA_028713415.1 Candidatus Omnitrophota bacterium
ACGCGCTTAGTAATTACCAAGGCGATTGATTTTAAAGGTAAATGGGATAAGCCTTTTGATAAAAAGGATACCCAAGAAAAGGATTTTAGAATAAGCCCCGGCAATTCAGTTAAGGCCAAGATGATGTTTTTGCCGGCGAAAGAAAGTGCGAAATTAAACTACGCTGAAACGAGTGAGCTTCAAATCCTGGAATTACCATACGCGGGAGGAGAGCTTTCTATGCTTATACTTCTTCCTCGACAGGATAACTTAGCTCCTCTTGAGAAATCGCTTGATGCAGGAAAAATCACTGAATGGCGCAAGGCCCTAAGCGAAGAAGAAGTTGTAATTTTTCTGCCTAAATTTAAATTTGAAACTAAGTATTTTATAGCCGATACGCTAAAAGAGATGGGAATGTTAACAGCTTTTACGGAAAAAGCTGATTTCTCAGGAATGACTGGAAGAAAAGATTTATTTATCAGCGATGTGATTCACCAGGCGTTTGTTGATGTCAATGAAGAAGGTACAGAGGCTGCAGCTGCCACTGGTATGGCGATGGGTATGACCTCGTTTAAAGAACCCAACAGAATAAAAGAATTTATTGCCGATCACCCGTTTATATTTATCATATTGGAGAGAGGCACGGGGGACATCTTATTCCTGGGGAGAATCAATAATCCAAATAAGTAAGAAAAAAGGAGTGCGCACAATGACTTATCGAAGGAATTTAACTGTTTCCATAATCTCAATCCCATTTCTTGCATTTTTCTTTGTTCGTGTGTTATTCGCACAGGGTACAGAAACAGCGGAGCAATTGGTTAAAAAAGGTTACGCAGAAGCAATGAACGGTAATTACGATAACGCAATTGAAATATTTACACAGGCAATAAAGGCAGATCCGAAGAATGAAGAAGCGTACTATCAGAGAGGTATGACGTATGGGGCAAAAGGGTTGAATGATGAAGCCATAGCTGATTTTACCGAGGCCTTACAGCTTAATCCAGATGCCGCACTTTGTTATCTAAATAGAGGCGTTTATTATTCTCAAAAAGAACTATTCGACAAGGCCATCGCGGATTATGCACAGGCATTACGATTAGAGCCTCAAAATTCAGCTGTTTACGTTAATCGAGCGCTTGCCTATCATTATAAAGGAATGCAGCAGGAGGCAATTATTGATATAGAAAAAGCATTAGAGCTTAAGCCTGATGATGAAAGTTATCTTGAAGCTCAAAAAGTAATTTTAGGGCAAGAGCCGGAATGAAACACAATTGGAAGTAAAACCTTTAAGCTGTGAATACTGACAAATAGCAAATATACATAATCTAAAAGAGGTGCATGAACAAAACATTCGCTAAGGCAGTTATTAACTTTTGCGGTATAGCTTTTATAGTTGCAGGATTGGCAGCACTATTTCTTAATGTTAAAATTGTGGTTGGTGCCATTATTTTCATACTTGCTGGCGTGTCAATACTACGCAGAAAACCTTTTGTCGTTTATATTATCATGTTTGTGGCGTTTGTGGTGGCGGCAGTGGGGTTGATAATCGCGGGATTGGCTATTTCTGATATATTGCACCGGAATAATAGGCTCGATATGTTGTTAATCGGGCTTGTGCCTATAATCTTTTCTTTTTTAGCACTTTATTTTTTTACCAGGCGCGAAGTTGCCGAGGAATTTGGTTTAGAAAAAATAGAGATACTGGAGAAATTCAATAAGCGAGAACTCATCGTTGCCGGTAAAGTTTTATTTTGGATTGCCGCTATTGTTGGCGTGGTGTTTCTGCTTTGTTATCTAGGAGTAGCGTTGATGACTGGTAGCGGCTTCAAGCCTTGATTGACTAATCTCAATCAGGTCGAGCACAAAAGATTGTTATTGAGCGTGACCCCGAGGAGCGTAAGCGAATCGGGGATTTCTTATTGCCTAAGGGGTCAAAGACTTAGGGCGTCACGTTTGTCGACCGCATAATAAAAATTACCGCCTCACAGATTGTTTAAAACCCCCTCTAAATTAAGCCAATTTATCGTTGAGATAGGCGAGTTTTATCACATACGGTGTAGCAATTTTGGCGAGGAAAGGCCTCTCGAGTTTACCATTAGCTGTTTACGGAGAGGCCGTCCTCTTGTTGAATATTACTGCCGGCCTTAAAGTATAGAAACCGCTTTATATAATCTAATCCTAGCAGAAAAAAGTCAAAAGAAAGTGGAATTAACCCATGGTAGAGTATCGAGATTATATGTAAAATCTTCCTACGATTATACCTCGGTACAATTGATTACATTTTGAATACTTCTAGAATGCTTTCGTGCGGCAGGGGATTGTGTCTAATAGAAAAGTAAGTTTATTTAAAAAAGGAGGTAAGCATCATGGGTGAACGCAATTGTTACAAGACAGATGTAGCGGAGTGTATTAGGAAAAAAGCTTATGAATTATGGGAAAAGGAAGGCCGTAAGCCGGGCCGTGCTCTTCATTATTGGCTGATTGCCGAAAAGACCGTAAAAGGTCAGACTAAGAAATAACAGCCCAAAAGACCGTGCATAAATGAAGGAGGATTATCATGAGACATTTAAGAAGTATAATTGTGGGTATAGCTGTGTTTACGATGGGCATTTCGCTTTCCGGTTTGGCATTTGCAGAGATGGGGCATGGCGCATCTAAGGAAGGCATGTGTTGCCAAGGAGATAAAGTGTCCTATACCGCTCATATAAAAGTTCTCAGAGATTCCGCTACGGCTCTTGCCGCGTCAAATCCGGATTTAGCAAAAGGATTGAATGACTTGGCGGATAAAAAAGCAGATCAGATGAAGAAATGGCAGGAGTGGAAAGATAAGCATGACGCCAAGATGAATCTCCTGAAAGATTCCTCTGCGGCCCTGAAGGCTTCTAATCCGGCTTTAGCGCAAGAGTTAGAAAAGATGAGTAAAGAAAAACACATGAAAAGAGAAGCCATGGAAAAATAAGAGGCCGTAGAATAGATGTACTTCCGGGCACCCCGACAACCGAAGTATGGTATTAAAGGAGGCTTCGCGAAGCGAAGAAGATATCGGTTTAAATTGCCAGGAAAATAATTTAAACCGAAGTGCCGCGGAAGTTAAACCTTCCGACTGACGTCGGAAGCTTTAAGGAGGCAAGTACGATGAGGAAATATATTCAAAGATTTTGTCTCTTGGTTTTAGGAATTGTCGTTATTTTGCTGAGCGGCTGCGCTACATGCAAAACATCATATCGCAGAGAACTAACTCAAAATCACAAATTAGCAGAGGCGAATGCGAGCTATAAAAAAGCCATAAAGTGGTTGGATAAGGCAGAATGCGCTTCAACACCCAGCGATACCTCAAAATTCTATATCACCGCAGAATCGTATCTTTCAGACGCTATCTATGAGCTAAAAAAGCTGGGGCACGATAATGATATAGATGTTTCGCAAGACCTCTATTATTGCGAAAAAATAAAAACAGAAACAGACGTTGACATAGGTAAGGCTGACAGGGCGATGAGACATTAAGGATTCCAATTCTTTTCCTCTTAACGAGAGAGGTTTGGTAATTATAGCGCTGGTTTTTAAACAAGATCAGCGCTATTTTTATACCCTAGGGCGTGAAGGACTTAGGGGAAGGCCATTCCGTTCAAAATTTATTGACGATTTTTTTATGTTTAGTAAAATATATTTTATGAAGTGTCAAGCCGCAGGTTTTCTTCTTACTGGGAGAAAAAAACAGTAAACAACTATAAATGAAAACAAAAAAGAAAACGAAGAAGCTGTTATCGAAAAATAGAGCTCTAAACGGAGAACACGTGCGTCTTGAGGGGTTAGTCCAGCAACAGGCCAATGAGCTTAAGATTAAAAACGGACAATTAAGGAATGGGGTAAAGAAACAGAAAAGCGCGCAAGCACAGATGCAGGCAGATGCTGCCTTAATAATGAAAAAGGACCTGGAGATTATTCAACAGCGCGAGGAGCTTCTGCACGTTACCAGGGTAGGAAAACTTGCGGAATTTGTCTCGTCCTTGGCTCATGAAATTAGCCAGCCTCTTACGGCTATTCTTTCTTACGCGCAAGCTGCCCAACGTATGCTCGCAGGCAGGGAGCCTGAAATACAGAAAATTCTTTCGTATATCATTAATGATGACCAGCGCGCAGTGGAGGTTATCCAGCGATTACGTTCCCTGTTAAAGAAGAGCAAGCCTGAAAGAAAGCTCATAGATATTAATACTCTTATTAACGAAACTATCGTGCTTATTGCCACAGATGCTATCGCAAGGAATAGTGTTATTAAAACTGAGTTGGGTACTAATCTGCCGATTGTCCGTGGCGACCGAATACAGTTGCAGCAGGTTCTCCTGAATCTTATCAGTAACAGTTTCGATGCCATGGAAAGCAGCAAAAATTCCCGTGAAATCTTGATTCGCACATTGCGTAAAGATATCGGCACGATTATTGTAGTGGTAAAGGATTCCGGGTGCGGAATCCCTGCGCAAAATATGCCTAAACTCTTTACCCACTTTTTCACGAGCAAGCCGGATGGTTTGGGTATGGGGTTGTCTATCAGCCGTTCCATTGTTGAGGCTCATGGTGGGCGATTGGATGTAAAAAATGATCCTGACCATGGCGCAACCTTTTATTTCACCATTCCTGTTGATAAAAAGGATGCCTCGTGAATAATCGTGGACCTATCATCTATATTGTCGATGACGATATCTCTGTGTGCCGGGCGCTATCGTTATTGTTAAAAGCACACGGGTTTAAGGTTGAGCCGTTTTCACGCGCAGCAGATTTTTTAGCCTTTAAGCATCCCAAGGTTCCCTCATGCCTCATTTTAGATTTACGCCTGCCCGATATAAACGGACTTGCCCTTCAGGAAATAATGGTATCAGAAGGGCTGACAATCCCGATTATTTTTATCTCAGGACACGGGAGTATCCCTAAGAGCGTGAAAGCAATGAAGGGGGGAGCCATAGATTTTCTTCCCAAACCGTTTACTAAAAAAGAGCTCTTGAATGCCATAGAACGTGCCATTGCAAAAAACAAAACCCAGAACAAAGAACAAGCCGAAATAGCCAAGATCAAACGGCGTGTCAAGACGCTCTCACCCAGAGAATTCGAAGTTTTTCGTTTAGTGGCCAGCGGCATGTTGAACAAACAGATCGCCTTTAAACAGGGAACTGTACTCCAGACAATAAAAGTTCATCGTGGCCGGGTTATGCAAAAGATGCAGGCTAAAACTGTAACGGAACTTATCCGCTTCGCCCAAAAGTGCGGCATTATTTCCTCTTAAGCACCAGTCTCTTCCCGGTCACTTAAAAGACATAATTCTTTCGTAGCGTAACCCTAAAATCCTAAGGTTAGGCCCTTCCTTAAGAGATATAGGAAGGCCTATCCCTTGGGATTATACCCAGGTATAATTGATTTCATTTTTTCCGCCTCTACAATAACATTATGGCATCAGAAAAGTTACCCCCCAAGAATAGTGGCGAAATGTCATCAGAAAAGGAACAAATTTTTATTGTGGATGACGACGAATCAGTGTGCCGCGCGCTGGGCGTCCTGCTGGCTACATACGGGTTCAGCGTAAAGGCCTTTACCTGCGCAGAGGAATTCTTCCGCGCTGTGCCCAATAGCGTTCCTGGTTGTTTACTCTTGGATATCCATATGCCGGGACTAGACGGATGGGAAACACTAGAGCATCTTCTTGCATCAGGCTCTTGTCGTCCGGTCATTATTTTGTCGGCGGACAAGGATGAAGGGTTTAACGAGAGGGCTGTAAAAGCTGGGGCAGTGGGGTATTTGCAAAAACCTTTTAATGATCAGGCGTTAGTTGAGCTTATCAGAGTTGCAATTGGAAAGAAAAAGTATAAATAAAAAACCCTAAAAGGGGAGATATGAGCATGTGTGGTTATCATTTACGATGTTTGAACCAGGGAAAAAATTGTTCAGATTGTAGGCATCAACAAGACGATAATAATAAAGATTATCTTCATGATGTATTAAGGGTTTGGCCCAAAGGTAAAGAAGCGGTGAGTGCAACCGAAGAGGAGGTAACAGAATAGTAGGTAACAGAATAGTAGGTAACAGAATAGGCCCCGGCCTCTTAATGATCATGCTTTAGTTGATTTGATTAACATGGAGTTTTAATAAACGGAAAGACAAGCTCTTTGTCCTTGTTGTTAATAGGAAAAAGTCAAATGAAGCAGCTCCGACGTTACGTCGGAGCGTAGCTGAATTTGATACTTGATACGTACCTTCAGTAAAATAATTAAGTAAGTGTCAAGCATTCCCTGCCTGCCGGCAGGCAGGAATTCGCAGACGGCTAAAGCCTACGATTTATGTTCGCCTACGGCTGCCATAAATCGGCTGCTCATTGAAGAAAAAAGTCAAAACAAAGTGGAATCAGCCAATGGCGGAGTAATAGAGATTATGTATAAAATAAGCTCCATGAAGGCGGAAGAAGGTAAGGAAAAAGCGGCTTTAGATATAAGGGTTTGATGCAGCGAGCTTTAATGAGTCCAAGAGGGGGAGTGGCGCTATGAAAAACGCAAGACGCATGTTGACAGGTTGCTACATTTTGATTCCGGTATTCTTTTTTCTTTCCCTGTGTGGCTGTGAACAAAGACATTACAGAAGAGACAACAGAGAATACGATAGAGAATACGATAGAGAATACAGACACTACTACCGCGAAGGCAGGTGGTATAGGCATGATTCGTTGGGGCATGACATCGCTGTTGCCGTTCTGGCTATCGGAGCGCTCATCGAGAGCCTGCCGCCACAACATAAAACCGTCGTTGTTCAAGGCACCCCATACTACCATGATGAGAGGTATTACTACAGGCAAGCACCTAACGGCGGATATGTGGTAGTCCCGCCGCCTGCGATAGCTCAGCCTCGGTCTAAAGGTAACTACGATCATCGAGAAGATAGAGGTGCTAATCGGCACAACTAAGAAAGCTGGGACTAATACCATTATTCCGATAATCTATTCTAAAGGAGGCGATTAGTATGAAAAAGAATATTTTATTAATACTTCTAGTGTTATTTATGACGACCTTGCTTTCGGGTTGTTTCGGGTATAGGCGCGACCGGAACCATCAGAGGCACGATACGGATGATCCTACGCTCCAAATAGATGTTCGCTAAATCGTTACTAAGAATTATCTTTTGTAAGAAAGATTGAAAGGGGAATAGGGAGCCGATGATCGAAAAATGGTTGAATTCATGGTAGAAGATAAAAGGCGTCAGCGCGTTCCATTATGCTCTTTCAGCAGTGTTGAGAACTACGAGTATAGCTATAACAGCGATAATAAGTATGTCTATAACATAGTAACGGGTAACAACAAAAAGTCTGCAGTCCAACAGGCTAAAAAGCCTAAGGGGCAGGCAGGGAGGGAAGAAGGATGGAACATCATACTCTAGGGCAGTGGGTTTGGTTTCTCTTTATCGGCGGGATAATCGGGTGGTTGGCAGGGCTTATCGTCAAAGGCCGGGGGTTTGGGATTATTGGAGACATCGCGGTAGGGATCGTCGGAGCTATGCTTGGCGGATGGATGGCTAGATTCGTTGGAATATCTACCGGTAGTTCGGTTGGTGCCTTTTTGCTGGCACTCGTCGGCGCGGTAGTTTTAGTGGGCCTGACACGGCTCATCGTAAGGAACGTATAGGCGGCAGGCTGCGCTACAAAGCGCGCACCTGCGCAATACAAATTAGTGCAGGGTGTTGTTGAAAGAGCTTTTCCAGAAAAAATAGCTAGACAGACACCTTGGCCTATTGGATGGCCAAGTGTTCCGCTTTATGCGGAAGGAGGATGATATGAAAAAACTTACTTTATTGAGCTTATTGGCCCTGATTTTAATGACTTCACTTTTAGGATGTAACGCAATGAGAGGCGCGGGAAAAGATATAGAGAATACAGGAAAACATATTGAAAATGTCGGTAAATGAACCTTTCTTTATTCCTCGGGCTAATCCTTCGACCTTACTCAGGATGGTTCGAAGGAATGGTGAGTCCTTCGACTATGCTCAGGATGCTGAGTGAAATCGAAGCACGTAGTCGAACCAAAACCCGAGGTTTCAGGCAGGGATACTTAAACGCCGCACCGGATATATCCGCATCATAAATGGTACGGTTTTGGCGGCGCGAATGTATAAATTGTGAAAGAAGATAAAAAATGAATCATAAAAGAAGAAGGCCTATATTTTAGGAAAATAACTCAAGGAGGACCTATGATGGGTGGAGTAGTAGGGTTAGTAGTTTTGGTTCTCGACATTGTCGCCATTGTTGATGCTTTAAAAAGTTCCATGGACACAGGCAAAAAGGCATTGTGGATTATTTTGATACTTTTTTTGCCTGTTATCGGTATGGTGCTTTATTTTTTAATCGGCAAGAAGTAATAACGTTTGAGCGTTTTTTGCCTAAAGGAAATAAAGCAAAAATATCACCCGGCCTTACCACCGACGCTTAATCGGAATTGCCCTTACTGAGTTATATACCCGACGCTTAAAGGTATTGCGTCGATATTGCCCTTGCTGGGCAAGGAGGATATATGAACAAAAGTATTTCAATTGCTCTTCTGGTTGTGGGAGTTATCTTGTTGGTTTTTGGGTTTAACGCCTACCACTCGGCTAGTTCCGATGTCTCGCGATTTTTCACGGGTGCACCAACAGATAAGGCACTCTGGCTACTGATTGGTGGATTCATCGCTGGCATAGTGGGGTTTTTAGGTTTAATCAAAAAGTAAGAGAGTTTTCGTTTGGGAAATGAGTTTTACCTAAGTATGTGAGTATGCAAATTCAGCCGCAAAAATCAAAATATCAGCTTAAAGTAAGTATTTGCGTAAGCTTCGCTTTATTTATTTTTGTTGTGGGGTGTGCGAGCACTCATGAAACAACTAAAATAACTAGAGCATGGGCTGTAGCCGCAACAACGTTGCAGGATTTTACATTCCCAAAAGATTTTTTGTGGGGGGCAGGCACATCCTCTCATCAGGTTGAAGGCAACAATACCAATAACGATTGGTGGCAGTGGGAACAATATATCCCCTTGAATATGCGGTCCGGCCAGGCGTGTGATGAATGGAATCGTTTTGAAGAGGATTTTAGGCTCGCTCAAACTTTAGGGCTTACCGCGTATCGTTTTTCCCTTGAATGGAGCCGCATCGAGCCGGCACCCGGCCAATTTGACAACTCAGCTCTTACGCATTATCGCGAGATGATTCTCTCACTTAAATCTAAGGGAATAGAGCCTATTGTAACGTTGAATCATTTTACAATTCCTCTATGGCTGGTGAATGAGGGGGGATGGCTTTCGGACAAAAGTCCGGAGTTTTTCGCCCAATACGTCCAGAAAGCGACAGAGGCCCTGGGCGGGGACGTCCATTATTGGATTACCTTAAATGAACCGGCGGTGTATACGTATAAAAGTTATATGATTGGACAGTGGCCGCCGGGAGAGAAGTCAACAAAAAAAGCGTTTAACGTTGTAAAAAGTTTAGCCAGAGCCCATGTTCTGGCGTATGGAAAGATTAAAGAAGTGTATGCTCAAAAAGGCTGGCCGGAGCCTAAGGTAGGAATTGCTCAACAAGTACTCATATTTGCGCCTTGTTCGAGTTACTCGTTTCGGGATAAACTTTCTGCGAAGTTAAGAGACGGGATGATTAATCATTTATTTGTTCAGGCCTTAATTCAGGGAAAAGCAAGAATTTTTGGTGTTTTCAGTATAAAACTCCCCAAAGCAGGAACTTTAGATTTTATTGGTTTAAATTATTATACACGAGAATATGTCCGCAGTCGCGGGTTTCTCTTGTCTGATATTTTAGGTAGTGAGTGCGTTCCAAAAAACCCTCGCGGCAAGAAAACGTGCCTTGGTTGGGAAGTTTATCCGCAAGGATTGTATACGTTTATTAAAGCCTTTTCAAAATACAAACTACCTATTTTAATTTCAGAAAACGGCATTTGCACAAATGATGATACACAGCGTTCCCAGTTTATCGAAGAGCATCTTAAAGCCGTAGCTCTGGCGATGAAAGAGGGGGCTCCTGTCATAGGTTATCTCTATTGGTCGTTGATAGATAATTATGAGTGGGCAGAGGGATTCGCTCCACGATTTGGGTTAATAGAGGTTGACTATACGACGCAAGATAGAAAGATTAGGGAGTCGGCAAGAAAATACGAGGAAATCATCAGGTCAGGAAAACTGATTTTTTGATATACGAAAAGGATAGGCGAAGGTGCTGGCATCGAAATTAATAACAGCGAAATAAGGTTGAATGTGTTAAGCAACGAAAGGAGCTTGCTATGAAAGAATACCTTAAAAAGTTTATTTTCTTTATCATGATAAGCATTATCGCTGCTATAATATTCCGTATGGCATTCCCAAAAACAATCAATGTCCGCATTATAGGGCCAGTAGTTACTGAGACAAAAATTAAATTTTGACAGTACTAATCTCTAACGGTAAGAAGAAATTTTATTGAAAACTCATTATGAATTTTAGAAAACAGATTATCCGGTTTTTAATTGGGGGGACTATTGTCAATGCAACAGACTTTAGCGTTTATTATATTTTGTTTCAAATTCTGCCCTTCAGTATATCGAAAGGCATCTCTTTTACGTGCGCAGGCATTGTAGGGTATTTGCTTATGAAACATTGGATATTTAAACACAACCAGAAATCGTATGCTGAAGTTGGCCGCTATGCACTAATTAATTCTTTAGCCTTAGGAATTAATGTTTTAACAAATCAAAGTATCCTTAAACTTTGGCCCGGAAATATTTTTTTAGCTTTAATCATCGCAACAATATTAACAGGTTTGTTTACCTTTACTTGTTTTAAATGGTGGGTTTTTAAAGTTCAATTGCCGGGGCTTCATCATTAAGCTGAGTATTCTTAAGATTCTTTGATTATAGAGTATAGTAGATTCTAGAAAGGCGGGGTTTATTGTATGTGGTTGAAATTGTTCCCGTGGAAATTCTTAGTAAGAGATGCTGCGCGCCGGTATGGATTTTTAGATCCTATTAAATTTATTTCTCAATTACAGAAATTTGCCCAGCCCTCAGAGGTGGCAGCCCCGATGGAACTGTTGCGTTTAGGCGCTGTCTTGCACGCTCGTGGTTTGATAAATAGTTTAGCCATCCAGCATAATCTTGATTGGATCTGGCCGTATTGGGTCGAATGTCAATATAACCCTCGCAACGTTGCGTTTATCCCCCGTTCTTTTTCCATGACGCAAATTAATCTCACCCATAGAAATTGGACAGCTTTGGGTGTTCCTGACAGCACCGAATTTCCTCTTGTGGATCCTTGCGGCCTTGTTACCCCCCATTACGATAGCTGGTCCATTGATGTTTGGATTATTCCGGAAGAGGGAAAGCCATTAATCCCGTCGCGTTGCCCAAATGTATCACAAAAGCTGGACTTTAATGACAATCTTTGCGTGATTACAGAATCAAATTTGGATCAATTAAAGCTTCAATTAAAAACGCAAGTTATTGGTTCAGCCGCGGTGCCTATTTGTCAGGTTAAAATCACAGGAACAGCTCTTGTCGCGGCGCGGTTGGTTATTTCACTCAGGCCTTATAACCCAGAAGGTGTAAGTTTTATAAATAACATTACCCTCCTTGAAAATTCGCTAGGCTGGCAAGTAAATCAAAATAATTTTGTTTATTTTGATAAGGTTCCGGATCAATGCGTATTTTCGGATTATCGTCGAGGTGATGTCTATAGCCGCTTGTCGTCGAAGGATAATGAAAAAGAGATTTTAAGTAAAGTCGGTATGGCGAGCGCAGCAGCCGTTTTTATATTGGAAGCAGGGCTTGCGCAAGAAATTACCATTTCAGTGCCTTTAACACATTCGGCGGCGTCTAAGCTTGAGCCTTTAGGCTGTGCTAGGCATGTGCCGCTCAGTGTTAATCCTGAGCAAGCCCCGGCATTCAATCCAGAGCGCGTCGAAGGATTAACTAAAAATAAGATTGAATCACCCTGTGTTGATAAGGTTTCCTCGAAAGGAGAGCGAGCCCCGGAATGTCACCTTGCGCAGCTACCGGGTTGGCTCCACAAAGAATCCTTTTCTGACTATCAAGAAACCGCGAAGCTCGCCTGGGAGAAGAGTCTTCAAGGTGCGGTTCAATTGCAAATTCCCGATGAAAGTTTTAAGTTTCTTTACGACGCCGCAATTCGTACCATGGTTTTACATTCTCCCAAGGAAGTTTATCCCGGGCCTTATGTTTACAAAAGGTTTTGGTTTCGCGATGCCGCTTTTATATTACATGCCTTGTTATCTGTCGGCCTAAAGGGACGTGTTCGACGGGCCCTGGATTGTTTCCTCTTGCGTCAAACAGCCCAAGGTTATTTTCTCTCTCAAGAAGGCGAATGGGATTCTAACGGCGAGGCTTTGTGGATTATGCGTCAGTATTGCGAAATGACAGGAAATCTCCCGCCTAAAGAATGGGAAAAACCAATCTATAAAGCAGGCTCGTGGATTTGTAAAAAACGGTTGGCTGCGGATTTAAAATTTGAACATGCCGGTTTGTTGCCAGCGGGTTTCAGCGCCGAGCATTTGGGGCCGAATGATTTTTATTATTGGGATGACTTTTGGGCTGTTGCGGGATTAAAAGCAGCGGCCTTGATGTGTGCTTCTTACAAGGATACTGATGAGGCCATTCATTTTGAAAGAGAGTCACTCGCATTGCTAGAAAGTATTAATCAAAGCTTAAAGAAAGTAGAAGAGCGTTTAAAGAGGCCTGCGATACCAGCTTCTCCATACCGGCGTTTGGATACGGGAGCTATAGGCTCTTTGGTTGCCAGTTATCCGCTTCGTGTTTTCCAAGCTAACGACTCAAGGATATTAGACAGCGCTGATTTTTTAATGAAAAATTGTTTAGTCCATGGCGGATTTTTTCATGATATGACCCACTCAGGTATAAATCCTTACCTTACGCTGCACTTATCTCAAGTACTTTTACGCGCAGGCGATCTAAGGTTCTTTGGTCTTATGCAGGCGGTAGCTCAACTGGCTTCATCTACGGGGCAATGGCCTGAGTCGATACATCCGCGTACCGGCGGCGGATGCATGGGGGACGGACAACATGTCTGGGCAGCAGCGGAATGGGTAATGATTGTAAGAAATTGTTTTGTGCGTGAAGAAGACAACCGATTGATTTTATGTTCGGGAATCCCTCAAGTCTGGCTCGCGAAAAATCAAACGATTGCCTTTGGCCCTGCGCCAACAAGTTTTGGTGACATTCAAATTTCCATAAAACCTCAAGCGCAAAGTATCCTTGTCCAGTGGCATGGAGAGTGGTTTACGAAAGAACCGCCGATTGATATTCAATTACCCGGTTTCAAAAACGTAAGAATTCCACCTGCAACAAATTCTCTTGAATTAAAAATTGAGGTAGATAAATGATAAAAGACCTTACCACCCGCTTTAAAGATTTTATCGTAGTGAACTTTGAGGAGAAAATTTACCCGAAAGAGATTGAGGAGTTTTATACAAGGGTTGCTCCCATTAAAGAGATGTGCGTCTTTACAGTCTCCAGAATGAAAGGCGTGGGGAGATCGAAAGTTCTTTGGGCTGTCATTGTGCCGAATCTTGACGATTTCAGAAAATTCGCTTCAATAAATCTGCATTTAGCCATTAAGGAGAGATTTGACAATGCTTCGCCAGCGCTGCCTATTCATAAAAGGCTTAAAGGTTTTACTATTACACTTGAAGATCTACCGCATGACCTGCTTGGTAAGGTAGATAGAAATGCGGTCAAGGAAATATATGAACCGAGAGTAATTGCAGGGATAGAAGGCGCTCTTCCGGTATCAGGAAAGCTTTCGGCCCCGGACCGTCTGTTGATAGAATCAGAAACAGGCATAAAAGTTTTAGAATGCCTAAAGGAGCAAAGTGGCATTAAAAGACTGATAATACTTGAAGATTCTTTAGAGCTGGACCTTGGCATAGATTCATTAGGCAGGATAGAGTTGGCCTCATACCTTGGGTTAGCTTTTAGCGCCGATATTAAAGACGAGGCAATCTCGAGAGCCTTTACCGTAAAAGACCTTATTCTGGGAATAATGGATGCATTGAGAGAAGCTAAAGGAATCCGCCCACAGGAGGATAAGAGGTCACCTTCAGGGCCAGGCTACTGGAAAAAACATTTACAAGTGCTGCCGAAAGAAGAACATCTGGGAGCGCTGGAGTTCGGTACCGGTTTTGTCGCCTGGCTGCTTCGATTTAGTATCGCAGCCATAGATTGTGCGATTTTTAAATTGTTTTACAGTATTAAGGAAGAAGGGGCACAGAACGTACCCAAAGAAGGAGCCTATATTCTATATCCCAACCATACCAGCGATCTTGATGGGCCGGCTATTACCGCTTGCCTGCCACGTAGGCCGGTGTTTCAGCTTTTTTACTTTGTCTTCATACCGTATACTTTTAGGCCGTATGTAAAATCTCCTTTTTTAAGGAATCTCGTAAAGATGGTAAGACTTATTCCCTTTGATTATTCAACGCATTTTCTGGAGGCGCTCCGCAGCGCTTATTTAGTATTGCAACGCGGTAAAGGTTTGTGTTTTTTTCCGGAAGGGTTGCGCAGCCCTACTGGCGAAGTCGGAAAATTTAAGAAAGGGTTCGGCATCTTGGCTAAAGAAACGGGGGCGAAGCTTGTGCCTGTGGCTATAGAAGGAGCTTACCAGGCATGGTCCAGTTCGGCAAAGTATCCCAAGAGACATCCGATTAGAGTCAGATTCGGAAAACCGCTTCTGCCTGAAGATTTGGAAAAGGAAGGGTTGGCTATGGGTGCGCAAAACTCTTACGATGCAATATGCGTGGCTGCCAGAAAAGCGCTCATAGAGTTGAAGGAGAAAAAATGAGAATTCTAATGATGACAAATACCTATTTTCCGTTGGTAGGAGGCTTAGAACAATCGGTCCATTCCTTTAGTGAAGAATTTAAAAGTTTGGGACATGAGGTTTTGATTGTTACTCCGGCTTTTGGGGGCGCGCCGAAAGAGGAACCGGGCGTTCTTCGCATAGACGCCATACAAAAGTTTAAAGGGACCATTTTTTCTGTTAACTTTCCGGTCTCAGGCCTGCTCACACGATTAATGAAAGAATTCGTACCGGATATGGTGCATAGCCACACTCCGTTTTTTATGGGAGATTTTGCGTTGCGCCTTAGTCGACAGCACGCCATACCGCTGGTATTTACATACCATACTATGTTTGAACAGTACGTACATGATTGGCCGGTTCAAAACGAGGGAGTGAAACGATTTATGGTCAAGCTTGCTGCCGGATATGCCAATTTGGTGGACCAGGTAATTGTGCCCAGCGAAAGTGTGCAGGAAATCCTACTTAAACGAGGCGTTAAGACTCCCATGGAGGTTATTCCGACAGGGGTGGATGCGCAACGTTTTTCAAAAGGCGATGGACTTGCTGTTCGAAAGCTAAACCAGATCCCTCCCGATGCCTTGGTGGTTGGCCATGCCGGGCGCCTCGCCCCGGAAAAGAATTTGGAATTCCTGACAAATTGTCTGGTCGAATTGTTAAAAAAAGACCCAAGGGTCCATGCTCTCATCGTGGGCCTTGGCCCATCGCAAGATTTGATCAAGGAGACCTTTAAGCAGGCTGGCCTTGAAAACAGGTTGCATTTAACCGGGGTTTTACGGTATCAGGATTTGGTTGATGCGTATTATGCCATGGATGTTTTCGCGTTTGCTTCATTAAGCGAAACGCAAGGAATCGTTCTTATTGAAGCCATGGCAGCAGGCCTTCCGGTGGTAGCATTGGATGCGCCGGGAGCGCGGGAAGTTGTAGAAGATTATCACAACGGCCGCCTGCTTAATGAAATGGATCAGAAAAGTTTTGTTGATGCTCTTATCTGGGCTTTTTCTCGAACTCCTGAAGAGCTGCAAACCATAAAGCAGATCGTAAGAATGACGGTACAGAAATACCCGATTAAGTCTGCCGCCAAACACATGTTAGAAATTTACGATAAAATTAGATCAAGAAAATCTATTTCCCTGGGCAAGAAAAATAGTTCGCGTTATCTTTTTCAGTGGCGCATGCAAGCGGAGTGGGATATTTACAGCAATTATATTAAATCCGTACTTACATCAGTGCTTGAAGGAGGCTTTCAGAAAACAGAACCCATAAAGATTAAAGATACAACGGTAAAGAGCTCATTTCCTCAATCTAACGGCACGACCGAGAGCTCCTTAAAACAATGACCTGATATCTTACCGGGGAGAGCGAATATAATCGCTGCGTGATGGCCAAGGATAGGAAACAGATCGCTTTTTTTCTAATCAATTTATTAAGATATGTTTCGATAGATTTAGGGAAATTTTGGTGGAGGAGGAACTATGAAAGATAAAAAGGAAAACAAAGAAGCGCTTAAGGGTCAGCTCAAAGACTGCACTGCCGATGAAAAAATGATTATTAAGCAGCTTCACCAAGAAATTGAACAGCGCAAGAAAACAGAACGGGTAGCTCAGGATGCCTGCAGCTACGCCGAGAGCCTGATCAACACGGTGCGTGAATCCTTGATCGTTCTGGATCAAGATTTAAGGGTGGTCTCCGTCAGCCGTTCCTTCTATGAATTCTTTAAGGTAAAGCCCGAAGAGACCGTAGGACAGCTTATTTATGACCTGGGCAATAAGCAGTGGGATATCCCCAAGCTGCGGGAACTGCTGGAAACCATCCTTCCCCAAAAGGCCACCTTTGATAACTATGAGGTGGAACATGATTTTGCCACCATTGGCAAACGCATAATGCTTTTAAATGCCCGGCAAATTGAACGAGGCATGGGCAAGGAGCGGATTATCCTGCTGGCTATCGAGGATATTACCCAGCGCAAACTATCGGAAAACATGTTGAAGGAATCCGAGGAGCGCTATCGCAGGGCCTTTGAGACCTCGCTGGACGGGCTGCTGCTTATTGACAAACAAACCGGCAATATCGTCAGTACCAACCCCGCCGCATCAAAAATGCTGGGCTATTCTGGCAATGAGCTTCTGGGAAAAACTCTTAAAGATATCGGAGTTCTAAAAAACGCAATGGATTTTAAAAAAGACCTGGAGAAAATAGAGAGAGCAGAACTTGTTTCCTATAAAGACGTCCCAATAACCACAAAAGAAGGAAAGCACATAGATGTGGATATTTATCTTATTGACAGGGCAAAAGTGGCCCAGTGCAACATCCGCGACATCACCGAGCGCAAAGAGATAGAGGACGGCCTGGAAAGGACCCGAAAAGAACTGGGAGTAATTAAAATATCCGAAGATACAGCCCGAGAATTAGCCGAGAGCCTGATCAACACGGTGCGTGAACCTTTGATTTCTCTGGATCAAGATTTAAGGGTGGTCTCCGTCAGCCGTTCCTTCTATGAATTCTTTAAGGTAAAGCCCGAAGAGACCGTAGGACAGCTTATTTATGACCTGGGCAATAAGCAGTGGGATATCCCCAAGCTGCGGGAACTGCTGGAAACCATCCTTCCCCAAAAGGCCACCTTTGATAACTATGAGGTGGAACATGATTTTGCCACCATTGGCAAACGCATAATGCTTTTAAATGCCCGGCAAATTGAACGAGGCATGGGCAAGGAGCGGATTATCCTGCTGGCTATCGAGGATATTACCCAGCGCAGGGAGATAGAAAAAGGCCTGGAAAAAGCCCATAAAGAGTTACAGGAGCTGGCTGTCGAGTTAAAACGTGCCACTAGGGCAAAATCCGAGTTTCTGGCCAACATGTCGCATGAGCTTAGGACTCCGCTTAATTCCATTAACGGTTTCTCTGAGGTATTATATGACGAGACCTTCGGGCCGCTTAATGAGAAACAGAAAAAATACGTTAATAATGTTTTAACCAGTGGGAAGCATCTTCTCTTACTAATAAATCAGATACTTGATATGGCAAAAGTTGAAGCCGGGAGGATGAATCTAGTATTATCCAATTTACCCATAAAGAGACTATTAAATGAAATTTCACTGTTGGTAGCGGATATGGTTAGTAAAAAGAAAATTGAGATGTTGCTTGAAATAGCCGAAGATTTGCCGGATATCGAGGCAGATGAGCTCAAGGTAAGAGAGATAATTTACAACCTACTTTCAAACGCGGCTAAGTTTACCCCTGAGGGTGGTAAAATCGGCATGCGGGCGAAGAAAGCCGATTCCGGGATAGAAGTAGTGGTTTGGGATACGGGAGTCGGTATAGCATCTGAAAACACGGAGAAAATATTTGAAGGATTTTTCCGTGTCGATACCCCATATTCCCGGGTAACAGAGGGGACCGGACTGGGCTTACCGCTCTCTAAAAAACTGGTTGAGCTGCATGGTGGGAATTTTTCCGTAGAATCAGGGGGGTTAAATAAAGGCACCCAAGTCAGGTTTACTTTACCGATTATATCTAAAAAGGTGGTGTGAGATGAAGAAGAAAGCATTAATTGTAGATGATAATAAAAGTAATCTTATGCTGGAAAAAGACCTTTTGGAGGTCGCTGGCTTTGAAGTGTTTACCGCTGAAAATGCTGACGGCGGGATTGCCATTGCCAGGAAAGAAAAACCGGATGTTATAATTATGGATGTGCGGCTTCCTGATATGCGCGGCCCCGAAGCCGCCAGGATATTGCGTCAAGACAAAGAAACAAGCAACATTCCCATTATTTTTGTGACTGCTTCTGTAATGGCAGAAGGCAGAGAAGAGATAAACGCCATAACTAACAGCGGGTTCATAGGTAAGCCGATAAATACGCGTACCTTTGCGAAAGAAGTTAGTCAGTTTATTAAGTGAGTTTCTCATCCCGGATTTTTCTCGACGGCGAAGCCGGCAGGAAAAATCCGGGATACCTTGCAAAACCGACAAGATCCGGCGAGGATTTTGTCGTGCAACCCCTTCGGGAAAAATTTTGCATGTCTGCTTCGTAAGCTAGCAAAAGTTGGGATAATATGTTGGAGGGCGTAGGAGTAAGCTTGTGAATGATGTAGATTTCAAAGGAGTAAAAAAATGCCGCAGAGTAAAATAAAATTAAATTCTTGGGTTAATATCGGTAAAGATATGTCTAAAGATGGTATCAAGCATTCTTTTCTTGCTACCCGTCAATACTCGCTTGCCAAAGATCAGTATAGCGCAACTCCTAATGATAATTTTATGGCTTTGGCCATCGCTATCAGAGACAGGCTAACTGAGCGCTGGATTAATACGCAACAGAAATATCACAAAGAAAACGTAAAGAGAGTTTATTATTTATCCTTGGAGTTTTTAATTGGCCGTCTCCTTGGGTCTAATGTGCTTAACTTAGGTCTATGGAATGAGACAAAACTTGCCGCGCAAGAGCTGGGGCTTGACCTTGAAGAAGCATGTGACTGCGAGCAGGATGCGGGCCTTGGGAACGGCGGCTTAGGAAGATTGGCGGCATGCTTTCTTGATTCGATGGCTACCCTAGGTATTCCGGCCCATGGCTACGGCATCCGATATGAATATGGGATTTTTAATCAAAAAATAATAAATGGTTACCAAGCGGAATATCCTGATGCCTGGCTTAATAAAGGTAATCCTTGGGAATTTCCCAGGATTGAGCGTACGGTGAGGGTTTGTTTTGGCGGACGCACTTTAACGTTTAATGATGAAAAGGGAAAATCGCGAGTTAAATGGGTTGATACTGAAGATGTTCTGGCGGTACCGTATCATACTCCCGTGGTAGGGTATAAAACCGGCATTGTAAATACATTGCAACTTTGGTCTGCGCGCAGCAGCGCTGAGTTTGATTTAGAACATTTTAATGAAGGTGATTATGAGCATGCAGTTTACAGCAAGGTATCTTCAGAAAATATTTCCAAGGTCCTCTATCCCAGAGATAACACAAGCCAGGGTAAGGAACTGCGTTTAAAACAGGAATACTTCTTTACCGCCGCCTCAATCGCGGATATTATCCGTCGCTTTAAGGAAGACAATTCCGATTTTAAATCTTTTCCCGAAAAGTGCGCAATTCAACTTAACGACACGCATCCTTCTTTGGCAATGGTTGAGCTCGTGCGTATCTTAATTGACGAAGAAAATCTGGATTGGGATATTGTTTGGGATATAACGGTCAGGACATTTGGTTATACAAATCATACGGTAATGCCGGAAGCCCTTGAATGTTGGTCTGTTCCAAGCTTAGAGCGTCTTCTGCCCAGGCATATGCAGCTCATTTATGAAATCAACATGCGTTTTCTAAAAGATGTAGCCAAAAGGTACCCCGAAGATACGGATCGTCTAAGAAGGATGTCTATTATTGAAGAGGGATATCCTAATAAAGTCCGCATGGCCAATTTGGCTGTAATCGGTTCACACTCGGTAAACGGCGTTTCTGAATTGCACACAAAGCTTCTTAAAGAACGGCTCTTTAGGGATTTCTATGAGTTCTTTCCGGAAAGGTTCAATAATAAGACCAATGGTATTACCCAAAGAAGGTGGCTGCAGAAATCCAATACTAAGCTTTCTGAATTAATAACGGCGGCAATCGGTAATAAGTGGGTTACTGATCTCTACGAATTAGAAAAACTCAACGTTTTAAAAGACGATAGTAATTTTTGTAAAAGTTGGCAGTGGGTAAAGAAGACAAACAAAAAGCACCTCAGCGAATATATTTATAAAAATACCGATATTCGTGTAAACCCGGATTCTATGTTTGATATACAGGTAAAAAGAATTCATGAATACAAAAGGCAGTTTTTGTTCGGGCTTTATATCGTATCGCAGTACCTAAAGGTTAAAAATAATCCGCGCACAAGCTTTGTCCCAAGGACTTTTATTGTTGCCGGTAAGGCTGCCCCCGGATATTTCATGGCCAAGCTTATAATTAAATTTATTAACAGCATCGCGGATGTAGTGAACAGCGATAAAGCGATTGGCGATACATTAAAGGTAGTATTCTTGGAGAATTATCGTGTTTCCCTGGCGGAACGTATTTTTCCGGCGAGCGACCTTTCCGAGCAGATTTCAACCGCAGGCACCGAAGCTTCAGGTACGGGCTGTATGAAGTTTATGATGAATGGTGCCCTGACTATCGGGACCTATGACGGTGCAAATATTGAAATAGCGCAAGCTGTGGGCCAAGACAACATTATTATTTTCGGCTTAAGGCTTGAAGAGATCGAGAAGATATTAGCATCCGGATATAATCCTCAGGATTATATTAATCGTTCTATGGTGCTTAAGGAGATAATCGGGCTTATCCAGAGCAATTTCTTTTCTGGGGATCAACCCAACCTTTTTGCCCCGATTTTAGATAGCCTCCTTTATGGCGACCGCTTCTTTGTCTGTGCGGATTTTGATGATTATTGCGCAAAGCAGGAGAAAGCTTCCTTGCTTTATACAGATAAAAAAGAGTGGACGAAGAAATCAATTATTAATGTAGCTAAATCAGGGAGATTCTCAAGTGATAGAACAATAAAGGAATATGCAAAAGATATTTGGAATATTCCATGCGCATATTCCTGCTGAACCGGAAAAATGCAATTGAAAAGTCAAAAGCTTATAACCCCAAACAGTGTTTGTGGTTATGTTAAAAGCATATTGCACTAAAAGGCACAACATTTTTCCGATATACCCCTTCGGCCTCCGGGTAAAAAATGCACGCTTCGCAGACATTTTTTGGGTGAAGCTTTGTTGATATGATAAGAGTAAGCGATTCCGGGGGCGTTCTCCCAGGCGCAACCACTAATCCCGGATTTGTCTATTGAAAAATCCGGGATACCTTGCAAAGCCGACAAAATCCGGCGAGGATTTTGTCGTGCAACCCCTTCGGGGCAAAGTTTGCATACCCCGCTGTGGCGGAACGAGAAAAATTTGGGATAATATATTGGAAAGTAAAACTCAAAAGAGGTAAAGATGAAAGAAAAATCAGTAATTTTAGTTGTTGATGACCAGCTCCAAAACATTGAGCTTCTCGAAGCGTATCTTGTTCCGCAGGGTTATGAGATTGTCAAGGCGGCAAGCGGGCAGCAAGCTCTGGAAAAACTTGGCAAAAATCAAATCGATCTGATTCTGTTGGACGTCATGATGCCCGGGATGTCCGGTATAGAAGTGCTTGCGAAATTGCGTGCCGATGAAAAGACTAAGACGATCCCGGTGGTGATGGTAACCGTGCTTAAGGAGACTGAAGATAAGGTAAAAGCCCTTGAGGCAGGATGTGATGATTTTATCTCCAAGCCTTTTGACAAGGTTGAATTATTAGCAAGAGTTAAGTCAATACTTAAGATAAGTTATTACCGCCGACAGTTAGAGGAAAAGGAGAAATTTAAGGCAGTAGTTGATAAAGTAAGCGATGGTATTGCTATCTGCAGCCCGGATTATGTAATTAAAGATAGCAATGAGGCGATTTTAAAGTACTTAAATATTACCGATCCGGCGAATGTTAATTTAGTCGAAACGCTATTTAAGAATTATTCTGTTTCTATAAAGAAAGAAGCTCTTATGGATTTAGCTATTACGCATAAAACATTTGATATTGTACGCCAAAATTCAGAAACGACAGAGGCATTATATTTAGAGGTAAATTTGAATATGATAAAGAATTCAGCCGGAGAGCTATTAAGCATTGTTTTTATTTTACGTGATGTTACCGCAGCACGCGTGGAAGAATTTCTGAAACAGGATACGTTAACTCTTATTTCGCACCAACTGCGTACACCGCTGGGAGTGATTAGCGGGAAAATCGCGTTACTTCAGGATGGTTTATACGGCCCTCTTAATGAGGAGCAAAAAAAAGCAATTGAAGCCGTCTCTAAACAATCTTCTTTGCTTATTTCAATAGTGGAAAAACTGCTTGGGTTTACCATAGTACGTAGTCACTCCTCATGATATACGTAAGTATACAACTTAAAGGTAACTAAGTTTTTAAAGAATATGAAGATTAATAAAATACTTATTGCATCAGTAATAGTTTTGATTATTTTTGTTGATAGTAATTTATTATGGGGAGAAACCGGCATTTATGAGTATGCCGGGGAGAGGATCTTATATCTTATAAGCCCTCTTGGAAAATCAGAATATCGCGATCTTGGGATGGTTGATTTAAAAGGAATAAAAGTTAATCTAGTAATATTTAGAACTAAAATATTATTTTTCGATGATACGGAGAAAATTTATAGCGATCTGGATACTTTATTACCGCTCAAGATAGAACGCACTGTTTCCAAGTTTTTGATTAAAGAGCATATAACAGAAGAATACGATCAGAAGAAATTTACCATAACGCAAAGAAAGTTTAAGGGTAATAAAATAATATATGAGCATATAACTAAAGTAAATGGCCCTATCCATAACGGGATTACACTTCCTTTTTATATGCGTATGGCCGAGGGTCTTGAAATAGGTTGGCATTGCACTGTGCGTATCCCGGACGAATACAGAATAGAGTTAGTTTCGATAGACGAAATAAAAATTCCTGCCGGAAAATTCCAGGCTTACCATTTTAAAAGTACCCCCGATAAGTTTGAACTCTGGATCAACAAAAACACTCCGCGAATCCCGCTTAAAATACAAGGTAAAAGGCTCTTTAATTATGCTTTAGTAATGAAAAAATACGGTATCCGCAATAAATAAACTGGTACAGAGGGTAAGTCAATAATAAAACTATATAGATATATGCTGGGGAAAATAATGAAAACACCCGGCCGTATCCGTCCCAGGAAGGGGGACGTACTCGCCACAGCGGTGGCACACTTGCCGTCCAATAGGGCAAGGTGTCTGCACTCCTTTAAGCCAAGGTAGTAGGCCAGTAGCGCATAAAGCGCACACTCGCCAATCCAATTGGGCGAGGTGTGTTCGCCACTGCGAAAGGGAAGAGGGATGAATACATGAGAGTCATAAGAATAAAATGGATGCCAGTTTTTCTCATAATTATGAGTGCACTATCAATTCAGGGTTGTGCTACCATGCGGCAACGCAATGCTGTTCCGATAGATTTTACCGGAAAAGTTACTATTAGCGGTATGGAGGATATCCGCTCTAATATAGATGATTCCGATCCGATAGTTATACAGAAGAGTTTGATTGATTCATTTAGAGAAGAAGCTCAATTTGATTATCCTGCCGATGCGTTTGGTATAAAGAGCTACCCTGCACTAGCCATCTCAGCCGGCGGGCCTCGCGGCGCTTATGGCGCAGGGTTCTTGAAAGGGTGGTCAAAGGAAGGCTCCCGGCCGGTATTTAAGATAATTACAGGCGTCAGTAGCGGAGCGATCATAGCTTGTTATGCGTTTTTAGGAAAAGACTACGATGACCAGCTTGAGAAGTTTTTTACCACGGTGTCAACCAGAGATTTAATGAGACAAAATAATTTATTCAGCATTTTATTCGGAAGCTCCTTTATGAGTCCCGCTCCGCTGGTTAAAAATATTTCGGTTATTGTGGATGAGGAATTCATAGCAAAGATTGCAGAGGAACACAAGAAGGGTCGTAGGCTCTTTGTAGGGACAGTAAATCTTGACGCGCAGGAATTTGTCGTTTGGGACATGGGAGCACTTGCGTGTAAGGGAGGCCCTGATTCGCTTCAAATGTTTCGCAAAATTATTATGGCTTCAATCGCCATGCCAATGATGTTTCCTCCGGTATATTTTAAAGTAACTTCGGCGACCGGAGAGCTTTATGATGAGATGCATGTCGATGGCGGGGCCATGAGAGAGGTATTTTATATCGACCGATTAACAAAAAATATGGAAGGAGAGGCTAAGGGTTTTGGTATTGATCCCTCAAAATACAGGGCGCAGATTTATATTTTAAGTACCAGTTATATGACGCCGTTCAGGCAACAGGTAAAAGACAATCTGGTAGATATAGGCTTACGCTCTCTTGAGACGTTACAGGCGGCAGCGTATAGCGGGGATATCTACAGGCTCTATACTTTTGCGCAGAGAGGGGGCTTGGATTTCAATTTAGCGTATATCCCGGCCGATTTTAAGCCTTATCCAAAAGAGTTTTTTGATAAAAAAGAAATGCAGAGGCTTTTTCAACGCGGATACGATGATGCGCTCAAAGGATATAAGTGGCATAAAACACCACCCGGATATGCGGCGGAGGATGAAAGATAGGATAAATACAATGAAAACGCCAGGCCTTGAAACAGCTATTCCTGTGGTAGCCAGCGGTACGCTCGCCACCGTTGACCATGAGAATTTATCATTCCAACATTTTAAGAATGGCCGCAAGATTGTTATTATTATTGCGCATGGTTATTATAATAGCAAACAATGCGTGCTCTTGCAGGAGTTGGCTCAGGCTCTTGGGAGAGAGTACGATATTTTCATGTTTGATTTTCGCGGGCATGGTAAAAGCAGCGGTGTATTTACCTGGGCGAGCCGGGAAGGGAGTGATTTAAGAGCGGTATTAGATTTTATTGCTCCAAAATACTCTAAGATTGGATTAATTGCTTTTTCTTTCGGAGCAAGCATTAGCATTAATGTCCTCGCCAATGATAAACGTGTGAATAGTTTTATCTGCGTCAGCACTCCTTCTGATATGTCGAGAATTGATTACTGGGTATGGGCCATGGACTTAAAAGGAGACGCGGCATACACTTTTTTTAATCCTAGAGGAAGATTGGGCAAAGGAGTGCGGCCGGGGCCATTCTGGTTGTCTAAAGAAAGGCCCATTGATAACGTCGGTAAAATTACCATTCCGATTATGTTTATTCACGGCAGTAAAGATTGGGTAATTAGGCCCTGGCATTCCGAAGCCCTATTCCAAAAGGCAGGCGTGATGAAGAAAATAATTTCTATCAAAAACGGGCCGCACGCAGAGTACTTAATGCGGGATTATCTCGAACAATTCGTCGCAGAAGCAA
>JAQTOI010000020.1:0-17536 GCA_028713415.1 Candidatus Omnitrophota bacterium
AAAGGACATTAGAAATATGCAATTTTCCGCATCAAGGAGTTATAGAGTTGTTACCGGAATCTATATATGGCGTGCCTCCTTATAGGATACGTCCTGGAAAATTTGATTTTGGAGTAGCCTGGGAGCTTATTTCAAGAAACGGCAAGGGAGGGGAATTTTTAGACCGTTTAGAAGATGCTTGTTTAGGAAGCTCAATAAGGAAATGGTTAACCAAGGCATGGCATTTTCATAGACGCCAGAAAGTGGAAGAAACTCCTCTTGATTTTGATTGCCTGGAAACAGGCGAAGACAGGCTATTTTCACCGCGAGAATATCCGGAGGTTTGTATCGACAATAGAGGAAGGGTGAAGGTTATTAATTCAGCAGGAAAAATATTAGTAGTGTCTACTCTTAATAAGCTCGACCCCCTGTGTAGGCTTATCGTTTCCTCGCCTGTAGCTTCAATTATCGGGAGACGGTTATCGGGTAACGAAAATTTCCAATCGCCCCATACCCTGCACCCTGACCCAATGGCAAGCTCGCCGGCAGACAGAACGCAAAGCACAAAGCGCAAAGTGCAAAGCGAACAGAATGAAAGCCAACGCTATGCGCTATGCCCCATGCGCTATGCGATTATTCTCGCCAGCTCGCCGAACGTCCAGATCACCAAAGATGTTATAAGGAAATATTTCCCAGGCCGCTATGATCTAGCGATTACTGATTTGGGATGTGAAAGGGATTTAGGATTTCTTAGCGCTTTTCAAAAAATCATTCGGCGGCATGTCAAAAAAGCTTATGGTATTTACTATTATAAAGAACCAAGAACGGATGCAGATAAGATACAGATATTATCAATTGACAAAATTGGCTCATTGCATGTAGGCAAGCCCAAAGACATGCATCCTTTGGAAGCTACAGAACAGCGCAATAGGCTTCATCAATCCGACATAGTAATCGTTAATGCAGCGTCTTATAAAATACATCTGTATTTAAAAGAAGCGGCCAATCTTTTAAAAACTGGCGGCATAGTTCTTTGGCGTTTTGAAGTAGAGGATTTTGAGCGCAGCAGGAGTATAACGTTACGGCATCTGGCAGTATCGATTGGATGGAATGTTTCGGAGTTAGAAGTGCCGGCTGATTATCCGGGGTCTGAGTATACTCTGGCCGGTCCAATTTTTATTCTTCGGAGAAATAACGGCATAACGCCTGAAGAGAAGGCATTGGGCCAGAATCAGCAAGAATGGGTTATCAGTGAGGTAATAGATAAAGCTGAAATGTTTCGGCCGAAGTCAGAATTAGCTAAGCAGTTAATGGCTGCGGTACAAGCAAGAGGAATCGACAGTCACGAGCGTTGCGCCCATGAGTTGATTGAAACAATTTTGTTGGGTAAAAACGAAGATGAGATAGCCGCAAGGATTAGTGCCTTGCAGCGATTAGCGCCTGAACAGCTAGAGTTAGCGCCTTCCGGCGAGGTTTTCGCATTAGGTGAACACGAAACAAGGATAGTGCGCGCCGCACAGGGACAACTTACGACCTTTGAGCTCGATGAATTTTTCGATTGTGTTACAAACGCTTCTAACCAAGAAATGGAACTTCGATACGCTAGGTTGATAGGAATCAAAGGGCTAACGGCAATGTATCGTCATCAGGAAAAATTTCCCAAACAATGGCGGCGTTTCTATATCTGGTTGAGTATAGAAGGTAAAACCAAAAGCACCTCCTTATGGAGAGATCCTTTCATAAAACATAACAGGGATAAACCGCTCGACGCTGGATTGGCAGTTGAAATATCACGGCATTTAAAAGAGCGTTCAACCAGGTCCCTAACTTATTTAAATAATCTTATGGCTCTTCCTGATATTTTAATAGGATACCTGGATAAGTTAAGTGAAGCCGCTCATGGGTATTTTGCGGATATTACTCCTGACACATTCGAAACTCATATGAAACGCGGCAGCGCCATATTTGAAAGAATAGAAGGAATAGTTGTGAAGAATAGGCGGATCGTCACAGCTGAATTAAGTAAAGCGCGCAGAGCAGGTGAATCTGCTGACATTATCCAAGCGTTAACAGCTCTTTTGAGTAAAACCGCCGGCTCGCCGGAAGAAAATGCTAGCTTGCTGCCGGCTTTTATGCAAAGCCTGCGCAGCGTTTCTTCTTCACCGGAGATAGGCAGATCGGACGGACAATCTCCAAGCGAGAGGCGCGCGGCAACGAATGACCCAACCCTTATTCAACAAATAACCCATTATCTTGAAAATCTTCACGTTGAAAAGAATCAGCTACCGGCTGTTGGAAAACTTGATGGCAAGAAAATAGTTCTCTATACTCACAATCAACGGGGAACAGGCGGTGTCGAGAGTATCACGATTAGGTGGATTGCGGATATGTTACGGCGTAACGCATTAACTATCGAGCTTGTTGCGATTAAGGATGACGATAAAGATGTTGAAAGAGCAATGCGTTTTGGCCGGGGTATACTCAATATAAATATGATCGAGACGGGTAACGATGGATTGAGAAACCTTCAAATATTAGAAGGTAAGATAAATAGCTTGTTTGATCGTAATCCTGACGCTGTGTTTAGTCATTCATTCTGGAAAGATGAAACAGTGGTAATGTTTCGCCAGGCACTGATGCATTTTCTTGCAAACGGGAGGTTTGTTCCATGCGTGTTCGTCAGGCACCTTGCCGGCCCATTATATTGGGAATCCGAAAGTGAACTGGCCCGATTGGCAACGTTAATCGGAGCGCCTAGCTTCCAAAGCGTAAAAGATCTCCAGAGTGCCGGGTATGATAATGTTCGATATGTCGGCCCAACTATAAATGTAGATTATTTTGATCCGGAGCATCCTGATTTAAAGGGAAGAGGAGAACTTTTCAAAAGCGTTAAAGGCCTCTACGCACTCAAGGGAACGGTTCTTGGTTATACGCATAGAATAGTGGAAGAAAAAGGAGCCAGGGAAACGCTCATGGCGCTTAAGAGCCTTAACTTGCGTGGATATAACAACGTTTCGTGTGTTTTTGCAGGCTCTCATGCAACTGCATTTTTTGCAGAATTAAAGTCTTATTGCCGTGATAAGGGCTTAGCGTATCGAGTAATTAGCCAGAAACAAGATGGCGAACTGGAATTAAGCGCAACAAATAGCAGCAACGAGTTAGTCGATGCCCTCTTTATACCCGAAGGGCTTAATCAGGCAAGCCTTCGCGATCTGTACAATCTCTTACGAAAAAGAGGGATTGAGGTATTAGCCGGAAATTGGCCCGAGGGCAATAGCCAAGCATTATTAGAAGCTCAAGCGATGGGAGTTCCCGTAGTTGCTACGCGGATAGGTGGTAATCCCGAATCGATAGTTGATGGTAGAACAGGGAAACTTATTGATTTTAAATATGGCTGCCCGGAAAGCGACGAAATTGGCGCAAATACAGTGAATGCCGAGCGTTTGGCGGACGCGTTAGTCGATATGATTAACATGGATAGTACAAGAAGGGAAGAAATAAATCGTCAAGCAAGAGTGCATGTATTGAATAATTTTCATCCTGACAAAATGGCAGCAAATTATGAAAATTTAATATTAGAAGCAATCGACACGGCAAAAACTGCTTTTCCATACGTCAGCCCTCTGGCTTCGCCAAGGACGTCGTTGGGCTCCAGCTCTCTGGCTTGGTTCGACTACGCTCACCACGAGTCACCAAGGGCGTCGTTGGGCTCCAGCTCGCCGGAGAATGTAGGCAGAATGGCGGATGCTGAGGCTGTCGATCAGGAGATGTTCGAAAGCATATGTAGAGATCTTAAACCACTTAAACATTTGAAAGATGAAGAATTAGTTGCATACTTATCGAGGCTTGAAGCTGAAAGCGTAGAGAGGAAGCAGGCTAGACTAAAGCAACACGAAAAAGAGAGTCAGCGTAAGCCAGACGAACCATATTGGGATTGGGTAAAAAGGGTTTATCTATTTATTATCGGGAACAAACCTCGAGATGTCGTCGAGCTTGAAAGGTCGCCAACGAGGTTGGTGTTAGCATTTAAAAACAATTGTCCTGTTTTGGCTGCATGTATAGCTTTAGGTTTGCAAACTTCTTTTGTATGTAAGAGTGTTTATCATAATCCATGTCAGCGATTACTATCAGAAAATTTGGACTCACGGTTAAAATTCGATAGAAATTACGAGAATGGCCTGCGTCCCGCAGCGCTTTACTGCATTGAAATATTAACTATTGATCTGTCTCCGGACGTGGTGCAACAAGAGTTGTTACAACACGAAAAGTTTTTGGGAAACAAAGATTTGCCCCCCGCCAGCTCTCCGGCTGCCCCCTCTATGCAGATGCAAATTGTTGAACGCGGCCGCAGCGGGCGTTATAGAAATATGGGTGAGGTGATAGAGGATTTGGAAAAGCGCCTTTTGCTAATAAGCGAAACGCCTGCCAGTGATGCCTCCTCCCCGGCCCTTAAAGGCCCGGCCTGGGAAGCGTTCAAGGCTGAGCGAGCCGGCCAGTGGGCAAGCTCTTGCGTTCTTCATCGAGATGATTTAGAGCGTTTCATCGAACAACACGCTTTTCCCTGTGATGTTTCAGGCGACGGCACGGTTTACGTGCCTAGCCCATATCCTGCGTTAACGGCTTCTGCGCGCGAGTTGGAGGATCACTACGGCGGCCCGGGAACTTTAAAAGACAAATTTCTTTTAGACTTTGGAACAGGGAAAGATATGAGAGTTTCGCTGTTCTTTGCGAATAAATTCGGCGCGCTCGTTACTACAGTCGAAAAAGAGCCTGATTTTCATCGGGACGCTAAAAGAACCTATCTTGATGCTCTCGCGCGTGGTTTAGCCGGCAATATAACTTTTGCGGAAAAGCCTATGAGTGCCTTTGACCTTGGCTGGCACGGATTTGATATCGTATTCTTTTTTTATACTGAGCCTTTTTCTGATGGTGATAAATTCCGGCAGGCTCTGCAGAATAAAACAGGAGAGATGAAACCCTCCGGCGTTCTGGCGATTCTTTTTACCGCCAGCCAGATTCTTTACAAGAGAGACATCTTTCCGCGCCTTACCCCGTTGCATCAAGGGCCGATAGAGATTTTTCCCAATAGAGATGACATTTTTTTTAAGATGTATCAGGCAAGAGCCTCGTCCGCGAGCGCGCAAAAGCGAGATTTTCTGGCGCAAGAGGCTCCTGATGCAATACACGCTCCAAAGGCCGACGCAATGAGAATAAAAAAACAAATAGCAACCATAGAGGTAAAAGTTGAAGCGTTTAACCGGCAAGAATATGCCCTTGTACTCGCACGCGCCCCGCCTATCGCGAGAAACTTGCTTTCTGCCACGGATTTGGCAAGTTTTGAAAATATTTTAGAAGAAGCCTCTCCTTTATGCAATAGGGTAATGCCGCCTGTCTGTGCCGATAATTTTGAGCTCTTAGCCAGTCTTGTGGCCGGCCCGCCGCTTACTTATGACCCCAATAGAAAGAGGGCGGAAAACCTCAAAAAAGCATTGCTCCTGCTCCACGAGCGCCTAGCGCAAACTTCTCGATTTATAACAAACAATATTTGGTCAATTAATTTTTGCCATGGAGGCTCAGGTTTCGCCTGGGTAGAATACAAAACAAATAGGTTGTTTTATAATTCTAAAAAAGATAGCTCAATAGCGGGTTGGGTAAATACCTTGGTACATGAGACAGCGCATCTGCTCTTAAAGCAGATTGATTCGAGTATCTCCATGGGTGCGATTGGAGAGACTATTTGTGACCGCTACGGATACTTGGCGCAAAAGGTTCTATTCCCCGGGGAGCCTCTCAGCCTGCTTGATGAATCCGGCTTCCGGAGTCATTGGGGAAGGGAGCAAGACTACATTTATCGCTATCTTAAGCCGGATTATCTTTCGGACGCAGAATTTAGCAGGCAATTAGCGATAATCACAAGGCAAAGGAAACCGCTGGAGGAAGAATTACGCCGGCTTAGATTAAGCTTAAGGTTTTTTACTGCGTCATCTCCCGCGGATAGGACGCAAATTCCGGTACGCCGGGATCTCCTTGAGCGTATTACCCCGCAAGTATGGAGAAAAATGTTCGATTTTCCGGAGCCGCAAATTTACCGGATGATGCTGTTTGAATTAAGAGGGCTATGCAGCCTGCTTACAAAAAAGCTTTCTCCGCTGGGCATAACAGCCTCGCGTTTTGTTATAAGTGAGATTTCCCGCCAGGAAGATTCCTTAGCCGCAAACTTACGTAACGATTTCTGGTATTTCGGAAACCATCCTCGCTTTGGAGAAATTATTTGCGCCGATGAAGGGGATTTTATTTTATTGGAACTGGAACCCGGCCAAAACGGAGTAGTGTTTTCGATAAAACATGGAAACTGCACTGCGCTAACTGTACGGGCAGAAAGGAAAGGAAAAATTGTCATTGGCCACGCTCATATTTTTCCCAAGCAGGCAGCTATAGATGCTGCTTATTGGCAGTACATTAAAATTTTGGATTTTCTTTCTAATCCGGAAAATGGTTTTAGAAACGTAAGGTTAGCATATGGCTGGGATGAGGATTTGGATGGTTTTGGCTTTGCTGACAGGCCTGATGTTTTTTATAGGGCTCGCCCTGAACATCCCGAAAAAGGGCAGGCTTTTTATTCGACCCTAACTTGGAACAGAAGATTGGCCGACTTCGGCGTGCGCGAGCATTTTCCCGATATGAAAAAGCAGATTGCCATAATGGAAGGCAATGCCTGTGAACGTGGCTTTAAGATAGCAGCAAGCGTGGCCAGGGAGAGAAATGAAAGGCCCACGGATATCCTTACGACGCCGGACTGGTATTTCTTGACGCATACTAAATACGTTGCGCAAGGATACGCGGAATATCCGATGCGCTGGCTATCAGATATTATTCGCCCCGCAACTTTAGGCGCCATGCCTGGAGTATCGTCACCAGCCAAGGATAACCGATTGCCTGCAGAGAGTTTTTCTCAATTGCGCCAGGCCCGGGGTGAACTCTTAGCTGCGTTTCCGGCACTAAAGTTTCCGGGCTCGGTTCGCAGGATGTCGCCTGAATATCGCAGGTTTCGCGAGATTGCCCGCAAAAATGTTTTTAGCGGTTTTCGTTACTTCGGGCATGGCAGGGAATGGCTCGTGTTTGATTCGGATTCTTTTCCGCACCTCGTTTTTAAAATCCGCCGCGCAGATTCTTTATGGTTAGACCATTGTTTATCCGTTCAGCTTCTTTTAGCAAGCGCATTATTGGGGCAAGACTTTAGAGAAGTTGATCATTGGCAATTAAGAAAAATGCCAATGTTTACGGCGTACGAATTTTCTGGCGGAATTCTCGTTCAGGAAAACATGGGTGATTCAAGCGACATGAGCGCTTTAGCTGAGATGAAGCAATTTTTTGATTCCAAAGGAATAATTTTTGTCGATAATTGGGTAGAGAATCTAAGGCGCTACCGAGGAGAGGTAGCACTTATCGATTTTGAAATCTACGTATTATTGCCTAAGTTATTGCCTTTATTAGCCGATACAGAAGTCATAACGCCTGACATGCTTGAGGTAACCAGCGTTATGGAACTTAATTTTGTTTTTCCCTGTTCAACTCCGGGAAAAATAGACTTCGTACTTCCCGCAAGCCACTATATCGCGCGAGTCATAGAAGGTAAATCGGAAGAAGAAACCCTCAAAGTTCTTCTGGGGATTGTTAAGGGCAGTTTCTGTCCTTGCTCCGCCCGCGTCTCTTCGCCAGCTGATGCTTCGCGGTCCTTACCGCAGAAGGGGATAGCAACACAAAAACAAGAAGCCAATGAAGATAGAGCAGATAGCGCAGGGGAGAAAGATTTTTCAGAGGTAAATGAGGCAGGCAGGTTACAGGTTTGTTCGATTATCAATCGCCACGCCGGCATAGACATCGCTCCTGAAGATATCTGTACGGGAAATGCAAAAATTACACGGACTAAAGAGCTAGTCACTGACTTGGCGGATGCTGCTCAAGCAGGCAATCTCATTGCAGCCGCTATATTACTAAAGTTATTCAAAAATGTGATAAGAACGCATGCGAGTCGTTTTTGTACTGACCGAGAGGGTATCGTTGAACTTGAAACGGCAGTGTGGGATGCGTTTATATATGCCAAAGCAGCAGAAAAATATAATAAAGAAAAAGGAAGATTTGCTACTTTTTTATCTCAAGTCTGTAAAAGCAAAATGTTGCGTCAGAGTAGGCAAGGTGATAGGCGTAGAGATATCGAATTATTATCCGAAGTCAGAAGGCATAGGGGGCAAGAATTTGCCAGAGCATTGAGTCCGCATGGAATAAAGGAAGCAGTGGATTTAGTGGCTTTAGTCAGAACCGACCAGAAGAGGCTGCATGCGCGTGATACCCTTGACATGAGTAGAAGCATAGAAGCAATAATGCAGGCGCTTAGAGAACAGGGCATCCCCGAAGAGAAGATTGATATATATATATCTTTTATTCTTGGCTGGAAGGCAAATGAAATATCCCGAGTAAAGAATGTTAGCTCTAGCTTTGTATGGAAAACAGTAGAGCGGTGCAGAAGAAGTGTCTTGAGTCTTTGGCAAAATGATGCGCTTGATTTTGGCATCGGAGATGCCGATAAATATTTTCTGCTGGCGCAAGACCGGTACAAAACACTGAAAGAATTGTACGAATCTGCCGCAAAGGAGGGGGTTTTGGAGCAAGCTTTAACTCCAGATCAATTAAGATTTACCCAATTAGATTTATTGACCGAGGGTATTTCTGATGGAGAGGCTGCACGTGCAATGGGGATTTCAATAAAACGTCTTGAGCCTATGCGTAATACCATTCGGAATAGATTAATCGCAGCTATAGCGGGGTTACCAAGGTAACATCCACGAAACATGATTAATGAAAAACATTTTATTAAATTATTAAGGGGCAAAAATTGCATTTGGAAAATGCACTTTTTGGGTTAAAATAAAAAAAGGAGGGTTATGAGCGAAGAGTTTTCCGTGGAAAGGCGCCTAGCCTCTCGCGTGCCCTGTTTTCTGAAGGGAATCTTTTACTCGAAAGAAAATTTTTGCCAGAAATTTGAATGCTGTGACATAAGCGCTTATGGCGCAAGGATATCAACAACCCAACCTTTGGCTATTGCTTCTTATGTTGAGGTTGCCATTGACTCTGCAAAGGTAAATAATTTGTCAGCGCTGGGCAAGGTGTGTTGGTGCGCAAAGGTGCCAGGAGGCTGGCAGGCAGGAATTGCCTTTACCAAACAATTGCCCTTTTCTCCCAATCTGTTAATGTAAGAGCTTTTATTCTTCTTCGCCGAATACCCCGCAGCTTGCTGCGGGGATGAAGGCGGAAGAAGAACTGCTGCGAAGCCCGACCAGCGATTACACCTTGAAGGGCGAAGCAGAGTGGCTATTCGGCTTCGAAGCAATTTCGCTCCCGAGATACCCTGTAGCTTGCCACAGGGAGCTTTATTAAAAAATCTCTACTGTTTTGTTATCTGTCATCTGTCATCTGGCATCTGTTTCTATGCATCATTTCATCTTAAAACGCCTGCTTTATTCCATTCCTTTACTTCTGGGAATTACTTTTCTTACTTTTCTTTTTATTCAAATCGCCCCCGGAGACTTCCTGGATAATTTACGCCTTAACCCGCAAGTATCCAAAGAAACCATCTCCTTATATGAGCAAAAATTCCATCTTGATAAGCCTTTTCTTATTCAGTATGCCACCTGGATTAAAAATCTTGTGCGCGGAGAATTGGGTTATTCTTTTAGTTATAAAGCGCCTGTTGCCAGAGTTATTTCATCGCGCGCTCTCAATACCTTAATACTTTCTATCTCATCGCTCATTTTTACCTGGATTTTTGTCATTCCCCTGGGCGTCACGGCCGCATTGAAACGAAATAAATTTACCGATAAACTTCTTTCTTTTCTCTCCTATATCGGAATGTCAACTCCAGCATTTTTTTTAACTTTTCTGCTGCTTTATGGGGCGACTTTTACCCGTTTACTTCCTTTAAGCGGAATGCACTCTGTGCATTTTGAAGAATTTACTTTTCTAGGCAAAATTTTTGATTTAATAAGGCACCTGATTATACCAACGCTGGTGCTCTCTTTGGGTAGCATCTGTGTCCTGCAGCGTATAATGCGAGCTAACTTGCTTGAGGCACTGGGTTCGCAGTATATTCTCGGCGCCAAAGCGCGAGGCCTGTCCAACGCAAGGATTCTTTATGTGCACGCCTTAAAGAATGCCATCAACCCGATTATTACTATTTTTGGTTATCAATTTTCCGAACTGCTGTCAGGCGCGGCCCTGGTAGAAATTATCATCGGCTGGCCGGGGTTGGGCCAGGTGACACTCGAGGCTGTGCGCAGCCAGGATTTATACCTGGTAATGGGCTCGGTATTAATGGGCAGTATTTTGCTTATAATGGGTAATTTGCTTAGCGATTGTCTCCTGGCCGCGGTTGATCCAAGGATTAGGTATGAAAAATGAGCTATCAGTCATCAGCTGTCAGCTTTCAGCTTTTTGTATCTTGTATCAAAAGCTGATGACTGAAGGCTGTAAGCTGATAGCTAACAGATATGTTTAAACAACTCATAAAAAACAAATCAGCCTTAACCAGTCTGATTATCCTCGCGGTATTATACCTGCTGGTGATATTTGCGCCATTTTTCGCCCCGTATTCTTATGATGAAGATGATGTGCTTTATGCAAACGCTCCTCCGGCAAAAATTCGTATTTTTAGCTTAAAAAACAAGCAATTCACTCCTTTCGTTTATGCCCAGAAGTTTACCATAAACAATTATTACCAGCGCGTCTATTATGAAGATACCTCGCAAATATTCCCCATTAGATTTTTCCACAAAGGTTCGAGGTATAAATTTTTATTCATAGCAAGCGACAGGCATTTTTTTGGAGTAAGGAACGGAAAAATTTTTATCTTTGGCGCCGATTACCGGGGGAGAGACCTCTTCTCTCGTATCCTTTACGGCGGAAGGATTTCGCTTTCTGTGGGGATAATAGCCTCACTAATTTCGTTAAGTTTCGGCCTATTAATCGGGGGCATTGCCGGTTATTTCGGAGGCAAAATAGATAATCTGCTTATGCGTTTTTGCGAAATAATGATGATAACTCCCGCTTTTTATCTTATGCTGGCACTTCGCGCCTCCTTTCCACCTTCAATAGATTCTACTCAAGCGTATTTTTTAATCGTCGTAATACTTTCTTTTATCGGCTGGGCTTCTATTGCGCGTATCATCAGGGGCATGAGTTTATCCTTGCGGGAAAATGAGTTTGTATACGCGGCAAAAGCCTGCGGTTTAAACCACTTTCAGATAATTATGCGCCACATTTTACCTTTTACTTTTTCGTACGCGCTTGTTGCTTTTGTTTTAAGCATCCCTGCCTATATCGGGGGCGAAGCAGCCTTAAGCCTTTTAGGCCTGGGGATACAAGAGCCGCAAGCAAGTTGGGGAAACCTTTTATCAGGTGCTATGGGCATAGTAAACATCCGCCTTTTCCCCTGGATATTAATTCCGGGAGTTTTCATACTTGTAGCGGTTGCCTGCTTTTATATTTTGGGAGACGTGTTAAGAGATGCGCTTGATCCCAAGAGAAAGATTTTATAAATTGCTGCAGGCCACAGGCTCCAGGCTGCAGGATTTTTTGATTATTAAGTTAATATTGAGCTGGTAGCTTGTAGCCTGAAGCTTGCAGCTTGAAGCGGATAATTTATGATATTACAAATCAAACACTTAAGCGTAAGTTATAAAGGAAAGGACGGCTACGTTGAGGCTCTAAAAAATATAAGCTTCGATGTAAAAGAAGGGGAGATTTTAGGTATTATCGGTGAGTCAGGCTCCGGTAAAAGTACTATTGCCTTTTCCATTCTTGATTTGTTACCACAGGATTGCTCTAAAAAAGGAAATGTAATTTTTAAGGGAAAAGATATTTTTAAGCTTAAGAACGAAGAATTAGAAGAGCTGCGTGGCAGGGGAATGAGTATGGTATTTCAGGAACCGGCTGCCACTTTTAACCCGGTTCTTAGCATAGGATATCAATTCAGGGAACTTCTGCTCTGCAAGCTGCCTAATCTTAACAATGAAGAAATAGAAAAAATTATAACAGATTCTCTTTCGCAAGTGCATCTGGCCCAGGTTGAGCGGGTAATCAATAGCTACCCGCACCAATTAAGCACAGGCCAGCTTCAGAGAATTTCTCTCAGTTTCACAATTGCACTGAAACCCGCTCTTGTCGTAGCTGATGAGCCAACCAGCTCGCTCGACGTTACCACAGAAAGCCAGATTATAAACTTGCTTAAAGAATTACGCAAAACTTTTAGTTTCACTATAGTTTTTATAACGCATAATCTTGACCTCGTGAAAACTCTGTGCGATAGGGCGCTTGTCCTTTATAAGGGAGAAATCAGGGAAATAGCACAGGTTGCCCAGCTTTTTGCTTTTCCTAAAGATGCATACACGAAAAGCTTACTGGAGGCATTTAGAGAGTTGGAGGAAACCTAAGATGCTGTCAGCTTACAGCTTTCAGCTATCAGCTTAAAGATTTAAAAAAGCTGAAGACTGATAGCTGACGACTGATAGCTCACTTTAATATGAACATTTTAACGACCCACAATCTAAAAGTTTACTTTTCGCAACATCGTAGGCTAGTCAAAGCTTTAGACGGTGTTGACATTTTTTTAAGAGAAGGCCTGACTACTGCTTTGGCTGGGGAAAGCGGTTGCGGAAAAACAACCCTGGCGCGGACAATCCTGGGTTTCAATTCGCCCAGAGAAGGCAATGTTTACTTCAGAAATACCGATATAAGTTTGAAAAAAAATGAAGCGCTGATAAGAAAAAACATTCAAATTGTTTTTCAAAACCCCTTTTTAAGCCTTGACCCCCGTTTCACGATATTTTCAACGCTTTATGAAGCATTTCATGTTTTCCATGATGCAAAAAAAAGAGAGGCGCAAAGCGTTCTCGGGCAGATTTTAGAAGAGGTAGAGCTTAAAGCCTCCTGCCTCTCGCGATTCCCGCATCAATTAAGCGGAGGAGAACTCCAGCGCATATGCATTGCCCGCGCGCTTATCAATAGGCCATCCTTGATTATCCTTGATGAGCCTACTTCAAGCCTGGACGTTACCACCGCCTCTAAAATCATAAGGCTTTTAGCAAAATTACAAGCGGCGCACGGCATAACCTATCTTTTTATTTCTCATAATCTAAAAATATTGAAAAAAATATCACAAGTGTGTTTTATCATGTATGCCGGAAAAATCGTAGAATATGGGCCAAAAGAGCTCCTGTATCATAATCCTCTTCATCCGTATACCCGGCTACTATTTGAAGCCGCAAACCATACGTTAAAGTTTATGCCTCAAGAACAAGTTTCGCCTGGGGCCTGTGCATTTTTCCCGTATTGCAAGTCGGCTTCAGATACCTGCAAAGATTCGCCTCAAAAAAAAGAAGTAGAACCGCGACATTTTGTCTATTGCCATAATTTTAGTAGATAGCTACAGGCTAATTAGCCTGTAAGCTCTTAAGCTGATAAGCTCATGAGAAAGAGGAGAACATGGGGAAATTCATTAGTTCTTAAGCGCATAAGCATAAAAGGAATAATAAACGGCAGAAAGCCTGAAGTCAGAAACCTTAACCTCTTTCACAAATCTTATTATAGGCTCTATTTTTGGGGGCTTATGAGCTGATGAGCTTATGAGCTATATATAGCTTGTAGCCTGAATAAGGTGTTTGACATATATAGGTATATTATATATAATCATAAAACTATGAGTATCGAGAAATTGAACAAAATAAGCCAGGAATTTGGTTCTCCCTTCCTTGAGAAGAGCTTTCCTAAACCATTCACTATCAAGGAGATCCTTAACGCATTCCAGGAGAATAAAGAAGTAACAGTTGCCGGCAGGCTTATTACCAGGCGTGAGCATGGAAAATCGAGCTTCGGCCATATAGTGGACCATACCGGAAAACTGCAAATTTACGCCCGTCTCAACACGCTTGATAAATATTACCAGCTTTTTAAAGACTTAGACATCGGCGATATTATCGGGGTTAAGGGTAAACTTTTTACAACTCATACAGGGGAGCAGACGGTTTTAGTTGAAGAGCTGAAGCTTCTCTCAAAAGTCCTGCGGCCTTTACCTGAAAAATGGCATGGCTTAAAGGATGTTGAAGTGCGTTACCGGCAGCGCTACCTGGACCTAATCGCTAATCCGCAGGTAAGGGATATTTTTATAAAACGCAGCCATATCATCGCGCGCATTCGTGATTTTTTTAACACCAAAGGGTATATCGAAGTTGAAACGCCTATGCTGCATCCTTTAGCCGGAGGCGCAAGCGGCAAACCGTTCGTGACGCATCATAACTCAAATGATATGGACGTGTATTTGCGTATCGCTCCTGAACTTTATTTAAAGAGGCTCTTGGTGGGCGGCATGGAGCGTGTCTACGAGTTAAACAGAAGTTTTAGAAACGAAGGTATTTCCACCAGGCACTCTCCTGAATTTTCCATGCTTGAAGCCTATTGCGCCTATGAGGATTATGAGTATCAGATGAAAGTGTGCGAAGATTTATTTTCCCAGCTAGCCAATGAACTTTATGGTTCATTAATTATTGATTATCAGGGCATAAAAATAGATTTTACGCCGCCATGGCAAAAAATTTCTTTCGCCAAAATGTTTCAGGAAGAATTTGGCATAGAAGCAAGCGATAACGAAGATGTATTTGTAAATAAGGTGAGTAAAAAGCTAAACCTTTCAGCCAAAGGAATAAGCCGCACGCAAATGCTTAATATCACCGAAGAGCTTATTGAAAAACATTATCCTAAGGATAAACCGGCTTTCATAGTGGATTTCTTTACCTGGACTTCGCCCTTGGCTAAAAAGATGAAGGACAACCCTTATTTGGTAGAACGCTTTGAATTGTTTATCGCAGGCCTGGAAGTTGCTAACGCTTATTCGGAGCTAAACGACCCTATTGAGCAGGAAGAAAGATTTAAAAAGCAGCTTGAGACAGAGGAGGATCTTCCCAAAAAAATAGATAAAGATTTTGTGTTGAGCCTTGAATATGGCATGCCGCCGGCCGCAGGCCTGGGCATAGGTATAGATAGGCTGGTAATGATTCTTCTCAATCAGCCTTCGATAAGAGACGTGATTTTGTTCCCGCTGCTTAAACCCCTTGAAGGCACAGATGACAGAGGACAGAAGGCAGAAGACAGATGACAGAGGATGGGGAAGAGAAGAGATGGAAACAAAAATAAGAAGCATAAAAGATCTTAAGGTATATACTCTTACTTATCGGTTAGCAATGGATGTGTTTAATATGACCAAAAAGTTTCCTAAAGAGGAAACGTATTCATTGATAGATCAGGTTAGGAGATCTTCGCGTTCAGTTGCTATAAACATAAGAGAAGGTTTTGCAAAGAGGAAATATGAACAAGTGTTTATACGGCACCTAAACGATGCATTTGGTTCCAGTGAGGAAACAAGAGGCTGGTTGGATTTTTCTTTAGATTGTGGGTATCTAGGTAAGGATACTCATGAAAAATTAGATAAACAATATGATGAAGCCAACGCGATGCTATATACCTTGATGAGTACTTGGAAACAATTTTCCAATACCTGATATTTGTGCTTTATTTTCTGGATTCTGTCCTCTGTCTTCTGTCCTCTGACTTCTGAACATAAAAATGATTACCGAATTATTCTTAGCCAGACGTTATATCTTCCGGGGCAAAGCCAAACATATTTCTTTTATCAGCATTGTTTCCTGCCTTGGCGTTGCTTTCGGAGTTTTTGCGTTAATTGTGGTAATTTCAGTCATGAACGGCTTTGACCGTGACCTTATGGAGCGCCTGCTGCGTTTTAATTACCATCTTGTTGTGGAGAGCCCTGATTACTCTAATCTAGAGAGCATCAAAGAACGTATACAAAAATACGAAGGTGTTGAGAGCGCTTCCGTATTTTTGCAAACGCAGGTATTTGCCAAATTCGACTCTTATATTGTCCCCTTGATGGTTAAAGGCATTGACATGAGCGACGCTAAGGAAACAAAATTGTTTTATCAGTACGTAAAAGAAGATTCAGGGACAGAAGGCTTTTTTGTTGGAGATGGCCTTAAGAAGCGCTATTTTTTAACTAAAACATTAGAGCTTTATCCTTTAGAGCGTAAAATGGAATTGCAGGAAGAAAAAATTCGCGGCAGCTTTAAAGTAGGTTTATACGATATCGACAATAATTACCTTATTATGAATTTAGACGAAGCCAAAAAGCTCACGCCAAATTATTTGGTGTATTTAGGGGTCCGCGTCAGGGACCCTTTTAAAGCTGAAGCAATAAAATCAAAAATTATTGCCGATTTTCCCAAGGGGATTTTCGCCAATACCTGGATTGAAACCAACCACGTATTGTTCTCTGCGCTGAAGTTAGAAAAAGTTACCATGTTTGTGATATTAAGCCTGATAGTGCTGGTAGCATCATTTAATATCTTCGCCACTTTAACCGTTAAGACAGTGGAAAAGACCAAAGACATCGGTATTCTAAAGGCGCTGGGTTTTACCAGTAATAAGATTCTGGCAGTTTTCAGCCTGCAGGGAGTGGTACTGGGGATAATCGGAGTTTTTATCGGCTCTGGCTTAGGCCTTGTTGTTTGCTTGTTGCTTGAAAAATACCCTTTTATCAAGCTTCCTGAAGAAATATACTACATTGAGACTTTACCGATTGCGATTAATTACCGTGACATTTTGTTGATAGTTCTGGTAGGAATCGCGCTTGCCTTTATTTCTAGTTTGTTGCCCGCGATACGGGCATCGAAATTAACCGCATGCGAAGCGCTACGCTATGAATAGGGCACAAATTACCACGAATTGGAAAAAAACACGAATTGCCACGAATCATTAGTGGTAATTAGTGATAAAGCAAAGATTCAATGAATGAACTAATTGAAGTAAGGTCCCTGTCGAAAGCGTATCATAACGGCCAGGAAGAGGTATTTGCCGTTAAAAATGTCTCTCTTTCGATAATGGAGCAGGATTACCTGGCGATAATCGGCCCATCGGGAGCGGGTAAATCCACGCTCCTGCATATCATGGGAGGCCTGGAAATACCTACTGAAGGTTGCATTTCTTTTAAAGGTGAAGATATTTATCAAATGCGCGAGCGCCACCTTGCTCGCTGGCGCAATAGCACCGTTGGTTTTGTATTTCAGTTTTACCATCTTATCGAGGAATTGAACGTATTGGAGAATGTAGCTCTTGCGCCGTTTACTCAGGAGAGAAAATCTTCTTTAAAAAGGGCGCAAGAATTGCTAAAATACTTAGGTATAGAGGAAAGAAAAAACTTTTTTCCTTCGCAATTGTCCGGCGGAGAAAAACAGAAAACTGCAATTGCGCGGGCATTAATTAATAACCCGGAAATTATTTTATGCGATGAGCCCACAGGTAATTTAGATGTTGATTCGCAGAATAAGGTTATGCAACTATTGGAAGAGCTCAACAGAGATAAAAAAAAGACAGTAATACTAATTACTCACAATTTAGAATTAGCGAAGAGAGCAAAAAGAGTGATACAGATAAAAGG
>JAQTOI010000020.1:17636-25183 GCA_028713415.1 Candidatus Omnitrophota bacterium
TTGATTCGCAGAATAAGGTTATGCAACTATTGGAAGAGCTCAACAGAGATAAAAAAAAGACAGTAATACTAATTACTCACAATTTAGAATTAGCGAAGAGAGCAAAAAGAGTGATACAGATAAAAGGAGGACAAGTAGTTTAAAATCTCAAATTACAAATCCCAAATCACAAAAAATTCCTAGTGACCAGAATCACAATGGTGAAAACTGTTTTGGCCGTTTGGTTATTGTAATTTTGATATTGTTTGTAATTTGTGTATTGTGATTTGTAATTTTGAGTAACGGAGGAATGTATGAAGATTTATTTAAACGGAAAATTCGTTCATAAAAGTGAAGCTAAAATTTCAGTGTTTGACCATGGTTTTTTATATGGAGACGGGGTGTTTGAAGGTATCCGGGCCTATAATTGTTTGGTTTTTAAGTTAAGGGAGCACATCGAACGTCTTTTTGAGTCCGCGCATTCCATTATGCTTGAAATCCCATTAAACAGAGACAAGTGTATTGCGGCGGTGGTTGAAACTCTTAAAGCGAATAATTTAAAAGATGCGTATATCCGTATGGTGATTTCTCGCGGAGAGGGCGATTTGGGTTTAGACCCTAAAAAGTGCTACGGTAAACCTACAGTGATAATTATTGCCGATAAGGTTTCGCTCTATCCGGAAAAATTGTACAAAGATGGTATGGAAATTATTACTGTTCCTACGGTGCGTAATGTTCCGGAGGCCTTAAATCCGCAGATAAAATCACTGAATTACTTAAACAATATTCTGGCGAAGATTGAAGCCAGCAATTGCGGCTACGAGGAGGCGTTGATGCTGGACCATCTGGGATATGTTGCCGAGTGCACCGGAGATAATATTTTTGTGGTTGAAAAAGGAGAGCTATATACTCCGCCTCAATGCATGGGGACGTTGCGGGGGATTACCAGAGACACGGTGTTGCAAATCGCGCGCAAAATGAAAATTCCCACTCATGAACACGTGCTTACGCGCCATGAAGTGTATAATAGCCAGGAGTGTTTCCTGACCGGCACTGCCGCAGAAATTATCCCGGTAGTAAAAGTTGACGGAAGGAAAATTGGCGCAGGATTACCAGGGAAAATCACTCAACTGCTAAGGAGCGAGTTTAAAAAAACGACAAAGACGGAGGGAGTGAAGTATACGCTGTAAAGCGTTCAGCTTTCCGCTATCAGCTTTCAGCATTTTTAAAAAGCTGATGACTGATGGCTGACGACTGACAGCTCAATGGATTCTATGCTTTGTGATATTTGTCATAAAACAATAGCGACCGTGCATTTAACCGAGATAGTGAACGATAAGATAGCGGAAATGCATATTTGTTCAACCTGCGCCAAGAACAAAACCGAAGAAATTAAGGATCAGCTTAACATATCTGATTTTCTCGGAGGGATGTCGGGCCCTGGTTCTGCTATAGAAAAAGAAGATGTTTCGCTGAAATGCTCATCCTGTGGGCTAAGCTATGCAGATTTTAAGAAAAAAGGCAGGCTTGGCTGCGGCAATTGCTACTTAAGCTTTAAAAAAATGTTACTGCCCCTGCTTAAAAAAATCCATGGCTCCACGCATCATGCAGGAAAAAAAATTCCCCAGAAGCTGGCTAGCGGAATGCCTGAGGCAAAAACAACTGATTTGAAGGGACGCTTAGAGCGGGCGGTTCAACTTGAAGAATATGAAGAAGCCGCCCGCTTGCGCGATGAGATAAAAAATTTGGAGAATAAAATTAGCTCGTGAGCTCTTAAGCTGATAAGCTCATAAGGAAAAAAAGTAAAATAAAAACGTAGAAAGAAAAAGTAAATTTGATCTGAAGATCAGAAGCACAGGAAAAGTACTGATTAGGCACCAATCTCTTAATGCTTAGGAGCTGATGAGCTTAACAGCTAAATTATGTTCGAAAACCTTTTAACAAATCAGGATAGTTGGCTAAACGGCAAAGGGCCCTCGTCCGAGATCGTTTTCTCCTCGCGTGTGCGTCTGGCACGTAATTTTGCAGATAAAGTTTTTCCTTCGCGTGCTGCAACTTCTGTTAAAGAGGACATTCGTAACACCATGGAAGAAATATATTCAAGGGTTAGCGCTTTAAGAGGCAGTACCTTTGTGCGAATGGAAGATTTAGAAGAACTTTCTAGGCAGTTTCTCCTTGAGAGGCATTTAATCAGCCAGGAACATATGGCTTCTCCCAAAGGAAAAGGGTTAATCGTATCAGCAGATGAGCGTATAGCTCTTATGATTAACGAAGAAGACCATTTGCGTATGCAGGTAATTACCTCCGGGTTCGACCTGGCCGCCTGCTGGCAAGTCTTAGACGGAATAGATACAGAGCTAAGCGGGATGGTTAATTTTTCTTTTTTACCGGATTTGGGCTATCTTACCAGTTGTCCGACAAATGTTGGCACGGCGCTGCGCGCTTCCTGCATGCTGCATATACCGGCGCTTGTGCTTACTAAACGCATCAACAAGATCCTTGAGCTATTGGTTAAAATATCATTTACAGCGCGCGGGCTTTTCGGAGAAGGCACGCAGGCATTGGGTGACTTTTTCCAGATTTCTAACCAGGGCAGTTTGGGCCTTTCCGAAGGAGAATTAATAGATAACCTTTCGGGAGTGGTGAACCAGGTTAAAGAACAGGAGATAGACGCGCGCGATAATCTTTTGAAGAAATATAAATTCAGCCTGGAGGATAACGTTTGGCGCGCCTTCGGGGTTTTGAAAAATTGCCGCCTCATTGGCAGTAAAGAAGCTCTTAGCCATCTTTCAATGTTGTCATTGGGTTTAGATTTAGGTATAATTAAAGGAATAAAGAGAGAGGTGATTAACAGCCTTTTTATTATCATACAACCGGCGCATCTGCAAAGGATAGAAGGAAAGCTTCTTAAAGAGGAAGAGCGGGATTATATACGGGCATCTATTTTAAGGGAGAGACTGGTATTTGAGGATTAGAGAGATATTATAATAAAACTTTAAACACAAAACCCTAAACCATAAACAAACTCAAAATCCAAAATCTAAATGTCCAAAACATATATGTTTTGAGTTTTGGATTTATAATTTTGGATTTATTTAGAGTTTAGAATTTAGGGTTTAGTGTTTTAACGGGGAGCCACCATGTTTAATCGATTTACCGAACGGGCACGAAAAGTATTAGTCTTGGCAAAAGAAGAAGCGCGGCGTTTCAATCACGATTATATCGGCACAGAGCACATCCTCTTAGGTTTGGTGCGCGAGGGCGAAGGGGTAGCTTGCGCTGTGCTGCAGAATTTAGGCATAGACCTTGAGCGCTTGCGCCTCGAGATAGAGAAACTTATTTCTCCGGGTTCTGCTGCTTCTGTTTTAGGGGATATCCCTTTTACTCCGCGCGCAAAAAAAGCCCTTGAGCTGGCTGCTGAAGAAGCACGTAATCTTGGGCACAACTATATCGGCACAGAACATATCCTTTTGGGCCTTATACGCGAAGGAGAGGGCCTTGCTTCGCAGGTTCTTTTCTCTTTAGGTATCGATATTATGAAGGTTAGAGAAGAGATTTCGGCTCTGTTAGGGGGAGTGCATCCTCAAAATAACACTGCCGGCTCAACCGCCACGGCCGCTGCCTCTAAAACTCCGGCCTTAGATTCTTTTGGGCGTGATCTTACTAAATTGGCCAAAGAGGGAAAGCTTGATCCGGTAATCGGCAGGAAGCTTGAAATAGAAAGAGTTATACAGGTGCTTAGCCGTAGGACTAAAAATAATCCTGTTCTTTTAGGAGAAGCAGGGGTAGGGAAAACAGCAATTGTAGAAGGCCTTGCTCAAAGTATCACTAAGGGCGATGTCCCGGAGCTCTTACGCAATAAGAGGCTGATTGTTTTGGATTTAGCATTGATGATTGCCGGCACGAAATACCGTGGCCAATTTGAAGAGCGGATTAAAGCAGTTATGGAAGAAATAAAACGTTCAAAAGACGTTATTATTTTTATCGATGAGTTGCATACGCTTGTAGGAGCTGGCGCGGCCGAAGGCGCGATTGATGCATCGAATATTTTAAAACCGGCCCTGTCGCGCGGTGAAATACAATGCATAGGAGCGACAACGTTGGATGAGTACCGCAAACATATCGAAAAAGACGCAGCGCTTGAACGCAGGTTCCAGCCGATTATCGTGGAAGCTTCTACCGCAGAGGAAACGGTAGAGATTTTAAAGGGGTTGCGCGACAGGTATGAAGCGCACCACAGAGTGCAATTTACCGATGAGGCCCTTGATGCCGCAACGAAGCTTTCTGACAGGTATGTTTCCGGAAGATTTCTTCCTGATAAGGCAATAGATTTGATTGATGAATCCGGAGCCCGGGCGCGGCTTGCGGTTTTGACGGCGCCCAAAGAAATAAAAGAGCTGGAAAACCAGTTGGAAGAAGTAACTAAAGAAAAAGAAGCGCTTATAAAGCAGCAAGATTTTGAGGCAGCGGCGCGCCTGCGCGATGAAGAAAAAACTCTGCGCATGAAATTGGAAAATTCAAGGAAAGACTGGAGCAAAAAAAGAGACCAGATTGTCCCTACGGTCAACGGAGAAGATATTGCCCGCCTGGTTGCGCAGGTTACCGGTATACCTATATATAGGCTTGAGCAGAAAGAATCGGAAAAGCTTCTGCGCGCCGAAGCGGAATTGACCAAAAAGGTTATCGGGCAACCTGAAGCGATTGAAGCTATCGCTCGCGCAATCCGTCGCGCGCGCGCCGGCATAAAAGCGCCGCGCAGGCCCATAGGGTCTTTTATGTTTTTGGGCCCTACCGGCGTAGGGAAGACGCTGCTCGCGAGGGCTCTCGCAGAATTTATGTTTGGCGATGAAGAGGCGCTTATCCAATTAGACATGAGCGAATATATGGAGAAATTTAATGTTTCCCGCCTGGTAGGCGCTCCTCCCGGTTACGTAGGTTATGAGGAAGGGGGGCAACTAACCGAGAAGGTCAGGCGTAGGCCCTATTGCGTAGTGCTGCTTGATGAGATTGAAAAGGCCCATCCGGATGTATTCAACCTGCTTTTGCAGATTTTAGAGGAAGGCAGGCTGACTGACAGCTTTGGCAGGCGGGTTGATTTTAGGAATTGCATCTTGATAATGACTTCCAACGTCGGGGCTGATATCATTAGAAAAAGAGGCTCTCTGGGTTTTCAAACCATCAGTGAAGATATAAGTTATAATGATATGAAGAAGATGCTTTTTGAGGAAGTAAAGAAAACCTTTAAGCCTGAATTCTTAAACCGTCTGGATGAGACTATAGTATTTCGGCCTCTGGGCAAGGAAGACCTGGAGCGTATCGTTGACATCGAGATTGGTTATGTTAATGACCGCATCAAAGATCAAGGTTTTGAAATAGAAATGACTCCTGAGGCAAAAACTTTCTTTATCGAAAAGGGTTTCGACCCGATGTTCGGAGCAAGGCCCTTAAAGAGAGTTATCCAGAGGTTTTTAGAGGATCCTTTGGCGGAAGATATTATTAAAGGCACTTTTGCCGAACAGCTCAAAGGGCCTAAACCCGTTAAAATACGGGTGAACAGGAAAGGAGAAGAATTAAAATTCGATTGAAGGGTATTTTTTTCTTGGCCTTTCTGTTGGCCTGCGCGCAAGTCTGGCCTGTTTTTGCTCAGCAATGCATAGCTATTGACTTAAATAACAGAAAGGTAGAGCTTGCTGATTTTTCCTTCGGCAAACTTAACATCAAAGGTGATTTCTTATTTGACGTTGTTCGTGAAAATGGCTCGTTGGTGCTTAATTTAGAAGGAAAGGATATCTTAGTTAAAGAAAAAAAATTACCTTGGTTAAAATTAAAGATTGTTAAACGGGGAGACAAATTATTTATAAACAATTTTTCTTCTCCTGAATTTATCGTGAGAGGCAACTTTAACCTGGCAGATCAAGCTCTTTTTCTGGATATTAACGTAAATACTTCGCAAAATTCGCCCACCTTGGCAGGCCATATAAACGCTAGGGCAAAGATTTGGGGGCATCTTAACAATTGTCTCGCCAGCGGCTCTATCAATGTCGCCGACGGCAACTATCAGGGAGTAGAATTTCTGCGTCTGGCTGTAAATTTCCTGGGTAAACCTCCGCTGCTTAACCTCACTGACTCCGAAGTTACTTTGAAAGACGGAAGTATTTTTAAAATTGAAGGGTTATTATCGTTGAAGGATTTTAACAATCTTTTTCCAAAGGCTGAATTTATCTCGCAAAAAGTGATCTTGGGAGATTGGCAGCTTCTTGCTCAGGAGAACAAGAACGTTGGTTTTAAGAAGGAAATTGACGATAAGTTCGATATAGTCTTTGATGCATACGACCAGCAGGACGAACAAGCTCTTGACGCAGGAACCGAGTTACGCTACAAAATGCATGGCGATAAATTTTTAAAGTTGCGCATGGAGGAAGATAAGAGTATTTTTGGCATCGAGCGGAGGAAAGAATTCTGAGCAAATATTTAGATGCCGGGGTAATAAACGTATACATAGGAATTGTTTTAATAACGGATTCAGACGGATTAGCGCGGATTCAAACGAATATATCTTTGCGACATCCGTAAGTATCTGTTTGCATCCGAGAATATATTGGTTTTTCAAACTAATAAAATAATAAAATTCTCATGAATATTCTAAAAGGCGCCGCAGGCCTATTACGTTATTTCGGAAGCATGGCTTTTTTTATCAAAGATACTTTTTTTTGGCTTTTTGCCAAGAAACGCGACTTTAAATCGCTTATTCGCGAGATTATTTTTATCGGCATAGACAGCCTCCCCCTGGTAGCTTTGATTTCTTTTTTTGTCGGCATCATCATCGCGTTTCAGACGGCGTACCAGTTAAAACAGTTTTCTTCAGAAATTTACATCGCTTCCCTGGTAGCACTCTCTTTGGTGCGCGAATTAGGGCCGGTTTTGGGCTCGCTAATAGTTGCCGCGCGCAGCGGGGCGTCGATCACCGCAGGAATTGGTTCAATGAAAATAAGTGAGCAGGTCGATGCGCTTGATGCCTTCGCGGTTGACCCCATTGATTATTTGGTGGTCCCTAAATTCATATCGCTTCTGGTATGCATGCCGATTTTGATTATTTATGCTGATCTTTTGGGCATCTTTGGAGGGTACTTAGTGGGCTCGTCAAAGTTTGGAATCCCTTTTAGTTTTTATTTTAAACTTACCTTTGACGCGCTTAAGATGAAGGACCTCATGAACGGTTTCATAAAAAGCATTTGTTTCGGATCGATCATTGCGTTTGTTTCCTGTTATGAGGGGTTTAGGCCGTTTTCTTCTACTGACGTATCCGCCGCAGTAACCAAATCGGTGGTACGTTCATTTATCCTTATTATTATTTGTGATTGCATATTAACCGCCCTATTTTATTTTATGTTCTGATATGGAAGATAACAGCATGATTCGTATTGAGAATATCAGTAAATTTTTCGGGCCCAAGAAGGTCTTGGACAGAGTTAATCTTACTATTAATAAGGGAGAAACTTTCCTGATTATAGGTAGAAGTGGCGCCGGCAAGACCGTACTCCTGAAAAACATTATGGGCCTATTGCGCC
>JAQTOI010000021.1 GCA_028713415.1 Candidatus Omnitrophota bacterium
GGGCCTGACCTTGACTATGATTTTTTCCCTCTGCCTAAGGCTTCAGCTAAATTTCCCGTTAAAGTCTGGGGCGGAGCTGGTTCAGCTTTTATGATTAATGCGAAATCTTACAATAAGGATGAAGCAATAAAATTTTTAAAGTGGCTCACCGACAAGAATCAGCAGATTTTTTTAATTAAAGAGACAAACAACTTGCCTGCGATCAAAGGGTGCGAAAAAGAGCTATCAGGGGTGCTTAAGACGCTTTTCTCATCACTAGACAAACTGACTCATCCCAATATCTGGCCTTACAATGAAGATTCCCTGGTGCTTGAGGTGATGAATACCGGCCTGCAGCAAATTGTAATGGGTGTAAAATCCCCCGGTGACGTAGCCGCTGAAATACAAAATACCAAAGAAAGAGTGATGCGCCGATGAAAACATCTTTTGCGGATAGCGCAAAGAACTTATCTTTTGTTTTGCCCGCTTTTCTTATTTTTTCAATTTTTTATCTCTATCCTTTTATATATACCTTTATATTAAGTTTTCACAGGGGGGATGCCATTTCATCTCTTGAATTTGCGGGGTGGGCAAACTTCAAAGAGGTGCTTTTTTATGACAAAGCCTGGTGGCGCTCGATGTACAACGGGGTTTTCATCACGTTCTGGGCATTGAGCTTTCAAAACATCCTTGCGTTTTTACTGGCTATGGCGGTTGATAAAGCTACCCGTACCGGAAAAATCTACCGGGTTATATTTTTTATACTCCCTGTACTTTCAGAGATTATTATAGGCCTTCTGATGAGAGAGATACTTATTTCTGATCCGGGTATTCTCAATAAATGGCTTACCAAATCGGGTTTTGGCTTTATCGCCCATGACTGGCTGGGGACAGACGCCGCACTCTTGACTACAGCCTTAGTTCATTCCTGGAAAGGGTTTGGCTGGGCTTTTGTGATATTTCTGGCTGGCCTGCAAACCATCCCGGAGCAGCTCTATGAGGCCGCGCGCATTGACGGTGCCAACTGGTGGCAGACGTTTTTTAGGGTAACCGTTCCGTTGCTTATGCCGGTAATCGCCATGGTTATCGTGCTGACTATATTGGGCACCATGCAGGCATTCGCCATGATTTTAGCTTTAACCAGAGGCGCCGGAGGACTCACGGAAGTTCCGACTATGCGTATTTACAACCACCTGCGGGGTAACCAGGTGGGTTTAGCCTGCGCCGAAGGAGTAATTTTGGGTTTTATACTTATTATTGTCTCGCGCATGGTTAATTCTATTTCAAAAGAAATACGGAGGCGCTGGGGTGTATTATCGAATTAAGAAAGTAATAATTCTTTTTTTCTTGCATGTTTTCCTGATAAGCGTCGCCGTAAGCTGTATTTTTCCGTTAGTCTGGATGGTGAATGCTTCTTTTAAAAGCGAAGCGGAATTCAGGCATGATTCAGGATTAAAGATCGCATCCGGATTTAATTTGGAGAATTACAAAAATGCCATATTTGAGGGTAACCTGGGTTATAATTTTGTAAACAGCGTATTCTACACCTTTGTTACGGTTACCCTTATCGTGTTGATTTCTTCTTTGGCTGCCTACGGTTTCTCGCGTTTGCAATTCCCCGGCAAAAATGTTATATTTTTTATGTTCCTGGCGGCAATGGCCATACCTTTGCCTGCTGGTTTTGTCCCGGTCTATATACTTTTGAATAAATTGCATTTGGTCAATAGAACCGGGTATATTTTAGCGATGACCAACATGGGCCTTTCATTAAGCATCTATCTTCTAAAAACCTTTTTCGATCAACTGCCCCATGATTTAGAAGACGCCGCGCGTATTGACGGCTGCAACCGGCTCCAGATTTGGTGGAACGTGGCTTTACCTTTAGTTGCCCCTGCTCTGGCAGTAGTTATCATCTTTAACTCTCTAACCGTGTGGAACGAGTTTGTGCTTGCTTCGCTTATGTTCACCGAGGATAAATTAATGCCGCTTCAAGTCGGGCTTATGGAATTTTATAACCGCAATATTATTCAACATACGCTTCTTATGGCATCGTTAACTATCGCCGCCCTTCCGATAATACTTTTGTATTTAAAGATGCAAAAACAGATTATCAAAGGGCTTACTGCAGGAGCAGTGGTAGGATGAGACAGATGTCAGAAGACAGAGAACAGAAGACAGAGGATAGATAATATAAAATAAACAACAAAAAATAAACAGTAAAAAGCGAAAATAAAAAACGGAAAATAGAAACAGGAAATAGAAACGGGTAATAGAGGATAATAATTTTTAATTTAAAATTAGCTAACAACAATGTTGACCAGAGTTAAAGTAAGTCTTTTATTTTTATTTTTTTCTTTTTCTGTCATCTGTCATCTGTCATCTGTCATCTGTTACGCCGAAGATGACGTTGCCGAATACGTAAATAACGCCTGGGCATCCCAAAATGATCCGCCTAAACTTTACACTATCTGTGACGAGTGCATAGCCAAATTTTCTCCTGAAGCTGACGCGCAGGCGCAAACCCTTAAGGATTTCCCTCCTGCCAGCGAAGAAGACAAATATAAGGTAATGAATAAGGTAGCGGTTTGTTATTTTATTAAAGGAGAAGCTTTGCACGATCAAGGCAGGGATAAAGAAGCGGTAAAAGTATTACAAGATATCATTTCAAAATACCCTTATGCTCGGGAGTTTGACTCCTCAAGGGGAACCTATTGGGAAGTGAGCGATATTGCCAAGAAAACCATTGATAAGATTGAAGGAGTCCGTCTCATCGAAGAAGAATGGAGCAAGGTCGAGCCGGAAGTAAAAATTTCACTTTACGATGAAGGCAGCGAATTCCCGGTTGATTATGCAAAATATGGCCAATTCACTGCTGTAGGTAAGAAGGAGTATAAGTACATAATAAAAGACCCCATAGGCTTAGCCAAAGCCGTCGGCGAGGGGATTTATCCTAACACGGCGGCATTAAAATTTGATCCGGAATTCGCTAAGATAAAAAAACAGCTTTCGAGCCTTGACTATTGGAAAATTGTAAACAGCAGAGACATGAGGACGGCATTTTATAAATGGAACGTTGCTACAGAGCCAGACGGAGTTAAGCAGTTTTATATTGCCGATATCTTAGAACGCAGCGGCTACACTAAACAGGCAATCAAAGCTTATTATGCTATTCTGGTGCATTTCCCAAACGTATATAGCTGGACTTATTGGCACACTCCCTGGTATGTTGCCAAGGCTGCACTTTATCGAATAAAATTTCTCCTGAAAGAAAATCCGCAGTTAGGCCTCAAGCTTGAAGGCGCATCTCTGCAGGTTGTTAACGGTTACGATAACGATGTGCGCAACGACGTTTTTCTTCCTAACCCGGGTAAGATAACCAAGATGTCTTTGCTTGATAAGGTGGCATGGAAAGCTGATGCTTGCCATGTGAAAAAACGCCCGTTAAGGAAGATTGTCAAACAGCGCGGCGGAGAAATGGTTAAACTGGTTCAGTATGAAAACGGAGACTGGCAGTTTTTGGTAGACGGAAAACCTTTTGTAGTGAAGGGCATAACTTACGGGCCGACAAAAGTTGGAGAGTCTCCTGATAAAGGGACTATGCAGAACTGGACTACACAGGATATAAATAATAACGGTATAATCGATGCGACGTTTGAAGCCTGGGTGGATGCTAATAGAAATAACGTGCAAGATCCAGGCGAAACTAATGTCGGGGACTTCCAGTTGATGAAGGAAATGGGGGTAAACGCCATCCGTATTTATCATCAGCCTTTTAAAATAAATAAGGAGTTGATTAGACAAATGCACCAAAAATATGGTATATATATAATATTAGGCGATTTTCTGGGAAAATACGCCCTTGGCAGCAAGGCTGCCTGGAATCCCGGCACTATCTATTCTGACCCGGTTCACAGGCAAAATATGCTTGATAGTGTTAAAGAAATGGTCATGGAGTTTAGGGACGAACCGGCGGTTTTATTCTGGATTTTAGGAAACGAGAATGTATACGGAGTTGCCTGCAACGCAGACAAAGATCCGGAAAGTTTTTTTAAATTTGCCAACGAAGCCGCTCTTTTGATAAAATCGCTGGATCCAAAGAAGCGGCCTGTCGCTATTGCTTCAGGAGATATTTTATTTCTGGATGTGTTTGCTAAAAACGCTCCTGATATTGATATCTTCGGAGCAAACGCCTACAGAGGTAAATATGGCTTCCTGGATTACTGGGATGAGGTTAAGCGCGCAAGCGACAGAGCAGCAATGATTACTGAATACGGCGCTCCTTCCTGCGCAAAGGGCTATACTGATCAGGAAGCGCAGCATTTTCAGGCAGAGTATCATCGCGGATGCTGGCAAGACATAAGGTGCAACGGAGCAGGTTACGGAGCAGGCAACGCTATTGGCGGGTTTGTCTTTGAATGGCTTGATGAGTGGTGGAAGGCATATGAGCCGGCAATTCATGATAGGCGCGGGATTTTTACCGGCCCTTTTTTAGACGGCTATATGCACGAAGAGTGGTTGGGCGTCTGCTCGCAGGGCGATGGTAAAAATTCTCCATTTATGCGCTGGCTCAAAGAAGCTTACTACACTTACCAGCAGCTATGGAGCCTCAATTAATGCAAGCCGTCTTAGTATGATATAGAGAGGATTAAGTGCAGGAATTTTAGAGAAGAAAGGAGGGTTAAGATGCAAAAAGCAGTCGTGAGAGGTTTGACAGGATTGGCAGCAGGGGTATTTTTGTTTATTGGAGTAAGTGCCTGGAGCGCTTCAGCAACTCCGGCAGGGGAAGAGAAGAAATTTGAGATCTATATTGACAAGAACGCTGCCGGAAACCATTTTATTCCCAGTGGTTGGATGGGTGATTACGGCGATTTAAAATTCAATGATCAGGCGCAAGGCGCAGCCGCAGGCAATACCGCGATAAAAATTACCTATACGGCGAAGAAGTCTCAAGGCCAAGGTTGGGCAGGTATTTACTGGCAGTCAGCGCAGAATAACTGGGGTACCAAAGATACGGGATTTGATTTAAGCGGTTTCAACAAACTTATTTTTAAGGCGAAGGGTGAAAAGGGGGGAGAGGTGGTTACGCTTGCTAAGGTTGGCGGCATCACCAATAATGCTTCCACCGGAGAGAAACTCGCCTTTGCAGATACCGCAAGCGTTGAGATAGGGCCGATGCGCTTGACTAAAGATTGGCAGGAATATTCGATTAATTTAGTGGATAAAGATCTTTCCTATATTAACGGAGGTTTCTGCATTATTTTTAACGCTGATCAAGCAGGCGGAGAACAGACTATTTACCTGGATGATGTTTATTTCACCTATGACGCAACTTTAAAGAAAGAAGAAGCCGCTACGAATTTTCCTTTCTACGTCTACGCTGACGCAGGCTCACTGGATAACCACTTTATTCCTTCTGGCTGGATGCCCAACGCTGCAACGGGCAAGGATATAAAGTTTGATCAAAACTGGAAGAATTTACCTTTTAGCGGCGATACCTGTATCCGTATTGAATACAAAGATATCTCCGGCAATAAATGGTCAGGTATTTATTGGCAGAATCCCCCTAATAACTGGGGTACGGTTCCTAAGAAAGGCTACAATTTACAAGGCGCAAATAAGCTCACTTTTTGGGCGCGCGGCGATAAGGGCGGGGAAATTATCAATGAATTTAAAGTAGGTGGCATCTCCAACGGAGATTACCCCGATTCTGATTCATCGAGCATAGTTAGCGTGCAGCTTACCAATGAATGGAAGAAGTACGAGATTGATTTACGCGGCAAAGACCTTTCCTATATTATTGGAGGTTTCTGCTGGGCAACGAATCTGGAAGTTAATGATCCCAACGGCATAGTATTCTACCTTGACGATATTAAGTTTGAGAAGGAATAAATTAGGCTAAAGACTAAAATAGGTTGCAGATGGCGGATTGCAGATTGGAGATATCCGATATCTGTCATCTGCTATCTGCAATCTGGATTAGCCTTCGGCCTTTATCCCGTTTGCTGACTAAATATATGAAAACCATTAAAATTATCGTTACGATTATTTTTATTTTTTCTTGTTTTCTTTCTAACCTTGCTTTTGCGCAAAATTCCGTCCAGATAGAGCCTGTTCCTACCTGTATTAACGGCTATTATCTTTACGTGGAGGGAAAACCTTTTTTAGTAAGAGGCGTTATTTACAACCCTACACCCATAGGTAAAGGTTATGATTACGATTTTTTTGCTGATCCAGCCAAACCCTGGCTTGCGGACGGAAAACTAATGAAGGAACTGGGCATAAACTGTGTGCGTCTTTATACGGTAAGTAAAGACATAGAGAAAACGCGCTCTTTTATCCGTGATATGTATGAGAAATTCGGCATATACACAATAGTCGGTGATTGGCTTGGGCTTTGGGAGACACCTGCGGCTAACTACGCTGACGATGCGTTTAAAGCAAAAACGAAAGAGCGGGTGCTCGCAACCGTAAGCGCGCTTAAAGATGAAAAGGGCGTATTAATGTGGATTTTAGGTAATGAAAATGATTACACTTTTTCCGGCAATGTACGTTTCTGGACTTCTCCTGAAATAGACAAATTAGAACCGGGACGGCGCGCAGTAAAGCGGGCGGAAATTTATTATGCTTTCGTGGAAGATTTAACCATAGCCATAAAAAATATCGATACTATTCATCCGGTTGCCTTAGGCAGCGGAGAAATAAATTTTTTGCGTGTTGCCGCAAATTATTGCAAGAGTATTGATGCACTCGCGATAATTTTTTACCGCGGTAAAACTTTCTCTAATGTTTTTAATAGCATCAGGACCCTTTTCGATAAGCCAATTCTTATCTCTGAATTTGGCTGTGATTCTTTTGACGCGTTCCAAGAAAAAGACGATGAGGATGTCCAGGCGCAATACCTGCTTTCTCAATGGAAAGATTTATACGCCAACACCATATGCAGCGGTAACAAAGAAGGCAATTGCCTGGGTGGTGTAATGTTCGAATGGACTGACGAGTGGTGGAAGCATAATGAGGGTTACAGCGAAGATTGGGCGGTGCATAATAAAGAAGCAGGATGGTCGCAAGGCGCCTATACTTTTGATAACAGAGCCAAAGACGGGCTCAATATGAACGAAGAGTGGTTCGGTATTTTAAGCATTAGCGAAGAAGTCGATGCGGCAGGCATTAATAAGAGAGTTCCCAAAAAAGCATTTTCGGTTCTCAAGGCTTATTTTTCTTCACTCCCTGATTATTTTTGCCCGACGCCCTCCGAATCCGGCCTAAAAAGCTCTAAAGTTGGCCAGCTTCCTTAAAAAAATTTATTTTTTTCTTGACAAAAATATTTTTTATAATAAAATCTTACAGTCTATCTCCTTGCCCCTTCGCGTGCGGAGGGTGCCCACGTGGCTCAGTCGGTAGAGCACTTCCTTGGTAAGGAAGAGGTCACCGGTTCGATTCCGGTCGTGGGCTAATAGAACAATCAGGCGCATCATAAAACCCACAAAAGTGGAGCGGGGATTTTTTAATCTTTTTTGTTTACCTATAATATAGATTACTATGAGAGAGTTGATTTCGCTTGAGTGCACTGCCTGTAAAGACAAAAATTACTTTACCACGAAGAACAAAAAGAAGCATCCCGAGAAAATGCTTATAAAGAAATTTTGCCGTTTTTGCCGCCAATATACAGAACACAAAGAGGCAAAGATATAGCTAAACGTTCTTTTTAAATTTACCTGATCATCCCTCTAGTAGCGCTCGCAGTTGCATTAAAAAACAGTGATAGGCGAGTAGCTCAATTGGCTAGAGCATCGGTCTCCAAAACCGGGGGTTGCAGGTTCAACTCCTGCCTCGCCTGCTTCTAAATATGGGCATTGAGGTGTTTATCAGGCTAAAGGAGCGCCTGTTTTTTATTTTTAAATCCCATGATAGCTAAATTAAAAAAAATCCCTCAGTTTTTTAAAGAAGTAAAAGAGGAACTTAAAAAAGTAAATTGGACGACGCGTAAGGAATTAATGGGAGCAGCCGTGGTTGTCGTCGTAGTGTCAGCCATACTTACGGCTTATATTTTCGCAATAGATATGGGGCTTGCTAAATTAATGAAAACGATAGTCGGGTAATTGTATGATAAACAACGTAAAACTAATCCATTTTTGGTATTTAAACGCTCTATGAAACAGTGGTATATATTGCACACATTAAGCGGAGTTGAGGATAAGGCGCGCGCTAATTTACAAACCCGCATTAAAGCTCATCATTATGAAGAATTTATTGATGAGGTAGTTATTCCCCAGGAACAGGTAACCGAAGTAAAGCTCGGCAAAAAGAAAGTTTTGGAGCGCAAATTTTTTCCTGGTTACATACTTGTTCATATGGAAATGAACGATAATTCCTGGCTGTTTGTTAAAAATACCCCGGGCATCACCACTTTTATAGGCCCACGAAGAAAACCATCCCCTATACCTCAAGAAGAAGTAGATAAAATATTAAAGAAAGCAGAAGAAAGCAAGGCCAAACCCGCACCGAAGGTCAGTTTTGACAGAGGGGAAAATGTGCGTGTGATTGAGGGGCCTTTTGTTAATTTTAACGGCGTAGTCGAAGAAGTCCACCCTGATAAGGGTAAGGTAAAGGTGAGTGTTTCTATTTTTGGCAGAACCACTCCAGTTGAATTAGAGTTTTGGCAGGTAGAAAAAATCTGAAACGCAGATTAGCGCAGATTTTTTAAACCTTGATAAAAAATTAAGGGATCAACGCAGATAATCGCAGATGAAATGTATCTGTGTTAATCTGTGTAGGAGCGAAGCGACGATGGCGAAGAAGAAGAAAGGGAAAATACTTGTTCAGATAAAATTGCAAATTCCAGCAGGGGCGGCTAATCCGGCTCCTCCTGTAGGTCCGGCTCTTGGCCAGCATGGCGTTAATATTATGCAATTCTGCAAAGCCTATAATGAGGCAACTAAAACGAAAGACGGCATTATCTTGCCGGTCGTTATCAGCGTTTATGAGGATAAGTCTTTTGATTTTATTGTTAAGAGCCCGCCGGCTTCAGTATTACTGAAAAGAGCGGCGAATTTGGCCAAGGCCAGCGGACAGACCGGCAAGGAAATTATCGGCGAAGTGACAAAACAGCAGGTTTTAGAAATCGCCAAGGAAAAAATGGTGGACTTAAACACTATTGATATTGAACAGGCCGCGCGCACCATTGCCGGAACCGCCAGAAGCTGCGGGATAAAGGTGAAAGAATGAAGATAATACATAGCAAGCGCTACAAGGAAGCGGCTAAATTGGTCGATAAAGACAAGGTGTATTCTGTTGAGGAAGCGGTTGCGATTTTAAAAAGCATGCCGGCTGTGAAGTTTGATCAAACTCTGGAGATAAGCTGTAAACTTCAACTTGACCCCTCACAACCTGACCAGATGGTAAGAGGTTCCGTAGTCCTTCCTAAGGGTACGGGAAAGCAGATAAAGATTGTGGTTTTCTGCGAGCCGGAAAAAGAAGCCCAGGCAAAAGAGGCGGGCGCTGATGAAATAGGCTCGCAAGAGTTAATCGACAAAATAATGAAAGCAGGTACATTTGATTTTGATTATTGCATAGCGACTCCGGGAATGATGAGATTTGTCAGTAAACTAGGCAAGATTCTTGGCCCTAAGGGACTGATGCCTTCTCCTAAGACCGGCACCGTGACTGACAATATCGCCTACGCAGTCGGGGAAGCCAAGAGAGGGAAGATAGATTTTCGCATGGATAAATTTTCCTGCATTTACGTTGGTTTGGGAAAGTTATCATTTCCTAAAGAAGCCTTAGTGGAAAATGTACGGGCGTTTCTGGATGCGCTTGTAAACGCCCGTGTAAGCGTAGTAAAAGGCGATTTTATTAAAACTATGTTTTTATCAGCCAGCATGAGCCCTTCATTGAGGATCACGCTATGAAAAAAATAGGTTTATTAACGCGGGAAAAAATATCGCAGGAAATACAGGAAGGTTTATCCAAGTCGCAGGCTTGCGTTTTTATCAGCTTTGCAAAAACAGGAGCATTTCCTGTAAATAGAATGCGTAATAGCTTAAAGAGCGCTAACGCAAGGCTCTTTGTGGCGAAGAATACGCTGCTTGCAAAAGTTTTTAAAGATAAAGGTACCCAGGATATAAGCGGCCTTATAGAGGGGCAAACCGGAGTTGTATTTGCTTTTGATAAAGACGTAGTTGCTGCCTGCAAGGTTTTAGTAGATTTTTCAAAAGAAAATGAAAATCTAAAAGTACGCGGCGCTTTTCTAAACGAAAAAAAAATCAGCGCAGAACAATTGCGGGAATTAGTCAAACTGCCTCCCAAGGAAGTTTTGATTGGCATGGTAGTGAGTAGCTTTGCCGCGCCTATAACGGGTTTTATGTCCACATTGAATCAGGTCGTTCGGCAGTTTATGTGGACATTGGAAGAAATCAAGAAGAAGAAAGGGTAATTTTTTAAGAGGAAATACTATAAATAAAACACTAAATCCTAAACACTAAATCCTAAACAAACCCAAAACACAAAATCCAAATGCCCAAAACGTGTTTTGAAATTTTAATTTTGAGCTTGTTTAGAGTTTAGGATTTTGGATTTAGAGTTTAACATGGGAGGTTGTTATGGCTAAAGTTGAAGAAGTCCTAAAAATGGTGGAAGAGATGACGGTGCTCGAGCTTTCGGAATTGGTAAAAGCCTGTGAAGAGAAGTTCGGCGTAAAGGCAAGCGCTGCGATTGCGGCAGCCCCTATGGCAGGCGGAGCAGCGCCTGCGGCGGAAGAGAAAGAGGAGAAGACCTCATTCACTATAGTCTTGGCGTCAGCCGGAGCAAATAAAATTGCTGTTATTAAGGAAATCCGCACAATCACCGAACTTGGCCTCAAAGAAGCTAAAGAGCTTGTTGATGCCGCCCCCAAGACCATAAAAGAGAATATAGCAAAAGAGGAAGCAGAAGAAATTAAGAAGAAACTGGAAGCAGCAGGCGCAACCGTCGAATTAAAGTAATAACGCTAATTTTCGCTAATTGGATACGCTAATTACCGCGAATAAATTCATTCGTGTTTTCCGCATTCGCGGTCATTCGCGTCTTCTTATAATTCGCGGCAATTCGCGTTTATACAAGGAGGCTTAATTTGAGGAAAGTAAAAGAGTTCTCTTTTGCCAAAATCAAAAAGAGTTACCCTATACCTAATTTGCTTGAGCATCAGATTGCTCCGTTCAAGGAATTTTTGCAGATGGATATAGTGCCGGAGAAGCGCAAAAAAATTGGCCTGCAAGAGATCTTTGACGAGGTTTTCCCAATAGAAAGCCCTGACAAGCAGTACCGTCTGGAATTTGTTTCTTACGGACTGAGCCGGCCGCGTTATAGCGTGGAAGAATGCAAGCGCCGCGCGCAGACTTATTCAGCACCCTTGCGCGTACGCCTGCGCTTAGTCGGACCGGCAAACGACGTTAAAGAACAGGAAATTTATTTAGGCGACATACCTTTGATTACCGATGTCGCTTCTTTTATTATTAACGGCGATGAAAGGGTAGTAGTAAACCAATTACAGCGCTCTCCCGGTGTTTTTTTTGAAGAAGAAATGCATATTGTGGGCAAACGCCTTTATTTTGCCCGAATCATTCCGTATAGAGGATATTGGATAGAGTTTCGAACAGACATAAACGATACGATTACCGCGATTATTGACCGCCGCAAAACATTCCCCGCCACGCAAATCCTACGTATCATGGGCCTATCGACCAGCGAAGATATTTACAAAGCTTTTTCGGATAAGCGGTATCCTGAGCTGGTAAATACGGTAAAGAAAGACAGCACCAATAATAGCGAAGAAGCTTACTTGGATTTTTATAAAAAGATGCGCCCAACAGAGCCAATTACTCTTGAAGCGGCAAAAGAGGTGTTCAAGAGAATGTTCCTTGATTCTAAGCGTTACGACTTAGGCAGAGTGGGCAGGTATCTTATCAATAAAAAATTAGGCATGGACCTGCCTTTAAGCAAGCGTACCGTTGAGCTGGATACCATAGTAGCAATAATCAAACACCTCCTTAAAGTAAAAGCGGGAGAAAAAGAAACTGACGATATCGATCATCTTGGCAACCGCAGGGTTAAATTAATAGGAGAACTCATTCAGCATCAGGTACGCGTAGGCCTCCTGCGCGTGGAAAGGACGTTCCTTGAGCGTTGTTCGCTTATTTCTACGCACGATTTTTCTATCCAGCATCTCATTAATTCACGCGCCTTCTCGACCCAGGTACAGGATTTCTTTGCCCGTTCTCCGCTCTCCCAATTCATGGATCAAACCAATCCCGTGGCAGAGATTACCCATAAACGAAGGCTTTCGGCAATGGGCCCGGGAGGTTTATCCAGAGAGCGCGCAGGCTTTGAGGTACGCGACGTTCATCCTACTCACTACGGTAGAGTCTGTCCCATAGAGACGCCTGAAGGCGCAAACATAGGCTTGTTATCTTCCCTGACATCGTATGTACGCATCAACCCGCTGGGCTTTCTTATAGCTCCCTATAGAAGAGTAGAAAAAGGCGTGATGCAAGATAAAGTCGATTATCTTACCAGCGATGAGGAGGAAAATAAGCTCATCGCTCAGGTTACTTCCAATATAGATGAAGATGGGAAAATCCTTGATAAAGAAATTTATGCCCGTTTCAAAGGAAAATTTCCCAAGGTAGCTCCCCGTGAAGTTGAGTATATTGATATTTCTTCCCAACAGATTATTTCTATATCGGCGGCGCTTATTCCTTTCCTTGAACACGACGACGCAAATAGGGCGCTTATGGGCTCAAACATGCAACGCCAAGCCGTACCGCTTCTTTTTCCTGAAGAACCCATAGTAGGAACAGGGATGGAAGAGAAGGTGGTGCGTGAATGCGGCACTGTCGTGCTTAATAAAGAAGAAGGCAAAGTCGAAGAGGTTGACGCTGCTCACATTAAAATCAGCAATTTCGTATATAAATTGAGAAAATTTGACCGTTCCAACGCCGACACTTGTGTAAATCAGCGGCCTATAGTAAAAAAAGGCCAGGAGATACGTAAGGGCGAAACAATTTCCGACGGTATGGCCACCCAGAATGGAGCATTGGCTTTAGGCAGGAATCTTCTGGTTGCATTTATGCCCTGGCGTGGATATAACTTTGAGGATGCTATTGTCATTAATGAAAAGCTAGTCAAGGAAGACATCCTCACTTCCGTACATATTGAAAAGTTTGAGCTGGAAGCGCGTGAAACCCGCCTAGGCAATGAGGAAGTAACCCGCGATATACCCAATGTCAGCGAAGAAGTTTTGAAGAACCTTGATGAAAACGGCATCGTGAGAATCGGGGCAGAAGTGATGCCCGACGATATCTTAATCGGCCGCGTAACTCCCAAAACCGAGAAAGAGCTTTCTCCGGAAGAAAGGCTACTACGCGCAATTTTCGGCGAAAAAGCCGCTGACGTCAAAGATACTTCCTTGCGTGTTCCGCCCGGAGTTTACGGCGTTGTTACTAACGTAGAGGTATTCCAGAGAAAAGACCGGGGCCGGCGCTCTAAAAAGGAACAGACCGAAGAGTTTAAGAAATTAAAAGATATTGAGCACTACTATGAAGAAGAGCGGCAATTGCTTGAGCGCGAAAAAGGCAAAAGGCTTTCTGCCATTATTGGCAAAGATGAAAATAAAATTAAAGCCGCGGATTACGAAGACAATGAAGATGCGCGTCAAATCGTATCTATCTACGATGAACGGCTTCAGGAATTAGCCATTGAGCAGGAGCTTGAAATTGCCAAAATAAAAAGAGGCGATGAGCTACCCACGGGAGTGCTTAAACGCATCGTAGTCTTTGTGGCGATGAAGCGAAAAATTTCAGCCGGAGATAAAATTTCCGGCCGTCACGGAAATAAAGGCGTTATTTCGAAAATCTTGCCTGAAGAGGATATGCCGTTTTTAGAGGACGGCACGCCTGTTGACTTGATATTGAATCCTCTGGGTGTCCCTTCAAGAATGAACGTCGGACAACTCCTGGAGATGCATCTAGGTTGGGCGGCAAAGAAGTTAGGCATGAAAGTTTTTACGCCGGTTTTTGACGGCGCCAAAGAAGAGGATATTACCCGGCTCCTAAAAGAAGCGGGCCTGCCTGAAGATGGCAAGGTTACCCTATACGACGGTTTTACCGGTAAGCCCTTTGAACAGAAAGTGGGGGCAGGATACATGTATGTCATGAAGCTGGTCCATATGGTGGATGATAAAATCCACGCCCGCGCTATAGGGCCTTATTCACTGATCACTCAACAGCCTTTAGGCGGTAAAGCCCAGTTTGGCGGCCAGCGTTTTGGTGAAATGGAAGTCTGGGCCCTTGAAGCCTACGGGGCTGCCTTTACATTGCAGGAAATGCTTACCGTAAAAAGCGACGATGTTGAGGGAAGAAACCGCATCTACGAAGCGATAGTAAGGGGTGAGCAGAAATTCCACCCCTCTGTCCCTGAATCTTTTAACGTCTTGGTGAAAGAATTGCAGGGTTTGTGCCTTGACGTGCGAACCGAAAAAGACATATTAAAGGAGTCTAAATGATTGAAGAAGCCAGTTTTTTCGATCGCATAACCATCAAGTTAGCATCAGCGCAGACTATCAAGAGTTGGTCTTCCGGGGAAGTAAAAAAAGCCGAGACTTTGAATTACCGGACGTTAAAGCCGGAAAAAGACGGCCTTTTCTGTGAAAAGATTTTCGGCCCGGTTAAAGACTGGGAATGTCATTGCGGAAAACTGAAAGGGATTAAATTTAAAGGCACCAGGTGTGATCGCTGCGGAGTGGAGGTGTTGCACTCATCAGTTCGCCGTCAGCGCATGGGCCATATTGATTTAGCTGCGCCTGCTACGCATATCTGGTTTTTCAAGGTCATTTCTTCAAGAATCGGCGCGATGCTAGATTTAAGCATAAAAGAATTGGAAAAAGTTATTTATTATGAAGAATATATCGTTATCGATCCCGGCACAACCACCTTTAAAAAGAATCAGTTACTCAACGAAGAAGAATACCGCAAAGGCTTAAAAGATTTTCCCAATGGTTTTAGCGCAAAAATCGGCGCGGAAGCTGTGCGCGAACTTTTAAAAGAGATAGATCTCGATAAATTAAGCAAAAGCATACGCAAGGATATTGAAAGCAGCAAGGGTATCCTGAATAAGCGCTCCCTAAAAAGGCTTAAGATTGTCGAGGATTTTCGCCGTTCCGGCAATAAACCGGAATTCATGATTATTGAAATATTGCCGGTTATACCGCCTGACTTACGCCCTCTCGTCCCGCTCGAGGGAGGCAGATTCGCTTCGTCAGATTTAAATGATCTCTATCGCAGGGTTATTAACAGGAATAACCGCTTAAAGAAGCTAATGTCTTTAGGTGCGCCGGATATTATTGTACGTAACGAAAAAAGAATGTTACAGGAAGCAGTTGACGCTCTCTTAGAAAACGGCAGGCATGGCAGGCCGGTAATGGGGCCACAGAACAGGCCACTAAAGAGCCTTTCTGATATGTTGAAAGGAAAACAGGGCCGTTTCAGGCAGAATCTTTTAGGTAAACGCGTTGATTATTCCGGACGCAGCGTTATTGTTGTAGGGCCGGATTTAAAATTACATCAATGCGGTATTCCTCAACAGATGGCGCTTGAACTTTTCGAGCCATTTATTATCAAGAAACTGCGAGAGAAAGGGTTTGTGCATACTATTAAAGGGGCCCGGCGAATGGTAGAGCGGGCTCGCGTAGAGGTATGGGATATTCTGGAGGAAGTTATTGCGGGCCACCCCGTACTATTAAACCGCGCGCCTACGTTGCACCGTTTAAGTATCCAGGCGTTTTACCCTATATTAATTGAAGGAAAAGCCATAAAATTACATCCGCTTGTCTGCGCGCCTTTTAACGCAGATTTTGACGGCGACCAGATGGCCGTGCATGTACCGCTATCTTTAGAAGCACAGGCTGAAGCAAAGCTCATCATGCTTTCTGTCAATAACATTTTCTCTTCGGCAGACGGAAGACCGATTATTACGCCAAGCCAGGATATGATTATTGGCTGCCGATATCTTACTCTCGATAAGGCAGGCGCTTTGGGCGAAGGGATACTTTTCTCTTCTTACGAAGAAGTTATGACTGCCTTTCAGGATGAAGAAGTAGAACTACACGCGAAAATAAAATTGCGCATAGAAGAAGAGGGCAAGCGTAAAATAGTTGAGACTACAGTAGGAAGGGCTATATTTAACCAGATAATGCCTAAGGGTTTTCACTACGTGAACCAGACATTGAGCAAGAAAAGCGTTTCAGAAATCATCGCGGACTGCCACAAGCAGTTCGGGCACAGCCAAACCATAGAGCTTTTAGATAGAATCAAAGATTTGGGTTTTGAATACGCTACACTCGGAGGGATAAGCATTTCTGTTAATGACCTTAAAATTCCTGAGCAGAAGAAAGAATGTTTAGATGAGGCGAACGAGGAATTGCTTAAAGTAGATGAGCAGTATAAGAAAGGTATTATTACAGAACGCGAGCGGCACAATAAAATTATTGATATCTGGACCAGAACGACCGATAGAGTGTCTGATTGGGTGTTTAAGAGCATGGATAAATTTAACCCTATTTTCATGATGGCTGATTCAGGGGCTCGTGGTTCAAAATTGCAAGTCCGCCAGTTAGCAGGCATGAGAGGGTTAATGGCCAAACCATCAGGTGAAATTATTGAGACCCCGATCACCTCCAACTTCAAGGAAGGCCTTACGGTGCTCGAATATTTCAGCTCGACTCACGGCGCAAGAAAAGGTTTGGCTGATACCGCCTTAAAAACCGCAGACGCCGGATACCTGACACGCCGCCTTGTTGATGTGGCACAGGAAGTGATCATCATTAAAGATGATTGCGGAACGGTAAACGGAATAACGGTTTCTGAAATCGTCGAGGGCGATGAGGTAGTGGTGTCGCTGAAAGAGCGCATAGTGGGAAGAATTGCGCTGGATAATATCGTTGATGTTGTAAGCGATGAGATAGCGGCTAAAGCCGGAGAAGAAATTACCGAAGAAAAAGCCGAAAAGATAGACCGCCTTGGTTTAGAAAAGATAAGGATACGCAGTGTTTTAACCTGCGAAGGTGAGCGCGGTGTTTGCGCCAAATGCTACGGAAGAAATTTGTCAACCGGAAAACTTATTGAAATTGGCGAGGCAGTAGGAATAGTCGCGGCGCAGTCAATCGGTGAACCGGGAACACAGCTGACCATGAGGACTTTCCATATCGGCGGTACCGCATCAAGAGTCGCTGAGCGCGCCTTCATCAAATCCAAGGAAACAGGAATGGTGAAATATCACGGCATTAAAGTAGTCGCTCAAGGCAAGCAATTCGTAGCCTTAAATAGAAACGGTATGATCAGCATTAATGATGACCGTGGCATTGAGTTGCAGAGAAACCCCGTGCCGCAAGGCTCTTTGATTCTTATCGCTGAAGGCGCGCAAGTTGAAAAGGATAAAATATTTGTGCGCTGGGACCCATATTCTTCGCCGATTTTAACCGAAGTAACCGGAAAAGTTAAATATGAAGATATAATCGATAAGGCCACTATTCAGGAGGAAATGAACTTGACCACAGGAAGAAAAGAGAGGGTAGTAATAGATTTTAAAGGAGATTATCATCCTCAGGTTGTAATATTTTCCGAGAAAGATGAAGTGCTGGGTATTTATTCCCTGCCTACGGGCGCGCATATTATGGTAGAAGAAGGAGCCCTCGTTTCCGCAGGCGATATAGTTGCAAAAACCCCGCGCCTAGTGGCAAAAACAAGAGATATCACCGGCGGTTTACCGCGCGTCGCGGAATTGTTTGAGGCGCGCAGGCCGAAAAACCCGGCAGTAATAAGTGAAATAGAAGGTTTTGTGGAGTTTAAAGAGGATAAAGGAGAGCGTAAAATTATCGTGCGTTCGCCCACAGGCATGAAGCGCGAATATGATATTCCCGCAGGCCGTCATCCGATTGTTTACCGCGGCGATAGCGTTATCGCCGGACAGCAATTGACAGAGGGCCCGACTGTTTTGCAGGACATTTTACGGGTATGCGGCGACAAGATATTGCAAGAGTATCTGGTGAATGAAGTTCAGGAAGTTTACCGCTTGCAGGGTGTAAAAATAAACGATAAACATATAGAAGTTATCATACGTGAGATGCTTAAAAAAGTAAGGATTTCTGAATCCGGAGATACGGAATTTCTGCCGGGTGAGGGGATCGATAAATGGGACTTTAAAGGTGAGAACGAACGTGTGACCAAGAAGGGTGGAAAACCCGCAACTGCAACACCATTACTTTTGGGAATCACTAAAGCTTCGTTAAGCACAAAGAGTTTTATCGCTGCGGCCAGCTTCCAGGAAACCACGCGTGTCTTGGCCGATGCGGCATCAAGCGGTAAGATTGATGATTTGCAGGGCTTGAAAGAAAACGTGATTGTCGGACATCTTATACCGGCAGGGACAGGACTAAAAATTTACAGGGAGATTGAGGTGGAACAATGCCAACCATAATGCAGCTTTTAAATAAACCAAGGATTCTCAAAAAACGAGGAAGTAAATCACCCGCGTTGCATAAGGCGCCGCAAAGACGCGGAGTCTGCATACAGGTGCGGACCATGACCCCAAAGAAACCAAATTCAGCTTTACGTAAAATTGCCAGGGTCCGTATGACTAATGGAGAGGAAGTAACTTCATATATTCCGGGCGAAGGCCATAATTTGCAGGAGCATTCCATTGTTTTAGTCAGAGGCGGGAGGGTTAAAGACCTTCCCGGAGTAAGGTACCATATAGTACGCGGCATATATGATTGCCAGGGAGTGGCGAATAGAAAACGATCGCGCTCTAAATACGGAGCAAAAAGGCCTAAACAATGACAAGGAGATACTATTAATAAAACACTAAACACTAAACTCTAAATCCTAAATAAATCCAAAACTAAAAATCCAAATGTTCAAAGCATATATGTTTTGAGTTTTAAAATTTGAGCTTTGAGTTTATTTAGAGTTTAGAATTTCGGATTTAGGGTTTAACAGGGGAGCAAGTATGAGAAGGCACAGAGCACCAAAGAGAGACCTAAAGGCTGATCCAAAATTTAATTCGCCGGTTATAGGGCAGTTTATCAATATTATAATGCAGGACGGTAAAAAAAGCCTGGCTCAAGGAATTGTTTATGATTCTTTTGACCTCATCGAAGAGAAATTAAAAGAAGATCCGCTTAAAGTTTTTTTTGCTGCGTTAGAGAACGCGCGCCCACGCTTGGAAACCCGGCCACGCAGAATAGGCGGCGCAACATATCAGGTTCCCATGGAAGTGCCCCAGGAAAGGGGAATTTCCATAGCTTTACGTTGGATAAGGGATTTAGCGACCAGTAAAAAAGGCAAGCCAATGCACGCAAAGTTGGCAGAAGAAATACTTTCCGCCTATAAAAATGAAGGCACCCTGATAAAGAAGCGGGAAGATACGCATAAAATGGCAGAATCAAATAGGGCTTTTGCTCATTTTAAATGGTAATAATACAGACCAAAGACCAAAGACCAAAGACCAAAGACTTGAAAAATAGAGATGGCAACACAGATTCATACAGAGAATAATAAAATCGCCGATAAGGATATGAAAGACAACTTAAGCGCAATAAGAAATATCGGATTTGTCGCCCATATTGATGCCGGTAAAACAACCACTACCGAGCGGTTGCTTTTTTATACCGGCCGCACTTATAAAATCGGAGAAGTTGACTCTGGCACGACCGTAACCGACTGGATGGTTCAGGAGAGAGAGCGCGGTATCACCATTACAAGTGCCGCAACTTTCTGCACCTGGAGAGATTATCATATCAACATTATCGATACTCCGGGGCATATTGATTTTACCGTTGAAGTCGAGCGTTCGCTTAAAGTGCTTGATGGCGTAGTAGTTATTTTTTGCGCGGTAGGAGGGGTTGAGCCACAAAGTGAAACCGTTTGGCACCAGGCAGACAAGTATCATGTACCAAAAATCGCCTTTATTAATAAGTTAGATAGAGTTGGAGCCGATTTCTTTACGGTTTTTGAAGAGATGAAGCAAAAGCTTAATTCTTTAATAATCCCAGTGCAGTTGCCTATTTACGAGAATGACGAATTTACCGGAATAGTAGATTTGATTTCAAATAAAGCCGTTTATTACGATGACCAGTTGGGTACAAAAATTGTTTATAAAGATATTCCCCAGCATCTCTTAAGCGCCGCGGCAAAATACCGGGATAACATTATTGAGAAGCTAGCCGAACTTGACGATAGCTTTATGCAGAAGGCAATAGAAGGGGCAATAAGTGAGAAAGAAATTATTTCTTCCCTGCGCAAGCACGTTATCGCTAACCACTGTGTGCCTCTTGTTTGCGGCAGCGCTTTAAAGAACAAGGGAATACAGCACCTGCTGGATGCGATTTGTGATTTTTTGCCTTCGCCTAAAGATGTCGGGCCGGTAAAAGGGTTTAAGGGCTCCAGTGAAACTGATTTCCAGACTCGCGAGATTGCCGTCTCAAGCCCTCTATGCGCTCTATGTTTTAAAATTTTTACCGACCCTTTTGTCGGTAAGCTCTTTTACACCCGTATTTATTCAGGGAAAATTAATACTTCTTCGGCCATATATAATGCCAGCAAGAGATTACGCGAAAAAGTAAGCAAGATTTTACGCATGCATGCCAATAAACAGGAAATAGTCAGCACAGCCGCAGCAGGCGATATAGTATGCCTGGTTGGTTTGAAAGACACGACTACCGGAGATACGCTCTGCGATGAGAAATTTCTTATTACTCTTGAGGCGATAAAATTTCCCTTGCCGGTAGTATCGGTTGCCATAGAGCCGCGCACCAAAGCTGATCAGGAAAAGTTATTCGCAGGCTTAAAAAAATTAGAAGAGGAAGACCCCTCATTTAAGGTTATATATAACCGCGAAACCGGACAAAATATTATTTCCGGTATGGGCCAGTTACACCTTGAAATTATGGTGGACAGGTTGCTTCGCGAATTTAACGTTCAGGCAAAAATCGGTAAACCCCAGGTAGCTTATAAAGAAACGATTACGCGCAAAGTAGAAACAGTTGGCAAGTTTATCCAGCAAACTGGAGGCCATGGCCAATACGGGCACGTTGTGCTTTTAATGGAACCGCTCGATAAGGGAATGGGCATTATTTTTGAAAACAAAGTAAAAGGCGGCAGCATTCCGAAGGAATTTTTTGCTTCAATTAAAGAAGGCGTTTTTGAAGCCGCAGAAAGTGGTGCTTTAGGAGGATATCCGGTGGTGGATATCCGCATAACACTCCTGGATGGCTCGTATCATGAGGTCGATTCTTCAGAACTGGCGTTTAAAATTGCCACGGAATACGCTTTTAAAGATGGTTTGCGTAAGGCCGGCCCTGTAATTTTAGAGCCGATAATGGAATTAGAGGTGCTTGTTGCTAACGAATACCTGAGCCAGGTCATTGGTGATCTTAATACGCGTAGGGCGAAAATTTCTTCGATAGTAGAAAGAAAAAATTTAAAAATCGTGCGCGCGGATGTACCTTTATCGGAAGTTTTTAATTACGCAGATGTATTAAGAAACTTGACACAGGGGCGCGCTTCATATACAATAGAACCTTCGTATTATGAAAAGGTTCCCGGAGAGATGCTTTCGAAGATCCTCGGTATATAACTAATTTAATAAGTAACTTAAGAAAGCAGCTAAATAACGAAAATCCTTAAAATTAGAAGGAGGTGTATTCATGGGAAAAGAGAAATTTGTTCGTAGTAAGCCGCACGTCAATATCGGCACCATAGGCCACGTTGATCACGGAAAGACAACCTTAACCAGCGCCATTACTAAAGTATTGGCAGGCAGGGGTTTGGCGACGTTTATTTCCTATGATCAGGTTGCTAAGGCTTCCGAGTCGCAGGGCCGCCGTGATGAAACCAAGATTTTAACCATAGCCATTTCTCACGTCGAATATGAATCAGAAAAAAGGCACTACGCACACATAGATTGCCCGGGACACCAGGATTATATTAAAAATATGATAACCGGCGCAGCACAGATGGACGGAGCTATATTGGTTGTTTCAGCGGTTGACGGCCCGATGCCTCAAACACGGGAGCACATACTTTTAGCCCGCCAGGTAAACGTTCCAGCTATTGTTGTGTTTATCAACAAGATTGACCTTATGGACGATGCGGAGCTGGTTGACCTTGTCGAAATTGAAGTCCGGGATTTGTTGACAAAATACCAGTTTCCAGGAAAAGATATACCAATTGTGCGCGGCGCAGCCTTTAAGGCTTTGCAATGTGGCTGCGGAAAAGACGATTGTCCAAATTGCAAGAGCATCTTGGAGCTTATCAAGAAAATAGACGAGTATATACCCGCTCCAAAAAGAGAAATCGATAAGCCATTTTTGATGGCAATAGAAGATGTATTTTCCATATCAGGAAGAGGAACCGTGGTTACCGGAAGAATCGAAAGAGGAAAGATTAAAACCGGTGAAGAAATAGAACTTATCGGTTTGCATCCTGAAACAAAAAAGACGGTTGTTACCGGCGTGGAAATGTTCCGTAAGCTTCTTGACGAAGGCCAGGCCGGGGATAACGTCGGATTATTGCTTAGAGGCATTGAAAAGAACGACGTTGAAAGAGGCATGGTTGCTGCCATACCGGGCTCGATTACCCCGCACACAAAATTTAAATCACAGATTTACATATTGAAAAAAGAAGAAGGCGGAAGGCACACGCCTTTCTTTGCCGGGTATAGGCCGCAATTTTACTTTAGGACCACAGATGTCACCGGTTCAGTAACTCTTCCCGCAGGAGCGGAAATGGTTATGCCTGGGGATTCTGTTGAGCTTGAAGTAGAATTAATTCAGCCGGTTGCCCTTGAAAAAGAATCACGATTTGCCATCCGTGAAGGCGGAAAGACCGTCGGAGCCGGAGTCGTTACCGCAGTGATAAAATAGCTTCAGGCTACTAGCTTCAGGAGGCAAGCTTAAAAATTATTTGAACCTTAAAATAATCAAAGTTTGTGCCTTGAAGCATGAAGTTTGCGGCAAAAGTGTGAATTATGTTGAAATTGAGGATTAAATTAAAGGCATTCGATCATCGCATATTGGATCAGTCAACCCAGGAGATCGTGGAGGTTGCCTTGCGTACCGGAGCAAAAATAAACGGCCCGATTCCGCTTCCGACGCAAAAGAAAATTTATACCGTTAACCGCTCGACCAATATCGATAAGAAGTCGAGAGAACAGTTCATGGTTGCGGTACACAAAAGAATAGTGGATTTGGACAACCCAACGCCTAAGACGATAGACGCGCTAAGAAAATTGAATCTTCCTGCAGGCGTTAATGTCGAAATAAAGCAAGAAGTGTAGCGCAAATTAACCGCACGCATTCCGCACTATTCCTGTTTCTTTTAGCAGAGAGCAGGCAAGCCGCGAGAAAAAAAAGCGGAAATTTAGCGTAACAAAATCAATGGGAATCCTATTGGCATGTTAAAGGAAATTTTCGGAAAAAAAATAGGAATGACGCAGGTTTTCACTCCGGAAGGTAACGTGATCGGAGTCACGGTGCTTGAGGTGGAGCCGGTCTGTGTTTTAGAGAAGAAAGAATATTCCGGCCGCAATGTCGCCAAGATAGGCTGTTTTAAAATGGAAGAAAAACGCATTAATAAAATCAAAAAGCCGCAGCAGGGCTACTTCAAGAAGCTGGGAACAAGCGCTTATAAACTTGTGCAAGAGGTTGTGGCCGAGAAAGAAATCCAAGCCAAGCAAGAGGTCGGCGTTGAGATTTTTAACGAAGGCGAGATTATTGACGTGCGGGGAAAAATAAAGGGACGGGGCTTTTCCGGCGGCATCAAGCGTCATGGCTGGCATGGAGGGCCGCAAGCGCACGGCTCAATGACACATCGCCGCATCGGCTCTAACGGCGCAAACACCGACCCGGGCAGAGTTGTGCGCGGCCATAGAATGCCCGGGCATTTTGGAAACAGTTATCAGACTATACGTAATTTAAAAATCGTAAAAATAGATAAGGAGAAAAGCCTTCTTTTTATCGAGGGCGGCATTCCCGGTTCTCGCGGAAGCGTGCTCAAAGTCAAGAAAGTTAGACCTTTACCAAAAAGTCAGGCCAAAAGTTAGGTAGAATACCCAAATGGTTAAAAAACAGTTAACACCTGAAAAAGAAAAAGCGAAAGACGCCTTGCGCGTTAACGTAATGAACGCAAAGGGCAAAGAGGTAGAGAAGATTTCGCTTGACGCCCGCGTTTTTGACGGGCAGATAAATGATGCACTAATGCGCCAGGCTGTGGTTGCTTATTTGGCAAACCAGCGTAAAGGCCTTGCTTCGACTAAAACCAGAGGAGAAGTAAGAGGTGGCGGAAGGAAACCTTGGCGCCAGAAAGGTACGGGAAATGCCAGAGTCGGCTCTATTCGTTCTCCTCTATGGCGTAAGGGAGGTATTACTTTTGGGCCAAAACCGCATTCTTTTCATAAAGAATTGCCAAAGCGCATGAAAGTTTTTGCGCTTAAAAGCGCACTGAACGCTAAATTGAGGGATAGCCAGATTATAGTGCTTGATGAACTGGCAATGAAATCCCCTAAAACTAAAGATTTTTTTGCACTGGTGAAAAATTTAAAACTGGAGAACTCAACTTCATGCTTTGTAATTGCGAAAGTGGAAGATAACGTAAAGCTCGCTTCGCGCAATATCGAAAAAGTTTCCTGCGAAAAAGCAAGCGACCTTACGGCGTATACTGCCTTAGACTGCAAGGCGCTGGTATTTACAAAAGATTCTTTAAAAGAAGTAGAGGCGAGGGTTACAAAATGGCTGGCATAAATAGTAGCTTTTCTGTCATACGTTCCCCGCTGGTTAGCGAGAAAGGTACTTCTCTTGCTAATTTACGCAAGTA
>JAQTOI010000022.1 GCA_028713415.1 Candidatus Omnitrophota bacterium
TTCTTGATTTCCAGGGCAATGGGCAAAATCCCCACAATAAGAAAGAGATGAGAGAACGGTTCGACTATTTTTTGATGATAGTCGATAACTAAATTGGAGAGTTTATCGTAGGCTTTTATTTTCTTTAGGCGTTTAATCTCTTTGCGTAAGCTTTTTAAAGGAGAAAACTGCGCAAGCAGGCTCTTCTTGAAAATGATGTCCTGCGGTTTTTCGTCAAGCTCAATATCCAGCTTTTGCCAGAAGAATGGCTTATCAATTATTTTCCCTTCTGAATCAAGCGTGTATTCCATCGCGTCAACCCCGGTCCATTTACCCTCTTCGTAAACTATTTTTTTGCAGATTATCTTTTTTACAATATTACCTTTATTGTCTTCCTTGAATATTGTGGCGTCGTTTATGGTTTTATCTTTGAGCGATAATTTGCGCACGAAAAATATCATGTTGGATGAGGAAAAAGAGAGGTCATTTTCTTCGAAATCCGGAGAAATGCTTTTTTTGATAAATTGGATCTTAATGTCATCAATTTTTTTCTGAGAATAAAGCAGAATATTTTCCTGTACGAAGAATGCAAAAAAAGAAACAAAAATAGAAAAAAATATGACCGGAAATGAAAAACGCAAGACGCTTATTCCGGCAGTGCGTATAGTGATTATTTCGTTGCTCTTATTTAACTCGCCTAAGGTATAAAGAACGCTTATCAAAAGAGAGTAAGGGCTTACCCACTTGAAAATAAGCGGCATCATGTAGCAATAATATTGGACTAAAATCAGGAAGGGGGTTTTTGCTTTAAGGATATCCGCGAGGTTGGTAAAAAGGTCTGCAATAAAAAAAAGCCCGGTAAATACGCAAAGAATGAAAAGGTAGCTCGAGACGACGTTTTTTAAAAGATACCTATCGACGATACGCATTTTTGTAAAGAAAATAGCCTCCGATTGAGCCGATAAGAATATTAGGTAGCCACATTCCCACAAAAGGGATAAGTAAGTGGTTTTCGACCAGGGTTTGCCCTAAGATAAAGAGAAGATAATAAATTCCGGCTGAAACCAGGGCTATTCCGAAATTGATTGATTTTTCGCGGTGTTTAACTACCAGGGATACGCCGAATCCAAGCAGGATAAATGTGATAATTGAAAAGGAAAAGCTTATTCGTTTATGGAACTCAATTACCAGCTCTATCGGGTTAATACCCTTGGTGCGCAAGTTGGCGATTTTATCGCGCAGTTCGCTCAATTTCATGTCACAGGGTTTCTTTTTTACCACGGAAGTTTTTTTCTCTTCGATGGGTATATCCACGAAAAATACTTTAAAATTCAGCCTATAGAGTTCTTTTTTGTTTTCAGGTTTAGTTTCGTCGCGAAAGCCATCTTCAAGTTTCATTTTAAGGATATTGCCTTCAACGATAAACTCGCCCCTTTTTGCGAAAGTCACTTTACTGGCGCCTTCTTGTTCACCCACTTCATAAATAAATATGTTTTTGAGGCGGTTACCTTCTTTATCTCCTACATAAAGGACATAATTCTGGAAATTTTCCAGAAAAACACCAGGTTCGATTAACGCTGTGATATTTTTCGAATAGATCCCTTTAACCTGGCTGCGATAGCGGTACTGCACGTCCGGAATCACCTTATCGTTAAGGACAAATAAGAAAAGCGCAAATATAATTCCCAATAAGAGGAAAATGTTTAGAATTTTAAAGAGGGAGATTCCGGCGACGTTGATTGCGGTAATTTCATTATCGGAAATAAGCCTGCCCATGGTAAGCAGGACTCCCAGGAGGAATGCCAGCGGAAGGGTGAACCCTAGTATATAGGGTACAAAAAGAGAGAATATTTTTGCCGCGTCCAGCACGCTTACGCCTTTACGTATAACCATATCTGATATTTTCATGAGATTGCCAAGCATCATGACCATAGTCAGCGATAAAAGGGAAAAAATAAAGGTGGAGGTAAAGTCTTTTAAAATATAATTTCTTAAAATTTTCATTGTACCGGTGTTTTACATAAAGTTATAACGGTTATTATTGACGCTCCTTTTTCTTTTAAGGCGGCCGCGCAGGAATTTATTGTAGCTCCTGTCGTAAAAATGTCATCAACGATAGCGATCTTTTTATCGCGCGCAGCCTCTTTTGCTTTAAAGGCCTCTTGGACATTTTCATAACGTTTTGATTTATCAAGCGCCGCCTGAGAGGTTTTTAGTTTGGCTTCATAGATTATATCATCCTGAAACGGAATTTGAAAATGATTTGCTAATAATTTTCCGAGTAACGCAGAGTGGTTATATTCCCGCGCTTTTTGTTTTAAGGGGTGCATAGGCACCGCGGTGATGCAATCGTGCGTTTTTAGTGATATACCTGTTTTCTCTAAGTGGGCGACAATGAGCCCGGAAAGAAAGAATTTAAGATAGTCATGCATTTTGTACTTAAAGAGGTGAATGAGCGTAATTAAGGGTTCTTCGTAGGAAAGGATACTTATTAGCCTTTCATAAGAGAAAGTTTTAGAGCGGCATCCGGAGCATAGCCCGCTTTTATTATCCCCGACGGGTTTTGCGCAAAATCTGCAAAGAGGAGGATATAAGAATTTTAGCGAACCGCAACAGGCCGGGCAGAGGCACCCTTCTTTAATTTTACACCCGCAGGAGAAACATACAGACGGGAAAAAAGTATTCCAGAAGGCTTTGCCCAACCCCTTAAACATTTATGATATTGTAGCTTTTTTCCTATAAATGTAAAAGAAAATATATTTTGACAGAAATAAGCCCTCTTTTATAATGATAGCTTACTGTTTAAAGAGGGTAATATGATTTATTTCGATAATAACGCGACAACACCCCTGGATCCGCTGGTGTTTGAGGGCATGCGGCCGTTTTTGGTAAAAAATTATGCCAATCCTTCTTCTTTATACCGCTTTGCTCAAGGCGCGCGCCGGGCAATCGAAGAAGCCAGAGAACAGGTTGCCCGATTGCTTGAAGCATCTATCCAGGAGATAATTTTTACTTCAGGGGGGACTGAAGCCAACAATCTGGCGCTTAAAGGAATAGCGTTGCGCTCTTGCGCAAAAGGCAGGCACATTATAACATCTCAAATAGAGCACAGCGCGGCCCTTGAACCCTGTAAATTTTTGGAAACTCAAGGTTTTAAGATAACCTATGTTAGCGTTGATAGGTATGGCTTAATTGATGTGGATGAGCTCAAGAAAAATATACGGCCGGATACTATCCTGGTTTCAGTGATGCACGCAAACAATGAAATCGGGACTATTGAGCCTATAAAAGAAATCGCGAGTATATGTAGAAATAAAGGCATCCTGTTGCATACCGATGCAGTGCAGACAGTGGGAAAAATCCCGGTTTCCGTAAAGGAACTCGGGGTGGATTTATTGTCCCTCTCTGCTCATAAGTTCTATGGCCCAAAAGGAATAGGCGCGTTATATGTAAGGAGTGGAGTGAAATTGACGGCCATAATTTCCGGCGGGCATCAGGAAAAAGGCATGCGTTCCGGCACGGAAAATGTTGCCGGTATCGTTGGTTTAGGAAGAGCGGCATTGCTTGCGAGAGAGGAGATCAAAAATAACGAAAGAAAAGTAAGGCGTTTGCGCGACGCATTGGAAAAAGGCATAAAAGATAAAATCACGGGCGTAAAAATAAATGGGCACCCCAGGAATAGGCTGTATAATACGCTGCACATCTCTATAGAAGATACCGCGACAGAGAGCGTTATTATAAATTTAGACTTTAAAAACATTTGTGCCTCAGGAGGCTCGGCGTGCATGTCGGCTTCCATTGAACCATCGCATGTCTTGAGCGCGATAGGGGCCTCATCCAGCGATGCCCGTTCTGCTTTGCGTTTTAGCCTTGGAAAATATAACAGTGCGAAAGATGTAGAGAAAACATTGAAAATTTTGCCTGCTGTTGTTGACAAATTGAGAAAATTATCGTCTTCCAGGAAAGTTAATAAAAATTAGGGGTATTTTATGAATATAAAAGAAGAAATACTTAAACTAAAGGAAACAAAAAAAGCAGTTATCCTTGCGCATAATTACCAAATTCCGGAAATCCAGGATTTAGCTGATTTTGTAGGCGATTCTCTGGAACTATCAAAAACTTCTAAAAAAATAGAGGCACCGTTTATTGTTTTTTGCGGCGTAAGGTTTATGGCCGAGACCGCGAAGATACTTTCACCGCAAAAAACAGTACTTCTTCCAGCTCTCGACGCTGGCTGCCCGCTTGCGGACACTATATTACCGGATCAGCTTCTTGCGCTAAAGGCGCAGCATCCGGATGCCTGGGTGGTAAGCTACGTTAATACTTCCGCGCAGATAAAAGCTTCAAGCGACGTCTGTTGCACCTCCTCTAACGCAGTGTCGGTAGTTAAAAACGTGCCTTCTAAAAAAGTTATTTTTGTTCCGGATAAAAATCTTGGGTGGTGGGTGTCAAAGAATGTTCCGCAAAAAGAAATAATTATCTGGCAGGGTTCATGTTTCGTGCATGAGCAGTTTACTCTGGAGGAATTAGAGCGTGCAAGGAGCGCTATGCCGGATGCGGTTGTGATGGTGCATCCTGAATGCAGGAAAGAAGTTGTTCAACGCGCCGACCTTGTGCTTTCTACCGCAGGTATGCTTAAAAGCGCCCGGGAATCACAAAAAAAGCGTTTTATAGTAGGCACGGAAGAAGGCATGCTGCATAAGCTAAAAAAAGAAAACCCCCAAAAAGAATTTTATTCTCTGGGTTGCGCTAAAACCTGCGTAAACATGAAAAAAACCACTTTGCGCGAACTACGCGATTCTTTGGCAAAAGGAAGGTATGAGATACATTTAGAGGAAGACATTATTAAAAAAGCAAGCATTGCCTTAGAAAGAATGATTCAGTATATTTAGAAAAAGCTCTTGAGCTCATCAGCTCATAAGCTCATGAGGAAGAGAAAAAGGAAAGAAGCTCATAAGAAAGAAGAGAAAGAAAACAAAAAAAGAGAAATGAAATTTAATTTTGAAGATTTGAAAGTGTGAAAAAAAGCGCTTGAATTTGCTGAGCTGGTTATTGATATTAGCGAAAACACCAGTACATCCCGTAAACACTATAGGTTGATAGAAAATTTAGAAGCTGCAGCCACATCCGTTGCTTCGAATATTGCCGAAGGCAAAGGAAGATATTCAAAGAAAGAATTTATACAATTTCTGTATATAGCAAGAGGTTCTTTGTATGAAGCTATCACGCAGTTGACTATTTTTCATAAAAAGAGCTGGATAACTGAAAAACAGCTTAATCAGGCAAAAGGCTTAGCTGACGAGATAAATAAAATGCTTTCAAGCCTTATAGTTTCTATTAGAGATTCTATGAATTAAAGCTGATGAGCTTATCAGCTTAAGAGCTTATGGGCTATAAATGAAAACTAAAATTGCAGTAGGCCTTAGCGGAGGCATAGATTCCAGTTTTGCCGCGTATCTTCTAAAACGTAAGGGCTACGACGTAGTTGGTTTTACCCTCAAATTCCTTCCCCGGGATAACCGTTGCTGTGACCTGGATAGTTTATACCAGGCGCAAAGGCTTTGCCAGAAACTTGATATACCCCACTACGTGCTGGATGTAGATGATTTATTCAATAAAGAAATTGTCCGTTATTTTATCAATAGTTATTTGCAGGGCTTAACGCCCAATCCTTGCGCCTTTTGTAACCGGTTGATTAAATTCGGTTTATTTTTTGAAAAAGCAAAAGCACTTGGCTGTGACTACCTTGCTACAGGTCATTACGCGCGCATCGTTAAATTACGCGGCCGCTATAGTTTGCAAGAGGCTAAAGATAAAAAAAAGTCGCAGGAGTATTTTTTAAGCCTTATAAATCCACAAATTCTTCCACGCTTAATATTCCCTTTGGGCAATTACACCAAGGGCCGCGTCAAAATTATCTCCGCTAAAGAAAAACTCCTTTTTAAAGAAAGGAAAGAAAGCCAGGATATTTGTTTTGTAACCGAGAAGCCTTATTCAAAATTTATCGCTCAACATCTCCAGGATACCAGGTGTTACGAAGGCGCTGTCCGGCACGTAAACGGAAACATTTTAGGCAAACATAAGGGGATTTATTGTTTTACCTATGGCCAACGTGAGGGTTTAGGTATTTCCTGGAAAGTTCCGCTTTACGTCATTGATATCGACCCCGCGGCAAATACCGTGATAGTCGGTGAGCGGGAATATCTTTATAGAGATTCATTTAGCGTAAAAAATTGTAACTGGTTCATTGAGCCGGTAAGGTATAAAAAGATAAAAGTAAAAGTGCGTTATAATTCGCCACTTTTTGACTGCGCCCTTTCGTTTGGCGGAACATCAGTCCATGTGGCCTTAAAAGAAAAAATAAGCGCCATTGCTCCGGGACAAGTGGCAGCATTTTACCATAATGATATTTTATTGGGCGGAGGGATTATTGAAAAATAATAAACGCATATTGATGATAGGAAACCATAAAAGCAGAAAAGAACGGTAAAGGCATATGTCTTACAAGAAAGAACTAGAGGGTAAATATAAAAAGCTGCGTACGAGTTTAACTGGATTAGGCTCTGCTGTCTTGGCATTCTCCGGCGGGCTGGATAGCGGATTACTGGCAAAGGTGGCCTTTGATTGCCTGGGTGCGCGGCTAATTGCTGTTACGGCGCAGTCTCCGACATATCCCCCGCAAGATGCGCGTCATGCGCGTAAAATTGCGCAAGGCATAGGGATTAAACACCTTATCATAAAAACAAATGAATTTAAGGATAAGAATTTTCTTAAAAATTCCAAAAAGCGTTGTTATTTCTGCAAACGGGAGCTTTTTTCAAAAATGCAGCATTTACGCCGTAAATACAGGTTCAAGAACATTATAGATGGCACTAATTACAGTGATAGATACGATGAGCGCCCGGGCCTGGCCGCAAATAAGGAATTTGGCGTAAGAAGCCCGCTTTATGAGTGCGGATTCAGCAAGAAAGACGTTAGCTCCTTGGCGAAGGCACTGGGGTTGTCTTTCTGGGATAAGCCATCGGGAACTTGCTTATCTTCGCGGATTCCTTTTGGGCAAATAATTACAAAAGCTAAGCTTGATAAAGTGCGTTGCGCAGAAGAGGCCTTGCGAGGCGCGCTCGGCGCAAAAGTTCTCCTGCGTGCGCGCGATCATAATGAAATCGTACGCATTGAGATTGCAAAATCGCATTGGACTAAACTTAAAAATTCTGATATAAATAAAATAATAAATAAGCTTAAAAATTTAGGATACAAATACGTTACTCTGGATTTAGAAGGTTATATCCCGGCGGGATTGAGATAGAAAAAGCTGATCAGCTCATAAGCTCGTGAGCTCATAAGGAAGAAAGGTAAAGAAAGAAGTTCATAAGCTCATGAGGAAGAAAGGAAAAAGAGAGGCCCGGCTTAAGAGTACGAGAAAAGACGAAGAGAAGAAGCTCGTAAGTATTATTAAAACTTATGAGCTTGTCAGCGTAAGAGCTTACTAACTAAAAAAGGAGGCATCATGAGAAGTTTACATTTTTTATTCGCAATTTCATTTTTTTTGTTGTTAACAAATTGCGCTCCGGCGCCTAAGAGTGAGCTTTTGATTGATAGCTTTGAAGGCGAACTTAATAAACAAACTGTTGACCATGGTGCTGCCGCTGGCTCATCCGTAACGGTTAGCGCGGATACCTCTAGCCTAGTTTGCGGAGCGCAGTCCCTGAAGATAGATTACGAATTAAAAGAGGGTGGTTATATGTGGATAGCGCGCGGCTACAATTTAGATGTTAAAGGCGCAGCAGCCTGGTTGGTTGAGCCGGGCTCAATAGATTGGAAAAAGTATAACGCGATAAGCGTACAGGTCTTTGGTTCAAATACCGGGGGTATAATTGCTTTTGACGTTAAAGACGCAGGCGGAGAGATCTGGCGTTATTTAATCGATGATGATTTCAGCGGATGGAAAGAAATCGTTTGTCCTTTTTCAAGCTTTTTTGCGCGCATGGATTGGCAGCCGGATACAGCTAAAAAAAATGAGATTTTAGATACGCCGCTCAAGAGTTTTCAATTTGAACCTAAAACAGCCGGTAAGGGAAGTTTACGCATTGATTGCGTGAAACTGACCAAAATTAAGAATGCCAAATAAAAATATCGATTTATCTGCGCTGTCTAAAGAGGAACTCCTGAATTTAAGAATATGCGATTTACCGCTAAAGATAGAGGGGACCTGGATAGCGGATTGTATAAGTAAACTTTATGCAGAGCTTGATAATAAGAAGATTAAGTTTAAACCCGCCTGTTATTTAGCTGATGAGTGGCTGGCCCCCGATGAAGAGCCGGTCGTAGGCATACCTTTTTTTCTGGCGCATCCCTCGCTTGTTTGTTTAGAGCAAGACAATATGTTTGAGGTTGAAGGCGGAACGCAGGAGTGGTGCATGAAGCTGCTGCGCCACGAAACAGGGCACGCCATAAATTACGCCTATAGATTCTACAAACGAGCAAAATGGCGCAAAATTTTCGGGCCTTTTTCTAAAGAATATAGGGATACCTACCGCTTTCGCCCCTACAGCAGGAGTTTTGTCAGGCACCTGGAGGATTATTACGCTCAATATCATCCCGATGAGGATTTCGCTGAAACCTTCGCCGTTTGGCTTACTCCGGATAGCCAGTGGGAACGTTTATATAAAGGCTGGAGGGCATTGCGTAAACTGCGCTACATAGAGGATTTATCAAAAGAGCTTCGCAATAGTAAACCGCAAATTACCAGAGGGAAAAAGTACTGGCGTTTTTCTTCTTTAAGGGTAACCTTAAAAAACTATTATAAGAGAAAAAGGATTTTTAAAGCGGAAGATTTTCCTGATTTTCACGACAGTAACCTGAAAAAAATTTTTGTTGAACAACATAAGAATTTATTTAGCCAACCGGCTGATGAATTGATAAAGAAGCATAGAAGGCATATCGTAAACTGCGTGGCCAGGTGGACCGGAGAGAACAAATATATTACCAACGAAATTATGGATAAAGTACAAAAGCGTATAGCCGCACTTCATCTGGTATTAGCCAAGAGCGAAAGCGCTGCCGTGGCCGAAACAAGCGTGTATGTTTCGACGCTGGTTATGAACTATATTCACACGGGAAGATTTAAAACGCGAATGCCTGCGAATAAAAGAACAAATGACCACGAATAAAAATTGAATTTACACGATTTATTTAGGGGGTAATTCGTGGAAATTCCCACCTCGCCGCTTCGCGGAAGGAGAGGTCTCGCCCTTCAGAATTGCAAAGCAATTTTGAAGAGGCGGACGCCCCTTATTCGTGGCAATTCGTGACTATATGAAAAAACTGAAAGTTCTTCTGATATTTGATAGCCCGTATTCTACGGCCAGGGGCTATGATTTTGCTCGTGAGTTTCAGGAGGAGGATTGGAATACCGAGAGAGACGTTTACAATGCACTCCTTGAGAATGGGCACCAAATACGGCTTCTTGGCTTATGTGATGATATAGGCATACTTCTGGAAGAAATTAAAGAAAATAAGCCGGATGTGGTGTTTAATCTTGCCGAAGTATTTAAAGAGAAGACATACTTTGATAAAAATATTGTGGCTGTCCTGGAAATGCTACAGGTGCCTTATACCGGCGCTAACCTCTCCGGCCTTCTTTTATGCGGCGATAAGGGGCTCACAAAAAAGATACTCACTTTTCACCGGATAAAAGTCCCAAACTTTCAGGTATTCTACCGCACAAGAAACATACGGCGCCGGCATCGCCTCAAACTTCCCGTAGTGGTAAAGCCGTTGCTGGAGGAGGCTTCGCGTGGCATATCCCAGGCTTCAGTAGTCGACAATGAAGAAGCGCTCATAGAAAGAATTAAATACATCCATGAAAGTTTAAGCATGGATGCTATTGCCGAAGAATATATAGAAGGCCGTGAGTTGTATGTAAGCGTTATGGGCAATAAGCGAATTGACGTCTTGCCATTTAGAGAGATAAAATTTGGCCAGTTTCCTCAAGAAGAGCCGCGTATCGCCACCTACAAGGCCAAATGGGATAATGAATACAGGAAAAAATGGGAAATAAAAAATGTTTTTGCCGGCCGTCTCCCTGAGGGCCTGGACGCAAAAATAGAAAGTATATGCCGGCGCGCATACCGTGTTTTAAACCTGCAATATTATGCGCGTTTTGATATACGGCTAACGGCGCAGGGCAACGTTTACATCCTTGAGGTAAATGCTAATCCCTGTTTAGCTGCTGATGATGAGCTCGCGCAATCAGCCGAACATGACGGTATTCCTTACAGTAAGTTGATTCAGAAGATAATTGATTTAGCTATCGCGGTGAAGTCGTAATCTCCGTAATGATATTTTAGATTGAGACGCAGGCAAAATGTGATATAATTTGGTGCTTAAACCAAAAAAAGCAAATAAATGAGGTTTAGGCAAAGGACAGGTGAAAGCTATGCTGGAAGAGAGAATTTATAAAGATTACGTAGAAGCTTTAAAGAGCAGGAATAAAGAAAAATCGGATTTTTTAAGTTTTATCAGGGCCGAGGTTAAAAACGCTGCGCTGGAATTAAAAAAGAATAAGCTCGAGGATAATGAGGTATTAACTGTCCTTGCGAAAAATAAAAAACGCCTCGAGGATGCAAAATCAACTCTTGGCGCAAGCTCCGCGGGAGATTTTCTTGAAAAAACAGAAAAAGAAATAGTAATTTTAAGCGAATACCTGCCTAAAAAGATAACAGATAGTGAATTATCTTTGATTGTTGAAGAAGCAGTTAAGGCAATGGGGGCTTCATCCATTAAAGATATGGGGCGCGTGATGAAGGAAGTGCTTGCGAAAGTCGGCGTAACGGCTGATTCTAAAACCGTAAGCGATATGGTCAAAAAGCGCCTTTCGTCCGGATGATGATTCCAGAGATTAGGAGAACGATTTCAGAGATTAAAAATCTCTGTAATCTTTTTATAATCACTGTAATCTTAATATATTTCTCTTAAGCATATGAAAACCCTAATAATTTTTTATTCAGTACACCATAACAACACAGAAAAGATCGCCCGCATGATGGCCAAGGCTTTAATGGCAGAGCTATTGACTCCGGATAAAGTTAAATTTTACGAATTGCATAATTATGATTTAATCGGGTTTGGCTCCGGGATTTATTTCGGCAGGCATCATAAAATGCTGATAAGCTTCGCCGGTAAGCTTCCCGCGCTTAACAAAAAGACATTTATATTTTCTACCAGCGGCAGGGGCGTTACTGGTAAGTATCATGATGCTTTAAAGGAAAAACTGTCGCAGGCAAAATGCGAAATAATAGGAGAATTTACCTGTAAAGGCTATGATACTTTCGGGCCGCTTAAATTCTTTGGAGGAGTGAACAAAGAGCATCCCACCCAGGATGATTTGGAAGCCGCGAAAGTTTTTGCATATTCATTGAAAAACAAATTTTAAAAACGAATTGCCACGAATAAGGGGCGTCCGCCTCTTCAAAATTGCTTTGCAATTCTGAAGGGCGAGACCTCTCCTTCCGCGAAGCGGCGAGGTGGGAATTTCCACGAATTAAGAATATACCCCCAATAGCTGATTTAAACGAATTTAAAATAAATAAAACGAATTCGTACGAAGTATATTCGTGATAATTTGTGATAAAAAATGCAGCCAGAATTTTTTGATTCCATACACATAGTAATTCCTCACAAGGAGATTCTGAGCCGCTTAGGATACCGCTCAAGTACCACTAAACTCAAAAATAATCAGTTAAAAAAGCTGCAAAGCGATATTGAAGAGGCTTGCTCGTTTATTGACTTAAAAGGGGCAGTTTTACGCTTACCGATAAAAGAAAAAAAAGTCACAATAACAACAGTGGGGAAGGATATTGTTTTTGAAAGCAGGCTTTTTGCTTCTGTGCTTAAAAATTGTAACGAGGTTTTATTTATGGGCGTAACTGCGGGTAGCGGGATTATGGAACAGATAGGGTTGCTGCAAGAAAAAGATTTAAGCACCTGCGCCGTATATGATGCCGTGGCAAGCGAAATGACGGATGCCTGTTTTAACTGGCTTAAAAGTTATTATGCGCACAAGCTTTCCCCTGAAAACAAACAGTTACTTCCTAAGCGTATTTCTGCAGGTTTCGGTGATTTTTCACTTATCAATCAGAAAAGATTGTATGAGCTCCTTAATTTAGAGCGCTTAGGGGTAACTATAACCAAAACATACATGCTGGTACCTGAAAAATCAGCGACAGCCGTAACCGGAATATTTGAGAGGAAGCCGTGAATAAAAAATTGTCGGGTTTACTACAGAAAAGAGTATTATTGCTGGATGGGGCGACAGGTACGCAACTTAACTTGCGCGGTATGCCTTCGGGGGTTTGCCCGGAAAGCTGGTGCCTTCAGAACCCGCACGTTTTAGCAAGCGTGCATCGGGATTATATAACCGCCGGCTCGGATATTATATATACCTGCACTTTCGGCGCTAACCGCTTAAAACTTTCCCAGTATGGAATTTGCGATGTCCGCGGAACAAACGAAAAACTTGCTTTGCTTGCGCGCAGTAGTTCCGCCGGGAAAAATTGCTTTGTTGCCGGAGATATCGGGCCTACCGGAAAATTCGTAAGGCCGTTTGGCAGCCTTGATTTTGAGGAAGCTGTGAATATTTTTAAAGAACAGATAAAGGGACTTCTTGCCGGGGGAGTCGATATGCTTGTTATCGAAACTATGATGGATATACAGGAAGCCCGCGCGGCGTTAATCGCAGCGCGAGAGCTGACAAAATGCTTTACTATCGTTACTATGACATTTGAAAAAGGAGGCCGCACCCTTAACGGCAACACGCCCCTTAGCGTTTTAGTTACTCTGCAGAGTTTAGGCGCTGACGCCATCGGTTGCAACTGTTCAACCGGACCGGATGACATGCTGAAAATAATAAAGGCGATGAAGCCTTACGCGAGTGTGCCTCTTGTGGCAAAACCCAATGCCGGCATACCCAAGTTAGTAGGAGATAAAACGGTATTCACCATGGATGCCGAAAGGTTTTCCCTATCGGCTATGCGCCTGATACGCTCGGGGGCTAATATTATTGGCGGCTGCTGCGGCACGGCCCCGGAATATATCAGCCGTTTAAAAAATAATATTTCAAGAATAAAACCCATATGGCCACTACGCAAAAATTTAAGTGCCATAAGTTCAGCGCGCTCCGTAGCTGTCATCTCAAGAAATAAGACCGTAACAGTAGTCGGGGAAAAAATAAATCCCACCGGGAAGAAAGATTTGCAGAAAGAATTGCTTGCCGGCAGCTTCACGCTACTGCGCCAGATTGCCAAAGAGCAGCAAAGTATGGGGGCGCAGGCATTGGATGTTAACGTGGGAGTCGCAGGAATTAACGAGAAGCGCGTATTGAGCGATGCAATATGCGTATTATCGCTCGCTTGCGATTTGCCGCTGGTGCTTGATTCCTCAAAACCTGATTCGATAGAAGCAGCATTGCGTCTTTATCCCGGCAGGGCACTTATTAACTCTATCTCCGCAGAATCAGCGGATAAACTTTTACCTTTGGCAAAAAAATACGGCGCTATGTGCATACTGTTGCCCATAGCCGGGAAAGATATTCCCGCGACATTTGATAAGCGTAAGAAAATAATTCAAGCCATCTTGCGCCGGATAGAAAAATCCGGCATGAGCAGAGAAGATATTATTATAGACTGTCTTGCTTTGGCTGTTTCTTGCGAGCCTGCCGCAGCGTTGGTAGCTTTGGCGACTATTGCTTATTGCTCCAGGGTATTAAAATGCAAGACGATTATCGGGCTTTCTAATATTTCTTTCGGGCTGCCTGCTCGGCGCCTGATAAATAAAACTTTTTTTACTTTGGCCAAGCGAAAAGGTTTATCTGTTGTTATCGCTTCCCCGCTTGAGGCTGTTAACTTTAACAATAAATCAGCGGAGAAGTTATTGTTTAATCAAGATAAGGGAGCAAAAAAATTTATTGTCAGCCAGTCGCATAGGTACAAGAAGAAAATACAGGTTAAAGCCGTAACGTTACCCATAGGCAAAAGAATTTATCAGGCTGTCATTGATGCCGACAAAGAGGCTATCTCTGAATTAATTAATGAGGCAATAACATCGGGTATTCCTGCTTTTAAAGTGACGCAGGATTACCTTATTCCCGCGATTATCAAAGTGGGCGAATTTTTCGAGAAGAAAGAATATTTCCTGCCCCAGTTAATTGCCAGCGCTCAAACCATGCAACAGGCGATTAAACGTTTGGAGCCACACTTAAGTGAACAAAAGCGCCGCCAGGCCAAAGGAGTAATCCTTTTAGCAACAGTCGAAGGGGACGTTCACGACATCGGGAAAAATATCGTCGCTCTTCTGCTTAAAAACCACGGGTTTACGATTATTGACTTAGGCAAAGATGTTTCGGCTCAAAGTATTATTTGCGCTATTAAAAAATATTCGCCCGATATCGTGGGGCTTTCAGCGCTAATGACTACTACTTTGGTAAATATGGATGAGGTGATTGCCCTGGCCAAAAAAGAAGGCTTACGCTGTAAATTTATGGCAGGCGGTGCAGTGGTTAATGAGCCATATGCTTCATCTATAGGAGCGACATACGCAAAAGATGCCGTAGCCGCCGTAAAAGTGGCGAATAAACTAATCAGTACTTCAAAGACAGCATAAAGGTGGTGCGTAATGAAAGTATATTTAGCAGGCTTCAACGTTGACACGGAAGTTTTAGGCGAGCTGCAGGAAAAAGGCGGCGCGCGCCAGGATGTAACCCCTGAAGTCATTTCTGCCGCTTATGCCCGCATAAGCCGAGACGCCCGCCCCATTAATGAAATAAGAAAAGAGGCCAGGCTGGAGGTGGAGAAGTCAAGGCGTTCAAACTCCACTATTATTTTTAAAATGGGGCATCATTCCGTGGCGGAGCACGCTGTTTTCAATCTGGATATCATAGGGGCCTCGCGCCTGGCTATGGAAGAACTTGAGAAATTCCGCCTCTGTTCTTATACCGAGAAGTCGCAGCGCTACATAACGCTTGAGAAAGATTTCGTTGTGCCGCAGGAAATTCGTGGAACGCCTTTTGAGAAAATGTTTGTGGATATGATTTGCCGGCAGAATGAAACATATTTTTTATTGTTTGAAAAACTAAAAGAACACATTTTTCGAAAACATTCTAAGCTCGCCGCTGATCCCAAAAAACACAATCTTCTTGAGGGCTGGGCAAAAGAGGACGCCCGCTATATCACTGCCTTGGCTACAGAGTCACAGGTGGGCCAGACAATTAACGCGCGCGTTTTAGAGCTTTTGCTGCGGCGTTTTGCTTCGAGCTCTCTGGCGGAGGTTAGAGAATTAGGCGTGGCGATTTATGAAAAGATATCCGGCATCGCCCCTTCTATCGTTATTTTCAGCCAGGCCAATGACCGCGATAAGATGAGTTATCCTCAGTTAAAGGAAGCCGCTTGCGCTGTTATCAAAAAATACTCTAAAAGTAAAATATCCCGCAAGATTAAGCCCGTAGAGCTTCTGGATTACACCAAAGACGCTGATGATGTTATTTTAGCTTCACTGCTGCATACTTCATCGAACCTTACCTATGCAGATTGCCGAAAACTAGTGAAAAAATTATCAAAAAAGGAAAAAACAAATATATTTAAAACTTCCTGGCAGAATATGCAGTTTTATGATTCCATGCTGCGGGAATACGAATACGTAAATCTTACCTTTGGCGTTGTTTTGTCTGCCGCCTGCTTCGGCCAGCTTAAACGCCACCGGATGACGACCATCACAACGCAAAGTTATAACCCAGCTCTTGGAGTAACTATTCCCGAATCTATTAAAGAAATCGGCATGCAAGGAAAATTTCAGGAAATAATTGATGAGACTAATGATGTTTATGAAAAAATAGCAAAAGAAATTCCACAAGCTTGCGCCTACATTTTAACCAATGCCCATCGCCGCCGCGCCCTCTTACGTGTTAATGCGCGTGAACTTTATCATATATCCCGTTTAAGGGAAGATACTCACGCGCAGTGGGATATTCAAAATCTCTCCAAGTGCCTGACGCGCCAAGCAAAGCGCGTAATGCCGCTTACGTTTTCTCTTGTGGGCGGTAAAGATAAATACCCGGAGCTTTATCAGGGAATTTTCGGCCATCCGCCTAAAGTAATAGAAGCCACTTTGCCAGGAGCGCGTAAAATTCAGTGAAGCCGGTTTATATTCTAGGGATATCCGCGTTTTACCACGATGCCGCCGCAGCCCTGCTGCGTGATGGAGAAATAATCGCAGCCGTTCAGGAAGAGCGTTTTAGCCGCAAGAAACACGATTATAATTTTCCACAAGATTCAATCAACTATTGCTTGAAAGAAGCCGGCATAACTTCCGCCGATTTAAGCCATATTGTTTTTTACGATAAACCTTTTATTAAGTTTGAACGCCTCCTTTACACCTACCTGCATTATGTGCCCCGTGGCATAAGCTCATTTATCGCCTCTATGCCTTTATGGCTCAAAAGAAAGATTTTCATACGCAATTTAATAGAAGATAAACTTAAGGGCCCCGCAAAGTTGTTATTTGCCGAACATCACCAGTCGCACGCTGCAAGCGCATTCTACCCGTCACCATTCAGGGAGGCGGCTATTCTTACTATTGATGGCGTGGGGGAGTGGGCAACTGCAAGCTTTGGCGCAGGCAAGGATAATAAAATACAGATAACAAACGAGCTCATGTTTCCCCATTCTCTTGGCCTGTTGTATTCCGCATTTACGTATTACATCGGCTTTAAGGTAAACTCCGGGGAATATAAGCTTATGGGGCTTGCGCCTTACGGAGAGCCAACATATGTTGATGCTATCAAGCGTGAGCTTATTGATATAAAAGAAGACGGCTCGTTTAGCCTTAATATGAAATATTTTAATTACTGCGAAGGCTTAACTATGACTAATAAAAGGTTCAATAGCCTTTTTGGCGGCCCTAGCCGCAAACCGGATGTTGAAAAAATAGAACAACGCCATATGGATATAGCCCGTTCTATTCAAGTTGTCACAGAAGAAATTATCCTAAAAATGGCAAGTTTCGTGCATAAACAAACCGGCCAGAAAAATCTCTGTCTGGCCGGCGGCGTTGCCTTAAATTGCGTTGCAAATGGCGCCCTCGCGCGCGCCGGGATTTTCGAGAATATATGGGTACAGCCTGCAGCGACGGATGCAGGCGGGGCATTGGGCGCTGCGCTTTTAATATGGCATGATTATCTAAAAAAAGAAAGGTTTACCTGCGGCAGGCACGATTCAATGAAAGCCGCACTCTTGGGCCCGTCTTTTTGCGATGAAGAAATAGAAGACTATTTGAAAACAAACAATATTTCCTATGAAAAATTACAAAAAAATGCAATAGCCCAACGTGGTGCTGCTATTATTTTTGAACAAAAAGTTCTAGGCTGGTTTCAAGGCCGCATGGAATACGGCCCGCGAGCTTTAGGTAACCGTTCTATAATAGGAGACCCGCGTTCAGCCGGGATGCAGTCAACGATAAATCTTAAAGTTAAATTCAGAGAGTCATTCAGGCCGTTTGCCCCTTCAGTTCTGGCTGAAAGAGCCCGCGAATATTTCGATTTAAAATGCGAAAGCCCGTATATGCTTTTTACTGCCCCAGTTTTAGAGAATAAACGCCTGCCGCCGCAGGATTATGAAGAAAAATTATCGGGCTTAGATAAGCTGAAAGCCAAGCGCTCTATTATTCCAGCCGTTACCCACGTTGATTATTCAGCAAGGATTCAGACTGTCAGTAAAGAAGATAATCCTTTATTTTATGATTTAATAGCTGAATTTTTTAAATTGACCGGTTGCCCCTGTATCATCAATACTTCATTTAACGTAAGAGGCGAACCAATAGTATGCACGCCCTCTGATGCATATAAGTGTTTTGCGCGGACCAATATGGATTATTTAATAATGGGTTCTTTTCTTTTGTCTAAAGACAAGCAATCAAGTAGCGAAGCGCCCAAACGCGATTTCGGCACATATGAGCCGGATTGATGCGTAAATGCGACTAAAATCTATGGAGTTAAAAACCACCAAAGAAGTTACGGCAAAAGAGATAAGGAAATTTGGCATTACGCTTGCGGCAATATTTTTTCTTACAAGCTGGCTTAATTTTTTTAATGGGCGTTTTGCTAATTTTATTTTCTTGGTTGTTTATTCGTCCGCATTTTTCATTATTTCCTTGTTGCATGTGCAATGGCTCAAGCTTTTGTATCTTATTTTTATTAAAGTTTCCCAAACAATGGGTTGGCTGAATACAAGGTTATTTTTATCTATTATTTATTATCTTGTAATTGTGCCGTTTGGTTTGATAATGAAAGCATTGGGCAATAATCCTTTAGGGCAGATAATAGCAAAGAAAGAAGGCTCATATTGGCGCAGAAAAGAGCCCCCTCAAGAAAATATTACCAGTTACGAGAAGGCATTTTAACGCATCCTGGCCGGACAACACATAATATAAGGAGAAACGATATGGGTAAATTGAAAGTATTAAGAGAATTATGGGAGTTTTTAAGGGTACGCAAGCGTTGGTGGCTTATGCCCATTGTTATAATCCTGATTTTACTGGGCTTTTTGATTATTTTTTCTGAATCATCGGCAGTAGCCCCGTTTATTTATACTTTGTTTTAATCGACGCGCAGAAATCCACGGGCTTTAGTCCAACAGGACACCCTGGTGGGTAGCCCGTGGATGAATGCGCCAAAGATTATCCCGACAGCCAAACACGCCTAAAATTTATGCTAAATTTTATCGCAGCTGTCGGGATTAATTCGCCCTGTTTTTGCACCCGATAGATTCTCTCGCAATTTCCTACCGCTTTTACGGCATAGGAAATTGCGAAAATAATCAGTTGAGGCAAAAATGGGGTTCATTAAGGAGGCTCAATGAGAAAGGACAGATTTTATTATTTGGTCAGGGAGTATGAAGAAGTAAAAGAAAGGTTGAATGAATTGCGCGCGGAGCATTTACGGCTTAAGACTCAAACAGAGCTCTTTAAAACCCTCGAGGAAGAATTAATGAAGGAAATAAAACGGGCAAACAACTCAAATAATTCTTCGGAGGCCGGGCATTGGCAGGCTCTTATAGATGACTGCTTTAATAAGGACAAAAACAGGCCTTCCGTCGAAGACATGCAAGCGCAGGAGAAGATTCTTAAAGAGAATGAAAAACTGATTACCTATTATGAAAAAAAGATGACTGCCGTTCGTACGCTTCTGGGGATAAGAGAAGTAGAGCTCATTGACGGCCTTGAGAAAAAAAGCATTATGATGGGGGAGGGTACGGGCGCCGTAAGCCATCGCTTAAGGCATGAGGATGAAAAGAAGCCAAAGCAGGATGACGGCGGTTTTTGTTTTACTAAACTTTAATCGACGCGCAGAAATCCACGGGCTTTTAGTCCAACAGGACACCCTGGTGGGTAGCCCGCGGATGAAGGCGCCAAAGATTATTCCGGCGAGGTCATGGAAATTATCGAAGAGAATTTCCATGTATGCAGCCGAGTCGGGAGCATTCAGAAAACCACGGACTAAAGTCCGTGGGGAGTCACTCCCTTCGCCAAAATTCCACGGGCGATAAGCCTGCGTGGGTTACAGCAGTGAAAGACAAAACGTTAATTTATGATATAGCCGTTATAGGCGCGGGGGCCGCCGGATGCATGGCGGCAATTAGAGCCGGCCATCTCGGAAAAAAAATAATAATTCTTGAGCGTAACGACTCTATCGGGAAGAAGATATTGCTTACCGGAGGAGGCAGGTGTAATCTCACGAATGCCGCACACATCGATACCTTCATAAAAAAGTTTAAACCTACCGGGGAATTTTTAAGATCAGCCTTTTTTATGTTTTCCAATGAAGACCTGATGGAGTTTTTTAGGTCCAGGGGCCTTGGTTTAAAAATAGAAGAGCGCTTAAGGGTGGTTTGCGCCACGGATAAAGCATTTTCGGTCATAAAGGTTTTGCGGGATAGCCTTAAAGAGGCAGGCATCGAGATTGCCTATGGCAAGCGCATTATCAGCATAAAACTTCATGATGATTATTTTACGCTAGCTGCAAAAGACGGAAGTTGCTTTTACGCTTACAAGGTTATCGTAGCTAGCGGAGGCGCGTCCTACAAAGAGACCGGTTCCAGCGGAGACGGCGCGGATTTGGCGCGGCAGCTAAATCACAGGATAGTGCCCTTTACTCCCGCGCTCGTGCCTCTTAGGGCCAAAGAAACCTGGGCGCATGCTTTGCAGGGAATAAGCCTTAAGGGCGTCAGGGTAACGTTTTACTGCAAGAATAAATTGATTGGTTCTGATGCGGGAGAAATATTATTCACTCATTTTGGCGTATCCGGCCCTATAGTGCTGGATGCAAGTAGCGATGTTTTATCTCATCTCAAGAATGGCGAGATTAAAATGACTATCGACTGCGTTCCGCATCTATCCATAGAAGAGCTTGAAAAAAGCCTCAAGGCCAGGAGTCTTGCTAAAAGTAACGCTCAAATAAAGAATATTCTACAGGGGCTATTACCCAAAACTATGGCAATTTCTTTTTTGTCTTTATTGAGTTTAACGCCCGCCAAGCCCGCCAACCAGCTCACGAAAATAGAGTACCGCTTAATTGCCGCTAACCTTAAAGCGTTGCCTTTAACTATAACAGGGGCTCTTGCGCTGAATGAGGGGATGGTAACTGCCGGCGGAGTGTCGCTTAAAGATATAAATCCAAGGACCATGGAGTCAAAAGTTGTTCCGGGGCTTTATTTTTCCGGCGAAATAATTGACTGTCGCGGGCCCAGTGGAGGGTATAACCTCCAGCAGGCATTTTCTACCGGTTTCCTTGCCGCGACTAACGCCTCACAAAGTTTATAATTAATTAGGCGCGCGCTTAGGCCTAGTTTGCCCCATCTTTTTTTCCGCCGCCTTTAAGCCTCGCATCTTTATACAATGGCGGCTGCTCTGAATCGTCATGCTTTCCGTTTTTCTCTGATTTTTTCCCTTAAAAAGCAGCCTTTTTACTAAAATGCGGTCTAATAGAGAATGACCTTATCAAATACCCACATTTTTGTTATAATGCTTCAACTTCTAAACAACCGTTAAATCAAGCAAGCAAGAGGAGAGCTAAAAATGCAAAAAATCTTAGTGACAGCAGGGATGTTGGCGTGCAGCAACGTGTTTATGACTTTTGCCTGGTACGGGCACCTGAAAAATTTTAGCTCTAAACCCTGGATAGTCGCGGCTCTAATCAGCTGGGGCATCGCGCTTTTTGAATACCTTATCCAGGTCCCGGCAAACCGCATAGGGCATCAAGTGATGAATCTGGGGCAATTAAAAATCCTGCAGGAGGCCATAACCTTATCGGTGTTTGTCCCTTTTTCCATTTTTTATATGAAAGAAGGCTTAAAGCAGGAATACCTCTGGGCATCTTTTTTTATCCTCGCAGCCGTATTTTGCATTTTCCGCGGCGCGCCGGTTAAATAACGCTTATTGCCTGTGAGGTATTTGGGAGAGGATATGGATAATACAAAAATTTGGTTACCTTTGTTGCTAAGCTTCTTAGCCGGTATTTTTACGGTAGTAGGCTCGCTTATCACTTTCTTTATACGGGATTTCAAGAGGAGCCATCTTCAGTTCTTCTTAGGGTTATCCGGCGGAGTAATGATGTATGTTTCTTTTGTCGAGTTCCTGCCCTCATCCATAAAAAATATAGGCGCACTTAAAGCCAACGTCGCATTTTTCGGCGGCATCATTCTGGTCATGCTTATAGATTTTTTTGTCCCTCATGAATACATAGCCGAAAAAATAGGAAGAAATTCCGGCGACAAAAAACTTATGGCTGCCGGGGTATTTACCGCTTTAGGCATCGGGATACATAATTTTCCGGAAGGCCTGGCAGTCTTTATGAGCGCTTTGGTAAATATTAAGTTAGGCGTTGCGTTAGCCATCGCGATAGCCCTGCATAATATACCTGAAGGTATTGCTGTTGCTATGCCTATTTTCTATGCTACAAAAAGCAGGAAGAAGGCGTTTTGGTATTCTTTTTTATCGGGTTTTACAGAACCTGCCGGAGCCGTTATAGCAATATTAATTCTAATGCCTTTTATAAATCAGGCAGTTCTGTCTTTCTCGCTTGCCTTTGTCGCGGGAATCATGGTCTTCATCAGCTTCGATGAGCTTCTTCCGTTATCCTGTCAAAGTGATGGCTATCATGTGTCTATTTTTGGGGTAATAACAGGCATGGCAGTAATGGCCGCAAGCCTTATTTTGATGTAAGCGCACGTAGAAAATATGGGTTTAAACCCATAAATGGATGCGTGCGATAAGAGGAGAGAGAATTATGAACGCTGAGATACAAAAAAAGATACTATCCTTTCAGAAGAACGAGATAACCGAGTATTTCATCTATTTAAAGCTTGCCTCTATCGAAAAAAACGCAAAAAATAGAGAGGTTTTAAAGAACGTCGCATCTGACGAGCGTAAGCATTACGATATGCTCAAAATATATACAAAAGAGGACGTCGCCCCCGACCATTTTAAGATATGGAAATATTTCATAATAGCGCGAGTCTTAGGCCTTACTTTTGGTTTGAAACTTATGGAAGGCGGAGAAGAGAAAGCGCAGGAAGCTTACGGGAAGATGACATCAGATGTCCCTGAGGTTGCCGACATATTGAAAGAGGAAGGTGCCCATGAACGCGAGCTCCTTGAGATGATAGATGAAGAACGGTTGAAATACATCGGTTCGGTTGTTTTGGGCTTAAACGACGCATTGGTAGAGCTTACCGGAGCGCTTGCCGGGTTGACCTTTGCGTTGGCGAACGCCCGAATCGTGGCAACCGCAGGCGCTATTACCGGAATCGCTGCTTCCTTATCAATGGCTGCCTCAGAGTTTCTTTCAACAAAATCAGAAGGAGAAGGCAAGAGCCCCATAAAAGCATCAGTCTATACGGGTATTGCGTATGTCCTGACCGTGACTATCCTGATACTGCCGTATCTTTTGTCTGATAATCTTCTTATCTCTCTGAGCCTTATGCTGGTAAACGCGGTTATCGTAATATTTGCATTTACCTTTTATATCTCAGTTGCCAAGGGCCTTAACTTTCGTAAACGGTTCCTGGAGATGGTTTCTATTTCGCTGGGGGTCGCCGCGCTTTCGTTCTTGATTGGCCTGGGCGTGCGATTCTTGCTGAATGTAAAGGTATAAACTCGTGTATGTCCGCGCATAAACTTCTACCTTGTTTTAACCCTCGATAAACCGCTTCTATCACTAAGTCGACCCCATTACCCCAATGCCTCTAGTGTTTCTCATGCTTTTCTGAAAACACCCTCCCTAAATTACCCCTGAAGATTAATCGCTTGCCTAAAATATTTCGGTAGTGTAAGATTAAAACTGATGTTTGAGTATATTTTTCCTGAAGATTCTAAACGGGTTTTTATCAGGTAACCTCTATGACATTTAAGCGTAAAGCCGCAACGCTCTACCGGATTTTCAATAGTTATCGCAAGCGCAAAAGAATTTTAGATACGCTTCCGATACGCTTCTGGATAGAATCAAGTTCGGCCTGCAACTTGCGGTGCGTGATGTGCCCGAACAAGGAGCTTCCTCATGCCGACAAGGGCCAGATGGAATTACCGTTCTTCCAGCGTATAATAGACCAAATCAGGGA
>JAQTOI010000023.1:0-3696 GCA_028713415.1 Candidatus Omnitrophota bacterium
AAATTTTTGGCAAACGCTTCAATTTACAGCATTTCGAAAGGCAATTGGATAAACAAAACACGGATTTTTATCTATGGGCGCAAAAGGTTATAGCAGATTATGAACATGGAAATTAAAATTTAAGTTAATTAATGTGGCTAAGCATTAAATTTTTGTTATGATAATGCGTAAAAAAATTATTTTCATAATTTTAATTAGCCTTTTAAATATTTTTATTTTTACCGGGCGCTCTTATGCTGCCACACCGATCTCCTATGGCCAGATATTACCCGGCTCGATAAGCGCGGCGAACGAGAAAGACGAATTTACATTTTCAGGTACCTCCGGCACCGTGATAGCGGTTCTCGCCGCAAAGACTCAAGGAGACCTCGTTCCTTACTTAGAACTGTATAACCCCAGCGGCACAAAGGTACAGGAAAATTACATTACAATTCTTGGCTATCCCCTGCAAGCAAACGGAACGTTTAAAATTGTGCTCAGGGACTATCAAAATACAAATACTGGTAATTATGAAATTTGCCTATATAAAATAAACAGTCCTGCCGGCGCAACCAGCCTAAATTTCGACCAAACTGTTTCTGCGCAGCTTACTTCACCAGTTAAGGTAGATGCGTATAAGTTTACTACCGCCGCAGCCGGCGAAAAGGTTTTCCTTTCTTTGTCTATACCCAGCGCGAGCTCACCCAACTTTTATCCAAATGCCTTCTTGTGCGATGCACAAGGCGTACTTGTTGCGCAATCTGATTATGCGGGAGTCCTCTCAAAAACTCTTTCTACAAGCGGCACGTTTTATCTTTTCATAGGAAACGGCGCGCTTTCCGGCACGGGTTCTTATCAGTTCACCTTAAGCCGCTGGCAGGCACCTGCGGTTTTCACTGATATAAATTTCGGTCAAACCAGCTCCGGAAGCTTAAGCTCGCCGACTGAAATAAAAACATTTCGTTTTAGCGCGTCAGCTGGCGATAAAGTATATATCTCAACAGGAATGCTATTTCTTAACCAAGGGGATTTCCAACCGGTGGTAGAACTTTTTGACGCTGCCGGAAATCTGCTTACCCCCACGGATTATTATCCCATGCTCTACAGCTTTTCTAATTCGGGAAACTTCTATATTATGGTAAGAGACAATTACCATAACGGAGTGGGTCTATTTGAGTTCACTCTGCAAAGGACGAATAATCCCGCTAATCTAAAGAGCTTAAATTACGGGCAATTGATTGAGGATCCGATAGAGGTTGTAACGGGCATTAATGCTTACGGCCTTAATGCTACGATAGGTGACAATATTACTCTCTGTTCAGGAATAAAGGCAGAAACTCAGGGTGATTTCGGTTGCAATTTTGAGCTATTTAATACCAGCGGTGGACGTCAAGTTGATGCTTACGGCAGTTTAAAATACACCTTTGCCGCTTCAGGCTAGCATTATCTTTTTGTAACAGACGCTCTACGTGATGGAACAGGCATTTATAAATTTATTTTATCAAAAGGGAACATCTGCTGTTCATCTATAGATTTAATTAACCCATATGTTAAACTCATTACTCCGCAAGCGGGTGAAGTCTTAGAGGCTGGCTCAAATTATAATATAATCTGGAGCGCTTCTGACAGCGGCAGTATTGCTTCGCAAAATATAACATTCTCCAATGATAGCGGCACTACCTACCCAACAGTGATAGCTTCCGGCTTAACCTCAAATATTACTTCCTACAAATGGCAGATTCCCGCTAGTTTAGCTACTGCCCATGCGCGTATTAAAGTCACTGCCGAGGATTTAATCGGAAATGAAGGGCAAATGCAAACCGCCGGTGACTTTGCCATAATGCAGACAGGCTTTCCTTCCGGGACAATTGAAATCAACTACGAGTATGACAAACTCAATCGGCTTAGCAAATCTAATTCTTCGGCAGTTCCTTCTTTAACCTACGCTTATGACGCTTTAGGAAATCGCTTGAACCTTGCGGTTTCAGGAGTAACGCCTCCGGCGGCTCCGACCAATCTTACTGCCGCCAGTATTTCAAGCTCACAAATCAACCTCGCCTGGCAGGATAAATCCAATAATGAAGAGGGTTTTAAAATAGAGCGTAGTTTAAATCAAACCAGCGGTTTTATCCAGGCTGCCTCCGTAGGAGCGAACATAACCAGTTTTAATAATACCGGTTTAAATGCGGACACTATTTATTTTTATAAAGTCAAAGCCTATAATTCCGGAGGGGATTCGGCATACACAAACATTGCCAACGCCACTACCGCGCAAGTTCCGCCGGCTGCGCCTACAAATCTTACTGCCACCACTGTAACTTCCACGCAAATTAATTTAGCTTGGATTGACAAAGCGAATAACGAGGCGGGTTTTAAAATAGAGCGTGCAGTTGCCGGCGCGAATTATACCCAGATCGGCACAGTAGCCGCAAATATTACCGTTTACAACAACACCGGGCTCAATGCCAATACTACTTACGATTATAAAGTAAGAGCATATAATAACGCGGGTAACTCAACATATTCTAATACTGCTAGCGCGAGCACTGCGCAAGTTTTTCCGCAAGCGCCCAGCAATCTTCAGGCAACCGCTGTTTCTTCCAGCCAGATCAATTTAAACTGGCAGGACAATTCCAATAACGAGGCGGGTTTTAAAATAGAGCGCAGCCTAAGCTCTAGTTCCGGCTTTAGCCAGATTGCCTCGGTGTCAAATATAAGCAGTTACAGCAATACCGGGCTTAACGCAAGCACTACCTATTATTATAAAGTGCTAGCCTACAATGGCGGAGGAAATTCTGCTTATTCTAACCTGGCAAACGCGACCACTAGTTCAGTCGCCAATTCCCCGCCCAAAGCAGACTCTGTCAGCCCAATCAACTCTTCGTCTTCGGTAAACAGCGCGGTTGACTTCACTACCGCCTATTCTGATCCGGATGGCTATGCTAACATCGATTACGTATTATTCCTGCTCACCGACGGCTCTAAGCTGGTCTATGGCTATTATCAGCAGTCCACCAATAAACTTTATCTTCGTAACGATAACGATACTGCCTGGCTGGGAGGATACACCCCCGGCTCAGCCAACACAATCGAAAACTCCTATGGCAAGCTCGATTGCTCAAAAACCACGGTGTCCGGCAGCGGGAATAACCTGATGGTTAAGTGGAATATTTCTTTTAAGCCTGCTTTTGCCCAGACTAGTTCGGTCTATATGTACGTGACCGATAAAGCGAAAGCTAACAGTGGTTTTGTGGTCAAGGGCACATGGGGTTTAAGCACATAGCGTTAACCTGCTAAAATGAATAAAGCCACCAGCCAGCAAATAAAGCAGAAAGCTATTGCCGAAGGAATGCGCACCCTGCGCCGAGACGGCCTCTGCAAAGTATTAAGGGGGTTGACTACTTTAAGCGAAGTTATGCGCGTTGCGCAACAAGAAGAAACCGGAAAATAAACCTTTCTATACTCCTCTAAAAAATTTTCTTAAATAATCGCTACCGTATAACCCAACTCCCTTTTTTCACCCATCCGCTTCCAAGATTACCGTTATTCTTTACAGAGAGGTACATATTCTTTAAGCCGGTGAATGTGGATTTAAAGGTTACTGCCCAGGCGATTGTAAGCGTATCCCCAGAGCCTGAGACTGTAGTTTTTGAACAGTCTAAGATAGCATAAGAGTTTTGGATTATATTGCCGGAGCCCGGCGTATAGCCTCCCATC
>JAQTOI010000023.1:3796-23564 GCA_028713415.1 Candidatus Omnitrophota bacterium
GCTGACGAAGCGATAGCCGCTATTAGGGTTAGCGGTAAGAGTAACTTGAGTACCTGGTGTATAACTGGGTTGGTCAGGGTTTTTGGCAACAGTACCGTTGGTTGCGTTAATGGTTAGAGTGTAGGTGCTACTATCACCTACGTTCCAACTCCCTTTTTTCACCCATCCGCTTCCAAGATTACCGTTATTCTTTACAGAGAGGTACATATTCTTTAAGCCGGTGAATGTGGGTTTAAAGGTTACTGCCCAGGCGATTGTAAGCGTATCCCCAGAGCCTGAGACTGTAGTTTTTGAACAGTCTAAGATAGCATAAGAGTTTTGGATTATATTGCCGGAGCCCGGCGTATAGCCTCCCATCCAGGCAGTACCGTTATCGTTTAACAGATAAAGTCTATTGGTAGCACGGTGATAGTAGCCGTAGAAGTACTTATTAGGAGAGAGGGTATCTGTTATGGTGTACAGGACGTAGTTAAGGTTCTGCCAGGTGCCGGAGTCGCTGAAGGTTGAGGTAAAGATAACCTGCTGATTGGCAGAAGAGCTGCCGTTTACTGGGGTGAGGTCTATTACTTGAGGAGCAGTATCGGTTATTGATGTGAAGGTTGCGCTTATCGTATGGTTGGCTGTAACATTATTAAAGGTGTGGGTTGATACAGCGCCTATTGATGAGCCGTCAACAAGGACACTTTGTATTTTATATCCGCCGTTAGCGGTAATGCTGAATGCCTGATTGGCTCCGTGATTTACCGATACGCTGCCACTAGGCGTAATCTTACCATTTGCGCCTGCACTTGCGGTGATGGTGTAGGTGTTGATAGCGAAGTTTGCCGTGATAGATTTATCAGTATCCATGGTTATAGTCGCAGGGTTGGTTGAGCCTGTAACGGAGCCTGACCAGCTGACGAAGCGATAGCCGCTATTAGGGTTAGCGGTAAGAGTAACTTGAGTACCTGGTGTATAACTGGGTTGGTCAGGGTTTTTGGCAACAGTACCGTTGGTTGCGTTAATGGTTAGAGTGTAGGTGGGCGCTGTGTCATTGACCGTGATGCTCACGCTATCCTTACTGCTCAATGCGCCGTCACTGGCAGTTAATTCAAAACTAAGCGTAGTTGCGCTAGAGACGCTAGGAGCGTTAAAAGTAGGCTTGGCCGCAGTAGGGCTGCTTAGAGTTACATTAGGCCCTGCGGTTTGCACCCAGCTGTAAGTTAAGGTTTGATTGTCCGGGTCAGAGGAAGAAGAGCCATCTAAAGTAACGCTTGCGCCTTCATTGACAGACTGGTCTATTCCTGCATTAGCGATAGGCGCTCTATTTGTGTTGGCTACCGTAATGGTAATAGCTTCTGAATCGCTTAATTCTACATCGCTCGCATTAAAAGTAACGCTGTGATTGCCTGCTTGAGTATATGTCGGTGTCCAGCTAAAAGACTTAGCGCTTGCGTTAAAGGTTGCTCCGGAAGGAAGCCCGGTTGCGGAATAAGTTAAGCTGTCATTATCAGCGTCAGTTGCGGAAATGGAGAAGGAGAGGGTGCTGTTTTCGTTTATGCTTTTATTACCGATTGCTGCCAATACAGGGGCTCTATTTACGTTATTGATGGTAATGGTGATATTCTCAGAATCCGTCAGGTTGCCGTCTGATACTTCAAAATGCACATTCGTGTAATTGCCGGCCTGGGTATAAGCGGGAGTCCAGCTAAAAATCCTGGTAGAGTTATTAAAGGCCGCACCCAGAGGAAGATTGCTGGCTGAATAGCTAAGAGCATCCCCGTCTAAATCAGAAGCTGTGATATTGAAGGTAAGCATTTGGTTCTCGTTGGCACTCTTATTCCCTATGGGGGAAAGCACCGGGGCGCGGTTAGTTAAAGCAAAACTTGCAGAGATAGTGTGGTTTGAAGTGACGCTACTAAAGGTGTAGCTGTTAATCGCTCCTTGAGAGGCTGCGTCAACCAGCACGCTTTGAACAACATACCCTGAATCGGGCGTAATGCTGAAAGCCTGATTTGCGCCATGGTTGACCGTGACTGCGCCGCTTGGAGCAATTGTGCCGTTTGCTCCTGCGGAAGCGGTAATAGTGTATTTTTTTAAAGCAAAACTTACGGCTATGGAGTGGTTGGCGGTAACGTTGCTGAAGGTGTAGCTTGAAACTTTACCCACCGAGACATCATCGATTTTTACATCGGCTATTTCATAACCGCTATTAGCCGTGATGGTAAAGGTCTGGCTTGCGCCTTGCGCTACTGCTACTGCTCCCGAAGGATTTATGCTGCCTCCGGTTGAAGCTGTGGCAGTTATGTTAAAACTTGGGCCGTCGGGTTGTGTCTGTGCCGAAGCTTCAATATATGCGGAATTACCCGCTTCATTGTAAGCTTTCACCCGATAATAATAAGTTGTGCCTGCGGATAATCCACTGTTAGCGTAGGTTGTTACGTTTGCCGGCACGGTGATTATTTGCGTGTAAATCAGGCCGTCAGTACTGCGCTCTATTTTAAATCCTTTTTCGTTATCGGATTTATCTGTCCAGCTTAGATTAATCTGGCTGCCTGAAGCTGCCTGAGCAGCCAAACCTTCTGGTGACTGCGGTATGGCTGCGATATTGGTTGTGGCCGAAGCTATTGCGCTGTAACCAGAATTTCCGCTGCTATTACTGGAACGCACGCGGTAGAAATATGCCGTGTTACTTGATAGATTAGCATCATTATAGGCTGTAATGTTAGCGCCAGCGGTGCCAACCTGCGAAAATCCGCTTCCACTGCTTAAACTCCTTTCTATTTTAAAACTGGTCTCGCTTGCGGAATTGTCCTTCCAGATTAAGGAAATCTGGCTCGCAGATGCGGCGGCAGCTTGTAAATTCGAAGGCGGTTCCGGAAGGCCGTTTGCGCTTGGCGTTGTAACTACTACCATATTTGAATAAGCAGAAGGCACGCCGCTGCTCGAGGAATAAGCGCGCATGCGGCAATAGTAGGTAGTCGCCGGGCTTAGGCCTGAAAGCGTAACGGTTGTAGTGTTTGCACCTGAATATATAGAATTGAGATAATGAAGCCCATTGGTGCTATACTCTACGTAGAACCACCCTTCGTTTGTAGAATTATCTTTCCAGTTGAACTTAATGCTGGTTGAATTTACCGGCGTGGCAACAAGTTCTGAAGGAGCGGCTACTGTCGCGCCAGCTAAAGGATCAAGATATACTTCATTTGAATAACCCGAATTTCCATCAGCATTATACGCGTAAACTTTATATGAGATACGATATGTGGAGTAGTCAGTATTGGCGTGTTCATAGGAGGTTGCGTTTGGCCCCAGGGTAGCGACTGTAGAACTGCTCATTGAGCCGATAATAGTAGTCATTACTACTTTAAAGCCTGTTTCATTGTCAGAATTATCCGTCCATTGTAAAAGGTTGTTGGTTTGGGAAAGCTGTGTTGCCGTAAGATTTGTAGGCGCCACCAGGCCGCGTTTGACCGTTCCGTAGGTAATATTTGAGTATTCGGAATTTCCGCTGGCGTTGGTTGCGCGGATTCTCCAGTAATAGGTGGTTTCCGGGCTTAAGCCAGAGGCGGAATATGATACTACATTGGCCGAGGCGGTACCAACCTGTGTAAATCCCGTATCCGGATAAAGGCTTCTTTCGATTTTAAAGCCGGTTTCGTTGTTGGAATTATCCGTCCAGTTCAAAACCATGGCCGTAGAGGTCGAGCTGGTTACCTTTAGATTGGCCGGAGCAACGGGCCAGGTAACGATACACTTAATATTTGAAAAATCCGAATCTCCGCCGTCATTAGCGGCGCGCACTCGGTAATAGTAAGTGCCGGGAGCCAGGCCTGTATCGCTATAAGTCGTTATATTCTGGCTGACAAAAATTCCCTCATCAAAGTTAATCCCGTCTGTACTTCGAGATACCTTAAACCAGGTTTCGTTGCTGGAATTATCCGTCCACTGCAAGTTTATCTGTGAGGTAGAAACACCTGTGCCGGTAAGGTTTGTCGGCGTATTAGGAGGGTTTATGGCTGTGGCTTTGAGGAGAAAATTAACTCCCTCTAAAATTTGCCCGAAGTTGATTTTTTTGGTATACAGGCCGCCAAGCGGATATATTTTCGCCCAGCCAGTCACAGGTTCAAGACGTAAATAATACTGCCCGCTGCGCAGGCGGGTATTTTTGATCTCATATTTTCCATCGCCATCGGTAATCGCGCTGGGTTCTTCGCAGGTAATATCAAGCGACCAGCTGTTTAAAATGGCTTTTCCTAAGGCAGCGTCGCTATCGGAATTATAAACTTCAAGCTTCCAGTTGCCTTTAGGCACCTGGCCGTAAAATTTGGCTAAATAATTATAAGGCCGAAAAGTCCCGGTGTAGGGGGCTTGAGCATATTTCACATGCAGGTCTGCTTCGTCATCAAGCACGGTATTTGTGAAGTTGGCGTCGTAACCATATCTACATCTAGGCACTATCAATACTCGGGTGCCACTGGGGCTGGTTAGGTATATTTCAATATTGTTGGCGTATCTTGCTGTAATGCTGAATGTAACGTTTAAATCAATAATATTATTCGTCATGGTTGTGGGAACCGTTATAGTTGAAGAAACGGTTCCTTTTGTCGAGCCTGACATAGCCGGTATCTCTTTAGGTAGATCAGCCGCAACCAGAACGGCATTGCCCGTATCAAATTTAGCGTTGTCATTAAAATCGGCATATACCCTTTGCCCGGAAATCCCCGGCTCTCCGGCATCTAAGATGCCGTTAGCGTTTGTATCTTGGACCACATTTCCTCTAACTGCGGTTTGCCTGGGCGGCAAAATCTGAAACGGAGTTTCCGGATCGCCTAAAAGGTTTGTTTCCATAAATTCATATTCATAATAACCACCGTTGACTCTTTCTTTAGAGAGCTGGTTGGCCTTTGCCATATTATAATTTTTATAGACAAAAATCTCTTGGTTGAATGCCTCATGATACGTATGGCTGGCTCCGGACATCGGATCTTGTCCCGGATAATACCAACCGTATCTTCCGTTCATGATAACGCCATAGGCACCGTACCTGCCGATAACATGCTGTTCTGCGATACAGATATCTACCTGATCAAACGCTCCGGAATAGCAGCCCTGTGAGTACATAAAATACGGGTAGGCGTTAGTGAGTGCCGCTACATCAGCGGTACGTATACGCGCATTATAATATGAAGCGGCGTGACCCATATGGTTTACTATGTTTGGAGACTGATTTAAATCCGCAACCACTTCGGCAGCGCCCCAGCTTGCGAATTCATCGTAACGCTCAATAGTATTCCATCCCGCGGGTATGTAGCGGTCATCCATAATAGTCATTCCCGTGCCGCCGTAGGTGTAACTGTCCGCTTTCTCTCCCAGCATTAAAGCGTTCCAAGGGCAGGAATGTTCTTGGGTTTCATATTTGATTATTTTATTAACAAAATTCGTAACTTCTGTCGAGTTGCTGGCAGGGCACCTGCCCACATATACTTCACTTAGCAAGTCCGGATAATTACCGCTTGAATCTCTATCCATCCAATTCTGATCGCCGTTATAGTTCCAGCATCCGTCGAGGCAGGCAAAATAATGGTCGCTAGGGGTATTGTCGTGATAGCCGATATTTCTGGTTGGGACCACTTCAATATCACCGCCTAAAAGTACGTATCTTGTGCCCCAGTTGTTATATGCGTCTTGGATAAAATGGCGAATTTTATCGGCGTTGTCGCGTTTGGCTGCAACAACCTCTAAGCCCGTATATTTTGAATATATATAGGACGTGGTAACGATGGTCGCGTTTAATCCTTTTGTGTTTTTCTGATCAATAAGCGGGGCGAACGCCGGAGCTAACGTATCATTAGTGACAATAACATATGTATGCGGCCCGGCATCAGGAAGGCCAAAGCCACTACCCAGAGCCTGAGGCTCATCAGAGAGAGAGCCTTCCTGCGAAGATCCACTGTCGCCGTCTCCCAAAGAAGCCAGGACTTGCGGGTTTTCAATAAGCTCGGCTATATCTTTAAGGTCATCTTTGCTTAATTTTTTTGGCGCAGGGATATTTAACTGCTCTTGGCCTTGCAGAGTTTCTGCCGTAACTGCCTTTTTCGGAGCATAATCCATTTTTATCTGGACTGAATCAGAATAACTTAATTCTCCTGACAATGGTTTGTATTGAACGGGGTTTACGCGCAATACAACTATGTCAATACCGTGTTTTCTTCCAACTTGCTCAAACTTAACTAATTCTTTCGGAAAAGGGTTATCGCTGTTATAAATTTCCTGGCTAGGCGCGGTTTTTTTCGCGCTGGCAGCCTGTTCTATCGGTACAGGCTCTTGCGCCGGTTCAATCATATGCGCCCCTTCTATTTTTTTGAAAGCACCGAGCTCAACGTTAATGTCTTTTGCCTCGCAGCCTGCCGGGACTGCCACCATTATAGTCTTTGACGGTAGATTCGGCTCTCCCGGTTCTGCGTTATAATTAGCCTCCGGCATGATTACGCGTTCGTATCCTTCTTGGGAGCCTGAGACCGGCTCTACGGCAGGTGTCTCTAGTTTTGTTTCGATATTCATCGTTTTGGATAAAGCTTCAGGGTCTTGCGCTTTATCTTCTACGAATTTGTAACTTTTATCTAGCTGCCAATACCAGGAGTTTATTTTGGAAGTTTCTTCGGCACCGTGCGCAGGATATATATAGGTATTAAAAGACAAAAGCAGCGAAAGTATAAGTGCAGTAATTTTTTTAGAACTTTTATAAAAATATATTTTCATTTTCAACCTCTCTTTTTATGATCCCTTTCTTCCTTTATTCTTCCTTATTATTGATGGTTTTGTTAAATTAGCCTTTTTTCGTTCACTACCCCTACACTCTCTCTACCACTCAATAATACCGCCACCCATTTATGATTAACAAGGACATGCGGCCCTATGTATGAAAACGTTTCCAAAATTAAGAAATAAGCGGATTTTGCTGGCTTTTTCGCGAAGATTCCGCGGCCATTTTTAAAAAAGTTATAAACGCTCCTTTTCTAAACCCCTTTCCACTGAATATCAATCAAACCGTTCATTAGACAGAAGGTTTCAACATCCCTAATAAGCCGATTTACCTCTTGGTTGTCTATTTTCTCAACACTGCCGATCTTGTAAGTAATGATTTCCCTGCGAGAAACATCGCTTGCCAGAATCGCTAAAAAATCCTTCAGCTTTTTCTCATCAAAAAAGGCTGTGTTTATTAGAAAAATGTCGGGATGGACCACGGTAAATATTTTTTTAACCTCTTCAAAGTTAGAAGCCTGCTCGACTTCATAGTATTCTCCTCTTGATGCAAGCACCTTGAAATGCTGATGCAGGCAGTTATAGATGTAAGGAGACGGCTCAACAAAAAGAAGCTTTGCCTTAATGAAAAGAGTGCGGGTGCGTAAAGACTGTTTGGGCAGCTCTGCCACCACCTGGTTTGGAAGCGAATCTTGCTCAAGAAGCGTATCGAGAAGTTTTTTGTGCAGCTCTTCCAACTCAATAGGTTTTTTCAATATACTCTCCGCTAAAGAAGTTATTTCTTGGCTATCATCGGCGAAGGCAGTAATAACCAAAATTTTAGTGAGCGGGTATTTTGCTTTTACAAGGCGCGCCACCTCTTTTCCGTGCATACCCGGCATTCTTAAATCCAATAAAAGTATATCAGTTTTATTCTGCTCTATATATTTAAGCGCGTCCTGGCCGTTAGCTACTCCGTTTACATTAAACCCTTTGGAAGCAAGGAAATGCTTAAGGCTGTCAACCGTTTCTTCTTCATCGTCGGCAACGAGTATGTTGTACATATCCGTACGCATAGCTTCCCTCCTTAATTATCTGAGGCGGGGTTCTTACTCTCCGGCATTTTCTATGGATTTTTTTCCTTAATGCGTTTAATCAGATCCTCGATGATAATCCCTTCGCCTTTTTCTTCTTTAAATGCCTGAATTATCTCTTCAACGAGCCTGGCTCTGGGAACATGAATCCCATGCGTAAAATAAATATCCTTTGCCAAAGTGTCGAGAAAATCCAGCTCTTCCCGGTTAACGAAAGTTATTACCCTGAATTGCTTCTGAATTTTATTCTCTTCATTCATGACGCACACCTCCTTCAATAAAAGTCTCATTCAATAAAAAAGCCCTAAGGCAAGTAACGCGCGCTTAGGGCCGTAAAATAATCCTTCGACTCTCTCGGTTCGCTCAGGATTCGGCTTGAGCGTAGTCGAAGCATAAAAAACCTTGAGGCAAGCTCAAGGTTTTAAATGCCTTTGGTAACCCCTCTACCCAGCACTAATTTTTCTAAAAAAATAGTGCTGGACAGGTAGCTTTGCCCCGCCGAAGCGTTTTACGCTTTAGCGGGGTCTCGCCCTCCGCAGGAAGCGGAGAGGCGGACGTCCTCCGATTACTCGGAGTTTGCCGTTTTCAAAGGAAACGCCAGATTGTCAATCCTTCGATTCCACTCAAGGACGCTGAGTTTTGTCGAAGTATCAATTATCAGCTAAAATATAACGTAATAATGCCAAAATAACAAGGCGACAAAAGTCAAAAAGTCATAAAATCACTTTCTCAATCTTTCAAAAACCTTTAAAATATTGGGCTTATTAAGTATGGAAGCGTTTTCGTAAATTGTTCGTTTTTATGGTTTTAAGGCGTGGTGCCTGCGCAAGTACTCTTAGCTTCTTTCCGCTTTTATATTAAGGTATATATAATGTATATATTTTAGGCTAGAGGCGGCAATAAAATTCTTGCAATTTAAATAAGCATTGTTATAATAATCCAATTACACAGAGCCTAAAAAGCTAAAGAGCGCTTTGTATATTTAAATCATGCCTCAATTACGTAAAGATCCTATTCTGGGCCGCTGGGTCATCATTGCCACTGAAAGGGCAAAGAGGCCCAAAGACTTCACCCGCGTGGATACAGCCCCCGCGGAAAAAGAATGCCCTTTCTGCCGCGGCAAAGAAACAATGACTCCGCCGCAAATTACTTCCGTAAATGATAACCAAGGCAATTGGCGCGTGCGGGTCATCCCAAGCAAAAAACCTTTTGTTTCAAGCGGAGAAGAACTCTGGAAAAAAGGCAAAGGCCCTTATGACTTAATCAACGCTATCGGCAGCCATGAAGTTGTCGTAGAAACTCCCGACCACATTGCCAATATGGCGGATTTAGACGAGAACGCCATTAAAGACGTTATTTTTACCTACTGCAGCCGCTTTAAGGAAATAGAAAAAGACAGCCGTATAAAATCGGTCTTAGTATTTAAAAATTACGGCTGGGATGCGGGCGGAGGAAGAATAAAACATTCGCGCTCGCAGTTAATCTCCGCTCCGGTTAATTTGAAAAGAGTAAAAGAGGAACTTGAGGGCGGCAAACACTATTATGATTATCATGAACGCTGTATTTTTTGCGACCTCATACGCCAGGAATTAAACGAGGGCCAGCGCGTTGTGTTGGAGCAAGACGGTTTTATGGTACTTGTTCCGTTTGCGCCGCGATTTCCCTTTGAAATATGGATACTCCCCAAGAAACACTCTCCTGATTTTTATAAAATCAGCGACGAGCAGGTATGGGGGCTGGCGCGTGTGTTGAAAAAAACTCTTCTGAAAATAAAAGTCCTCCTAAACGACCCTCAGTATAATTTTGTTATCCACACTGCCCCCTTTAGGAGGCCGTATCCGGGATACTGGTCAACCATTGAAGAAGACTATCATTGGCATTTGGAAATAACGCCGCACTTAACGCGTGTTGCGGGGTTTGAATGGGGAAGCGGATTCTATATCTGCCCGACACCTCCGGAAGAAGCAGCGAAGTTTCTTAAAGAAACGAATGTGTGAAGCTGAAAGCTGAGAGCTGAAGGCTGAGAGCTAAAAATTATGCCCGAACTAAGAAAAGATCCGATTGTGGCGAGGTGGGTGGTGGTGAATGTGGAAAAACCATACCTGCCGCAAGATTTTAATGTTTCTCCTTTTTCCTGGAAAGGGGCAACGGGATGTTCTTTCTGTACCAACAATGAACACCTGACGCCACCTGAAATAGAGGCAATCTCTGAAGTGCATCGTGCTCCAAATACTCCGGGCTGGAAAGTACGGGTTGTGCCCAATAAATTTCCCGCGCTCAAAATCGAAGGGACTCTGGACAAGCAAGCCATGGGTATTTACGATATGTCCAACGGCATAGGCGCGCATGAGGTTATTATTGATAATCCGGATCATTTTAAAGGCATCCCTGAATTAACCGATATTGAAGTAGAGTATATCCTTAAAGCTTACCGGTCGCGTTCTCTTGATTTACGCAGAGACAGACGTTTTAAATATCTTTTAATTTTTAAAAATGTCGGCGTTGAGGCAGGGGCATCCCTTGAGCATGGGCACTCCCAATTAATCGCCCTTCCCATGGTGCCGAAAAATGTAAAAGAGGAAGTTAAGGGCGCCCGACATTACTACGAATACAGAGAGCGCTGTATCTTCTGCGATATGCTTGCCTACGAAGCAGAAAACGGCCATGAGCGGATAGTAATGGAGAATGAAAATTTCGTGTCCTTCTGCCCGCTTTCCAGCCGTTTCTCTTTTGAAACCTGGATTGTCCCGAAACAGCATTCCATTGATTACGCTGAGATAGACGATAACCGTATTAAAGACCTAGCTAAAATTTTAAAAGAAACACTCTATCGCTTGAAAAAGGTGCTTGGCGAGCATCCTTATAATTACATAATACACACATCGCCTGTAAATACCGATGCTCATTTTTCATATCACTGGCACATTGAAATAATGCCCAAACTTACGCGTGTTGCGGGGTTTGAATGGGGAAGCGGATTCTATTTAGTTTTCACTCCTCCAGAAATAGCCGCAAATTATTTAAAAGAAGTCAAATGAGACCTTAGAAGCGGATAGTAACGCGGAAGTACGCGGACAATCAGCGTTTATCCGCGTATTGTTCCGCGTTTTTCCGCTTCTATTATTTAAAGGAGGTATTATCATGGCAGTAAAAATCGGCATAAATGGATTTGGCAGAATCGGAAGAATGGTCGGCCGCGCAATCTTAGAAAGAAATTCAAAAGCAATAGAACTGGTTGCGGTTAACGATATTACCGACGCAAAAAGCCTTGCGCATCTATTAAAATATGATTCGGTACACGGGCGTTTCCCCGGCGGTAACGTTAAAGCCAGCAGCGATTCTATTATCGTAAACGGCAAGGAAATAAAAGTCCTGGCAAAGAAAGATCCGGGAGAGCTGCCCTGGAAAGATCTTGGCGTTGAGATAGTAGTTGAATCAACCGGACTTTTCACCATTAAAAATGACGGTGTAAATAAAAAAGGGAAAGAAGTCAAAGGCGCAGTAAATCACATCACCAAGGGAGGCGCAAAGAAAGTCATTATCTCCGCTCCCGCGGAAGGCGAAGACCTTACCATCGTGATGGGCGTCAATGAAGATAAATATGACCCTAAGAATCACTCGGTCGTTTCTAACGCCAGTTGCACTACAAACTGCTTGGCCCCTGTGACAAAGGTACTTAATGACACCTGGGGTATTGAGAAAGGATTGATGACCACGGTGCATGCCTACACCAACGATCAACGGGTGCAGGACCTTCCTCATTCTGACATGCGCCGTGCACGCGCAGCGGCGATTTCCATGATCCCTACTTCAACCGGAGCCGCCAAAGCCATCGGCCTTGTGATACCGGAGCTTAAGGGTAAACTAAACGGTTTCTCGATGAGAGTCCCGGTGGCGAATGTTTCTGTGGTTGATCTTACCTGCCTCCTGAAGAAAGAAGTTACAGAAGAAGAGATTAATAAAGCATTGAAGGCCGCCTCTGAAGGAAAATTGAAAGGCATTCTCGAATACACCGACGAAGATGTAGTGTCGGTCGATTTCAACCACTATCCCGCTTCCGCAACGGTTGATTCAAAAATGACCAAAGTCATTGGCGGCAATTTCGTTAAAGTCATTGCCTGGTACGATAACGAGTGGGGTTATTCCTGCAGAGTGGTTGACCTTATTGAATATATTATTAAGAAAGGGCTGTAAAATAAGGTAAATATGTCAAAACTCACCGTAAAAGACATCGACTTTAAAGGCAAAACAGTAATCATGCGCTTGGACTTCAATGTGCCCCTAGATAAGCAAGGCAACATTAGCGATGATACTCGCATAAAAGAAGCATTACCGACAATCAAATTTGTTCTGGAGAAAGGAGCAAAAAAACTCATACTAATGAGCCACTTAGGTAGGCCGGATGGTAAAGTTGTCGAGGGCTTACGTATGGATCCTGTAGCAAAGAAATTAGCGCAGCTCTTGGGCGAGACGGTAGAAAAATTGGACGACTGCGTAGGGGATGAGGTAAAAAAGAAAATCGAGACTTCTAAGAAAAAAATAATTCTCTTAGAAAACTTAAGATTCCATGCCCAGGAAGAAGAAGGTGATGAAGCCTTTGCCAAACAGCTTGCCTCTTTGGCGGATATTTACGTCAATGACGCCTTTGGCACAGCGCATAGGGCGCATGCTTCAACTACCATAATCGCAAAATTTTTACCATCGTGTCTGGGGTTTTTAATGGAAAAAGAAGTAACCTCTCTTGCTCAAGCTTTAAATCCAAAAAAGCCTTACGTGGTTATCTTAGGAGGGGCAAAGGTTTCCGACAAAATCGGGGTTATCGGTAATCTCATGCAAAAAGCCGATGCTATTCTTATCGGCGGAGCAATGGCTTATACTTTCCTAAAGGCCAAAGGCGAAGACGTAGGCGCCTCCCGCGTAGAAGCCGAAAAAATTGATTTAGCAAAGAATATCCTGGCTGACGCCGTTAAAAGAAAAGTAAAAATAGTTTTGCCTATAGACCATCTTGTTGTAGACAACATCGAGGCCCCAACCAAAAAAATTACTGCAGACACCATACCAACGGGGCTTATTGGTGTAGATATCGGGCCCAAAACGATTGCGCTTTTTAAAACTGAATTGAAAAGCGCAAAAACTGTGCTCTGGAACGGCCCTGTAGGTATTTTTGAAAAAGACGCTTTCGCGCAAGGAACAAAAGAAATCGCGCAATATCTCGCCACCTTAAAAGACGCAATGGTAATTGTCGGCGGAGGAGATTCGGCATCCGCGGCAAAAAAATTTAAAGTTGCTGATAAATTATCGCATGTTTCCACCGGCGGAGGAGCCTCGCTTGAATTATTGGAAGGAAAAGAATTACCGGGAATCGCGATAATACCGGAGAAAGAGTAGATGCTGATACACGCAGATTGATACGCGGATAAACGCTGATTTTCTGCGTATTTCCGCGTTATGTTCCGCGTGGTTCCGCTTCTATCTAAACGAAAGGAATATATGCGAAAACCACTTATTGCCGGCAACTGGAAAATGTATAAGACGATAAATGAAGCTATTGCTTTGGCAAATGGCTTAAAACGCGAGCTGCTTGATTTTGACAAAGCCGATATCGTGATTTGCCCTCCTTTTACTTGTCTTTCGGAAGTTTATGAAGTGATTATGGAAAGCGAGATTAAACTGGGCGCCCAGAATTTATGCTGGGAAAAGGAAGGGGCCTATACCGGAGAAATTTCTCCGCTTATGCTTAAAGACTCGGGATGCGAGTTTGTTATCATAGGGCACTCTGAAAGAAGGAAATATTTCCTTGAAAGTAATGAGCTAATCAATAAAAAAATAAAAGCAGCGCTTGTAGTTGGCTTAAGCCCTATCTGCTGCGTTGGGGAGACTTTGGAAGAACGAGAAGCTGGAAAAACTATTGAAATAATAAAGAACCAGCTTGAAGGCTGCCTCAAGGGTTTTGCGATTGAGGACATGCTGGGTATGGTTGTGGCTTATGAGCCTGTGTGGGCAATAGGCACAGGCAAAAACGCAACAGCTCTTCAAGCGCAGGAAGTGCATAAATTTATCCGTAACTGGCTTGCGGAAAACTTTTCAAGCGGTTTTGCCGACAATGTGCGCATTCTTTATGGAGGAAGCGTTAAGCCGGCAAACATAAAAGACCTCATGAAAGAAGCTGACGTAGACGGAGCGCTTGTGGGCGGGGCGTCATTAGAAGTCTCTTCTTTTACACAGATAGTTAAAAATGCTATCTAAAGGAAACATATGTACAATATAATTCTCATAGCACACATTCTCATAGTTATGGGGCTATTAGCGGTAATTCTAGTCCAGCGCGGCAGAAGCGGAGGCTTAGTCGAAGCCTTGGGCGGCGTTGAATCCATATTCGGAACCAAAACAAATTCTTTCATCGTAAAATTAACGGTAATTTTAGCGGTACTTTTTTTCTTAAGCTCCATATCGCTTGTCTATTTATCAAGAGAAAGGAGCAAGTCGCGCATGGATAAATACAGCGACATAACCAAAGAAGAGCCAGCTCTTCCCATAGAATCTAAAGAAGCGCCTAAAAGCGGGGGTGCTGGCGCGCAAGAACAAAAGCCGCAAGCCGCCATGCAGGCGCAAGCTACCCAGGAGCCACAGGCGCAGCCTTCAAGCCAGGAGCCACAGACACAGGCTCAAACCTCAAGTCAACAACCGCAACCTTAAGAATGCTCAAGCCATTCTTTTAGTTAATGAAACATAAAATCTCTTTCCTTATTTTTGCCATAATTGTTGTCGCTCTAGGGCGGCTGGATTGCGCAGAGCCTGTATTCAAAGAGCCTTTTAAAGAATATAAACTTAGCTGCGGTAAAGCAGGCGGGGAATTTATACTCGCGTCCAGTTCCGACCCCAAATCATTTAACCCTATAGTTGCGCAGGAAACTTCAACCACGCAGATAACCTCCTTTATTTTCGAAGGCCTGACCAGGACTGCCCCCTTGACTCTGGAAGTCCTGCCAAATCTTGCGCAAAGCTGGGAAACCAAAGACAATATCGAATGGCTCTTTCATTTGCGTAAAGATGTTTTCTGGAATGACGGAAAGAAATTTACCGCAGATGACGTGGTATTTACTTTCAATGATTTAATTTATAATGCCGATATCCCTTCTTCAAGCCGCGATATATTTCTTTTAGAAGGAAAAAGGATACGCGTAGAGAAAATAGACGATTATACGGTAAGGTTTATTCTTCCTTTTACGTTTTCACCCTTCCTGCGCGCTTTGAATCAGGAAATTCTCCCCTTTCACGCTTATGCCAGCCTTGTAAAAAGTAAAACCTTCAGCTTCAGCCTGGGGCTGGGCAGCAAACCAGAGGATATAATCGGAAGCGGTCCGTTTCGCCTAAAAAAATATAGCCCGGGAGAACGCGTAATACTTGAGAGAAACCCCTACTACTGGAAAAAAGACGCCTGTAACCAGAAATTACCGTATCTCGAGAAAATCATATTTTTGATAATCCCCAACGCAGACACCATTCTTTTAAAATTTATGGAAGGCGACATTGATTACTACGGGTTACGTCCGCGTGATATAGCTATTCTGGGCCCGGAGCAGAATAAAGATAGCTTTACCTTATATAATGCCGGCCCTTCTCACTCCTCAAATTTTTTAGTATTAAACCAGAATACCAAAATTAACCCTAACACCAAAAAGCCATTAATAACACCTTACAAATTGCGGCTCTTTAGAGACAAAAATTTCAGGAAGGCAATAGCCTATGCTATCAACAGGGAAAAACTGATTACCATTGTCTTAAATGGGTTAGGCATACCGCAGTATTCCAGCGAAAGCCCTTCCAATAAAGCTTTTTTTACTGCTGAGCTGGAAGAATACCCTTACAATCCTGCCCGAGCCATAAAATTACTTTTGCAGCTTGGCCTGCTTGACAGGAATAACGACCGCGTTTTAGAAGATAAAGACGGCAATAGATTAGAGATAAATTTTTTTACCAACGCTGATAACCCCGAACGATTGCTCATGGCTTCATTGATAAAAACCGACCTTGAAAATATAGGCATAAAGATAAACTTACTTGGCCTTGATTTTAACAACCTGGTTAATAAACTGCTGGTTTCAGGCGACTGGGAAATGGTTTTTATCAGGCTTACCGGCACAATTGAGCCTTATTTTGGAAAAAATGTCTGGTCATATAAGGGGACTATGCATATGTGGAACCCTCAAAAAGCACCTCTTGATGCCTTTGAAGAAGAGATAGAAACTATCTTTAATGAGGCTGCCAAAGAAACGGATGAGCAAAAGAGAAAAGAGTTGTTTTACCGTTTTCAGATGATAGTTAGTGATGAGCTACCGCTTATTTATACCGTAATTCCCTATTCAATTTACGCAGTAGCAAATAAATTCGAAAATCTTTACCCTACTGCTTACAGCGCTTTTGGTGAGATTGAATACGTATATATAACACCGTGAAATTTTCAGAAGTCAGAGGTCAGAAGTCAGAGTTCAGATTTTTTCTGTCCTCTGTTTTCTGACTTCTGTCATCTGTCCTTTGCGGCATTGCGGAATTTTGCGTCCGCCTTCGTTAAAACTTCGGCCCGGCTTCGCCGAAGGTTACGCCGAGGCGAGCGAGACGTCTCTCCGAAGCTTAAAAAGCGAAGGAGGACGGTTCTGCGGTAGCAAATTTTCTTGACATGGATATTCATTTATGTTACATTTAACATTGATGAGATATTTCTTCATCCTCACGCTTATATTCTTTCCCTTAATCAGCGCCCAAGGTGCGGAACAAATTGTAAACCCACAGCTGCAGGACCAGGCAAGGACATACCGGACGCAGGGGTATAAATTGCAATCGCAAGGAGACCTGGCCGGCGCTTTAACTTATTACCAGAAAGCTGCCGAGCTTGATCCCACATATATAGAAGTCATTAATGACATCGGGGTTATCTACGAAGGCTTAAATGACTTAGAGGGCGCGATTGCGATGTATAACAAAGCTCTTGCGGTAAACGGTGACTATTTACCCACCTATACCAATTTAGCATTTCTTTATGAGAAAAAGGGGGATATACCCAATGCCACCTATTACTGGGAAAAGCGCTATGAACTGGGCCAGGAAGGAGAATACTGGCGGGAAGTGTCGGCGCAGCACCTTTTGGCTTTAGGTACATATCCTCAAGTTAAGAAAACGATGCTTGAAAAACAGGCTTTGAGGCTTTCTAAAGAACTTGTGTATAGCCGCGAGCAAGAACGGCTTAAAACAATTGAGGAAGCAAAGCTGCATTTTGATATAGGTTCAAACTTATTCCTGCAGGCAGATTATACCGCAGCTATAAAAGAATTTGAAACGGTTCTTTCGCTAAATCCCGCCGATGACGAATTGAAAGCTCAAACAATGGAGTTCTATAAGAAGGCTGAAAGAATGCGCACCAAAACCGCAGCCGAGAACGATATTCAGGAAGCGCTCAACGACATGAAAAAGGAAGATTATCTTGCTGCTGGAGAAAAACTCAAAAACGCTCTTTCTGGAGTTTTCCGTTTAGCCCAAGAAAAGTAAGGTACGACCAGTGCTTCACCTCGCCCCTTGCCGCAAGCAAATACCCTAATGGTTTCGGGGCTCACTTTCGTATATGCCCTTATATCTTTTAACCCAAAACATTAATGGTTACCCATACCATAATACCGCGACATGCGTAAACTCAAGGTGAGCGTACGGCTATAAACCTTCGAAGAAGTGACAAATAAGACAATTTATTTAATTGACGGGACATCAATATGCTATCGTTCCTTTTATGCCATAAGACTATCCTCATCCAAAGGCTTACCCACAGGGGCGATTTACGGATTTTATCAAACCTTGAAAAAAATAAAAACTCAATTTAACCCGGATTATATGGGGATTTGTTTTGATGTTTCACGCAAAACCTTCCGGCAGGAAAAGTTCAAAGACTATAAAATACAGCGTCCGCCCATGCCTGACCCGTTAAAAATACAAATACCCCTTATTAAGAAACTTATTGATGCGATGGGGATAACTTTAGTAGAAAAAGAGGGGTTTGAGGCGGACGATATTATTTTTTCGCTGACAAAAAAAGCGGTTGCGGAAAATTTGGAGACCGTAATTGTTACTTCGGATAAAGACATTTTTCAACTACTGGATGAAAAAAACGTTTCGATTTATAATCCTACGCAGGAAAAATTATTCAGACAGGAAGATTTTACAAAAGAATTCGGCTTTGCGCCTCTGTCCATAATCGACTTTCTGGCTCTAGCCGGAGACAGCGCTGATAATATACCCGGAGCAAAAGGCATCGGCAAGGCAGGCGCTTTGAAGTTAATTAAGGAATTTAAAACCGTAGAAAATATTTTCTCAAACGCGGTTAATCTTTCCCCACGGATGCAAAAGATAATCCTTGATAACAAAGAAAATATACTTTTAAGCAAAGAGCTGGTCAAACTGGAAGCATGCCCGATAAATACGGATTGGAAAGATTTGAAAATTAAAGAAAGCGATCAAGAGGCTCTTTATAAGATGTTCAGCGAATTTGAATTTAAGAGCCTATTAAAAAGTGTGGCGCCTGCCGCCTTAAACGTTCAAATTGACCTAAAAGAAGGCTTGGGTTGCCTTAAATCACAGATGGATAAGTCTGAAGCTACGGTATTTCTAGGGGCAGAGGCAGCTTTTGTATTTGCCGGGGATGCTTCGGTTTGTAAAACTACGACGGCGGCTATACAAAGCATCCTGGAAAATGAGCGCATAAAAAAAATCTCCTACGATTTCAAGGAGCAGATACTCCAGGCACCTGATATAAATATCAAAGGTATGTGGTTTGACGTTAAAATAGCGGCCTACGTTGATGACCCCTCCCTGCTTGATTACGAACTTGGCTCTTTAGCGACTCATTACTTGAAAGATTTTGTTTCAGAAGTACCCGAAGAGGCAGCGGTGTATTTCATACAAAAACTCTATAAAAAATTGTCGCAAAACCTGAAAGAAGGCTCTTTAGAAAATTTATTTTTTAAAGTGGAGATGCCTCTGGTTCGCGTATTAAGCGATATGGAAACCTGGGGGGTAAGCATAGATACAAAGAATATGCAAGAACTCCTCAAGGATGTTGAAGGCGAGGAGGAGAAAGCGGCTAAAAAAATATTTGCGCTCGCAGGAAAAGAATTTAATCTTAATTCTCCGGCGCAACTGCGCGTCGTGCTTTTTGAAGATTTAAAAATTCCTCCTCTAAAAGCCACAAAAACCGGATATTCCACGAACGAAGAGGTCCTGGTAAAGTTGGCTGATAAACACGTAATCGCAAAACATCTTTTAGAGTACCGCGAATTAAATAAATTGAAGACGACGTATATACGGCCGCTTTTAGAAATGGTAAAACTGGGCGACGGTAGGCTTCATGCAAAATTCAACCAAACTGCGACGCAGACAGGCAGGCTTTCGTCATCAAGCCCAAACCTGCAAAGCATACCGGCCCGTGGCAAATTTCATCAAGCGCTGCGCAAAACTTTTGTTTCTTCTTTTGAGGGCGGATATATACTTTCCGGGGACTATTCACAGATAGAACTGCGAATTCTTGCGCATTTCTCAAAAGACAAAGTTTTAATCGAGGCATTTGAAAAGAACTTGGATATCCATTCCTTTACCGCGTCCCTTCTTTTTGGGGTCGATGAGAAAGCACTTGAGGCGGGTATGCGTGAGCTGGCTAAAAAAGTGAACTTCGGGATTATTTACGGTATGAGCCCTTACGGACTTGCCTCAGAATTGAATGTGCGGGCAGAGGAAGCTCAAAATTTCATAGATAACTATTTTCTGCGTTACCCAAAGGTAAAAGAATATATAGAAAAAACTTGCAGTGAGGCGGAAACATTGGGATACGTAAAAACTATCCTGGGCAGGCGCAGGAACTTGCCGGATATAAAGAGCTCTAATATGGCGCTGCGTGAATTTGCAGCCAGGCA
>JAQTOI010000024.1:0-14271 GCA_028713415.1 Candidatus Omnitrophota bacterium
TGAATTTTTCGTACTCAAGGAGCTTCCTAACCAGCTCATCCCTAGGGTCAATTTGTTCCTCTTCTTCCTGCGGAGGCGCCGGCAATAACATTTTTGATTTTATGCTTATAAGCGTCGCGGCAGTAACTAGGTACTCTGATGCCAGATTTATGTCCATCAATTTCATTAATTCTAAAAACTGTAAATATTGGTCGACAACCGCCGTGATGGGGATATCGTAGATATTGAGGTGGTCTTTTTTAATAAGATAAAGGAGTAAATCGAGCGGGCCTTCGAAGATATCTAACCTTATTTTCATATATAATTAGAAGCGGATACACGCGGATTAAAACGCGGATAAACGCTGACTCCGCGTTGTTCCGCGTATAGTTCCGCGGCATTCCGCATCTACCTCATATGCCTACTACTTCTTTTACTTCTACAAGCGTTTTTTCCGCTGTTATTTGAGCTTTCTTGTTTCCTACATTTAGTATATCATAAATATAATCTTTTTTCTTCAAAATTTCCTTCTTTTTATCGCGTTTAGGCGCTATAAATGCAACCATCTTATCCGCGAGTATTTTTTTGCATTCAACACAACCGCGCAAAGCATTTCTGCACCAATCGTCCACCTCTTCTTTCATCTCCGGAACAAAAACCGCGTAGTAGGCGTGTACGTTACATATTTCAGGATGGCCCTTGTCTTCTTTTTTGATACGCTGCGGGTCGGTAATCATGGTCGCGATTTTCTTTCGTATATCGTTGTCTTCTTCGTCAAGCGCGATGTAATTTTTATAGCTCTTGCTCATCTTTCTGCCATCTAAACCCAGAAGGCGCGGGGTGGAAGTAAGCATGGCCTGGGGTTCGACTAATACTTCTGTTTTATATATGGAGTTAAATTTGCGTACAATTTCCCGGCACAATTCTAAATGCGGCAGCTGGTCTTCTCCTACGGGAACGGAATTTGCTTTATACAAAATAATATCCGCGGCCTGCAGCACCGGGTAGCCTAAGAAAGCGTACGTATTTATCTCTTTATCTTTTAACTGGGCAATCTGTTCTTTGAATGTCGGGCAGCGAAAAAGCCAACCTAACGGAGTAAGCACCGAGAGCATCATATTTAATTCCAGATGCTCCGGTACGTGCGACTGCACAAAAATAACCGACTCTTTAGGATCTATGCCGTACGCGAGCCAATCACTGGCATTATCCACAACATACTCTTTGATATTCGTGGAATTTTTATATTCGCTCATAAGCGCATGCCAATCAGCCACCATAAAAAAACACCGGTAGCTTTCCTGCAGGCGCACCCAGTTTGAAAGCGCGCCGACCCAATGTCCAATATGCAATTTTCCCGTTGGCCGCATTCCGCTAAGAATTATTTTTTTATTCATATATGGAAAATGTAGATGCGGATACACGCGGATATCAACGCGGATCTACGCTGTCCGCGTTTTTCCGCGTATTGTTCCGCGTTTTTCCGCTTCTATTCTTTCAGCCTGCGCGCAATTGTTTCTTCGCTAAAAATATCTATAATGTCGCCTGCCTGTATGCCGTCAAAACCCACCGAACAGCCGCATTCAACCCCTTCAGCGACTTCTCTGACATCGTCTTTGAAACGCTTGAGCGACTGAACTTTACCCTCATGCACAATCTCGGTTCCTCTGGTAACTTGACAGGCTGCACCCCTTAAGGCTTTTCCTTTTTCAACAACACAGCCGGCAATAATACCAGATTTAGAAAGCTTAAATACCTCTTTGATACGCACTCTACCTACAAATATACGCTTAATTTGTGGAGCCAGCATCCCCTCAAGCGCGGCCTTAATATCATCGAGAAGCTCATATACAATTTGATAAACCCTGGTTTCAATACCTTTGCGTTTTGCAAGATCTCGTGCCTGTGTGTCTATTGTAACCTTAAAACCCACCACAACGGCGTCGGTTACTTCGGCTAAAAGCACATCAGAGGCATTTATTGCACCCACCCCTTTGTGCACAATATTTAGCTCAACCTCTGCGCCTGAAAATTTCATCAGCGCTGCGTCCACTGCTTCAAGCGTACCGCCGACATCAGCTTTAAGAATAATTTTTAATTGTTTTATATGCTCTTCTTTGATCTTCTTATACAAATCTTCCAGTTTAAAATGCGCTGGGGCGTTAAGTTTTTTCTTTTCGACTTCTTCTCTTCTTACTTCGATGATTTCGCGGGCGCTTTTTTCATCAGGCACCACCAGAAGCTGTTCTCCGGGATTGGGCACGCCGTTTAAACCGAGTATCTCTGCCGGGTGAGCCGGTGCAGCCGAAGAAAGCGGATTCCCTTTGTCGTCATACATTGCCTTAATCCTGCCCCAGTAAAGGCCGCATACACACCAATCGCCCAACTTTAAGCAGCCCTCCTGCACCAAGATTGCGGCCAATGGGCCCTTACCTTTGGAAAGCTTGGCATCTATCACTATTCCCACTGCCTGCCTTCCATAGTCGGCCTTTAACTCCATAATTTCAGCTTGCAGTAAAATCAACTCAAGAAACTCATCTACTCCCTGGCCGGTTTTCGCGGAAAGTCCGACAGCAATGGTCTTTCCGCCCCAATCTTCAGCTAAAAGCCCGAGTTTAGAAAGCTGCTGCTTAACCATATCGGGATTGGCGGTAGATTTATCAATTTTATTTATGGCTACCATAATGGGCACGCCTGCAGCCTTAGCGTGATCGAGCGCTTCTTCGGTTTGAGGTTTTACGCCTTCATCGGCAGCGACTACCAGCACTACTATATCAGTGACGTTTGCTCCGCGGGAACGCATGGCGGTAAAAGTTTCATGGCCTGGGGTATCAAGGAACGTAATTTTACCTTTGGGCAAGCTTACCTGATAAGCTCCGATGTGTTGAGTAATTCCACCGGTTTCTTTTTCGGCGATTTTACTCTTGCGGATATAATCAAGCAGTGAAGTCTTTCCATGGTCTATATGGCCCATAAGGGTAACAATCGGGCCGCGTGGCCGCAGGTCTTTTGATTCTGATTTTAAGATAACCTCTTCGGCAGTAGGTTTTTTCTGCAAATTGACTTTATACTTATAGGCGATCTGACGCGCCAATTCCTCGTTTAAGGCCTGGTTGATATTCAGGAATTTGCCTTCTTTAATTAAATCCCCCAACAATTCAGAAGGTTTTTTATTCAGTTTAACCGCCAGATCCTTCAACGTCACCGGGAAATCCACCTCAATGACATTATCTTCGATTTCCTGCTTCTTCATCGCCCCTATTTCGTGACGGATAATCTCCGCTGTATCCTTGTCAACCGCCGACATATGGTTTTTAACCGGGAAATTCAAACCGTGCAGCTTTTCAACAAGCTCCTTGCTATCAATGCCCAATTCTTTAGCTAATTCATAAATTCTCATTTACTTCACCGTCCTCTGCCTTAGCTTCGCCCTCGGGCTTTTTTTCTAAACTTTGCTCATTTTGCACAATTTTGGGCTCCTCTTTCTGCGAGGAAGTATGTTTGGCTTCTTCGATTATCTGCGTTGCCTTTTTCTTGCCTATTCCTTTTAACTCCGAAAGCTTCGCAGGGCTAGTCCGCGCTAAAGCCATAATACTGCCATAGCCTGCTTCAACCAGTACTGCAGAAATTTTCTTACCGACACTTTTTAACTTAAGCATCGCTTTAACTTCTTCTTCAATGGCTTCTTTTGAGCGCACATCTATCTCCCAGCCGACCAAGCGCGAAGCAAGGCGCACGTTTTGCCCCTTTTTACCTATAGCTATAGAAAGCTGATCGCCAGCTACAAGCACTTTCGCCCTTTTATTGTCCCTGTCCAGCTCTATTCGAGAAACAACTGCAGGCGCTATGGCCGCCTTAATAAATTCTTTTATATCCGAATTATACCTCACAATATCAATTTTTTCTCCGCGCAGCTCTTCAATGATGTTTTTAACGCGCGAACCGCGTATCCCTACGCATGCGCCCACCGCGTCAACTTTTTCATCCTTTGAGAATACCGCTATTTTTGTCCTTTCTCCCGCTTCTCTGGCAATCGATTTTACTTCAACGATACCTTCAAAGATTTCAGGAACTTCCAATTCGAAAAGTTTCTTGACCAACCCCTCATGTTTGCGTGAAAGGATTATCTGCGTTCCTTTGTCTTTTTTTACCTCATATACGAAAGCTTTCACTCGTTCGCCTAAACGGAACCTATCCATGGGTGAGAGAAAAGAATGAGGCACAATACCCTCGGCTTTTCCCAGCAGATCAAGGATAACCGCTTTTTTCTCAAGGCGGTAAACGATGCCCCCGATAATATCGCCCTCTTTTCCTTTAAACTCGTTATATACATTATCTTTTTCGGCTTCACGGATCTTCTGAATAATTACCTGACGCGCAGTCTGCGCGGCAATGCGCCCAAATTCACGGGAAACCACTTCATTTTCTCCCACCCAGACTTTGATATCTCCCTTAACCGGGTCTATATCCACCTTCACTTCGGCTCCGGGAGCAGTAATTTTGGCTATTTTTTTTGCCGCTACTATCAAAGCTTGCTTCACCGCTTCGATAAGAAGGTTTTTATCCAGGCCTCTTTCGCGCTCTAATTGTTCCAGGACAGTTAAAAATTCTTTATTCATAATTGTATTTTCTCCTTCCCCACGTTAATATTGGTTAACTCGATATTAAGCAGTTTATCTTTAGCTTTTAAGACGATCCCATTTTCATTTACTTCTATAATTTCTCCTTCCCAGTATGCTTTTTCCTCTTGAGTAACTTTCAGCCATACGCCTATGGTTTTACCCAACTTGCGCAAAAAATCTTTGTATTCTTTAAGCGGCCTGTCTAACCCGGGAGAGTTAACTTCCACCACAAAATCTTCTCCCAATAGTTTTGTCTCTTCTAAAAATGAAACAATTCTGTGGTTAAACTTTGAGCAAGTATCTACCGTAATGCCGCCCGCGGGGTAATCCACCAGGCAACGCACATTATAGGTAGAAAAATGCAAATATACTTTAAACTCTATAAGTTCAGCGTTTTCTTCCTTCAACAACTCTTCAATCTTTGCCTTAAGCGTTTCGTTCTCGTTCATTATTAAAAAAATTAATTAATTCTTCAGGGCTTAAGGTTACCTTTTCGCGGGTCTTGCGCGCCTCAACTTCTATCTTACCGGAGGCAGTATAATTTTTACCAATAACTATGGTGTAAGGACTGCCTAAAAGTAAGGCGTCGTTAAACTTAACGCCCGCACTCTCAATGCGCTCATCCACTAAAATAGTTAGCCCGCTTTTTTCTAGAGTATGCGCAAGCGCTAATGCTTCCTGCAATAATGCGTCCCCCACCACAACCATAGTCGCATCAAAGGGGCTCACCCCTCTTGGCCAGATAATGCCTTTATCGTCTGAATTTGTTTCGATTATTGCCGGAAGCAGGCGGCTGACGCCTATGCCATAACAACCCATAATAGCGGGCTGACGCTTACCCTCCTGGTCTAAAAATAGCGCTCCTTGAGCAAGAGAATATTTAACGCCGAGCTGAAAAATATGCCCTATTTCTATCATGGATTTAGTTAAGAGTGCTGTGCCACATTTAGGGCATTTGCCTTCTTTCTTGTAATAAGCGTTACACTTAGTGCAGAAATAAAGCATATCCTCTCCTATTTCCGCCGGCACTAAAAATTCATGCGAAAGGCTACCACCCATGGCTCCGGAATCAGCTTCTGTCATTATAAAATTTAACCCGCATTCCTTAAAAATATCCTGATAGGCACCAAGCATTTTCTGGTAATTAACATTTAAACCCTCTTGCGTCGCGTCGAAACTATATGCATCTTTCATGATAAATTCACAGGTGCGCAGCAGCCCGAAGCGCGGACGGGGCTCATCTCTGAATTTTGTCTGTATCTGATATAAAATCAGAGGAAGCTGTCTATAAGAAAAAACATTCTTCTTTACGATTTCGGTAATCATCTCCTCATGGGTAGGCCCAAGGCAGAGTTCTCTGCCGCGCCTGTCGCGAAATCTAATCATCACCTCTTCTAATATTTTGTCTCTTCCGGTTTTCTGCCATATATCAATAGGCTGCAGCGCCGACATAAATAACTCGCAAGCGCCTGCCTTATTCATATGTTTTCTAATGATTTCCTCTATCTTTTTTAAAACCGCAAAGCCAAGCGGCAAATAGGAATAAATTCCGGCGCTAGCCATAAAAAGAAGCCCGGCTCGCAGTGCGAGCGCATGGCTCTTTGCCTCTGCGTCTTTAGGCACCTCTCTCATTGTGGGTATGAAACTTTTTGAGAATAACATATTAATCAGACCACGGACTTTTTAAAATAAGTTTAAAGTGAGCTAAAGTTTGAAGTGACTAAAGTTGGGGTAATTTAACTTTAGCTCACTTTAGGCACTTCTAACTTTAAACTTTTTTCAGCTGTTCATTTATCTTTAAATATCTCTTCGCCTAATTCCACGCCTTTCTTCTTAAACAAGGGGAAAAATGTAGGGACATTTTTAGCTTTAAATGAGCCGCGCACTTTTCCGTCAAGATCGACATCTTCAATCTCGTAACGGAAAATATCCCTCAAAATTATCTCTTCGCCCTCCATGCGTTCAACTTCAGTCATATAGGTTATTTTTCGCGTTCCGTCAGTAAGCTGGTCGTGTTGGACAATTAAATCAATACCGGAGGTAATCTGCTTGCGTATCGCCCATACCGGAATATACAACCCCGCATATAACGCCATAGTCTCAAGCCGAGTAATTGCATCAACCGGGGCTGAGGCATGTATTACGGCAAGGCACCCACGATGTCCGCTATTTAATGCCTGCAAATAATCCATGGCTTCTGCACCGCGGATTTCGCCTAAGATAATCCTTGTCGGCCTCATGCGCAGCGTATTAATAAAAAGATCGCGTATTTCTACGGTGCCCTTGCCTTCGATATTCGGCGGCCGCGTTAAAAGGCGCACTACGTGTTCCTGGCGCAGCGTTAATTCCAAAGTGTCCTCGATAATAATAATCCGCTCTTGCGGGCTGATATAGGAAGAAAGAACTTCCAGCGTGGTTGTTTTACCGGAGCCGGTAGCTCCTGAAAAAAGTACATTAATCTTTGCGCGAGTACAGGCAACCAGAAAATCGGCCATGCGTTGATCGATCGTTCCTAAATTTACCAGATCATCTATCTTATTGATACTACGCAAAAATTTTCGTATGGTTACGGTTGCTCCTCCTACCGATAAAGGAGGGATTATCACGTTTACCCGCGAGCCGTCTTTAAGAGAAAAATCTACATAGGGGTATGACTCATCAACTCTTCTGCCTGTCGGTATAAGCATTTTCTCAACCATATGGCGCAGATGCGTTTCGTCATCAAAGGTAACAGCGGTAGGAACTTTTCTGCCGTCTTTTTCCATATACACTTTATCAGGGCCGTTAATCATTATTTCGGTGACCCGGGGGTCATCCATCAATTCTTTCAGGGGGCCAAAACCCAAAAACTCATCACAGAGTTCATTGATTATTGTTGTTTTGGTGGCCGGGTCAAGTATGCGGTTTTTCTCCTTTTCCCAATATTCAAAAATGCGCACTATGCGTTCACGTACTATATTTTCCGTCAATTTATCTCCATCGCCGAGACTAAAACTTAATTCTTTGCGCAATTCTTTCTTGAGAGCTTTTATATCCATCATTTCACCCCCTTTTTGATCACGAATGGCCACGAATTAAAGACGAATTGCCACAAATTTTCATTCGTGGAAATTAGTTCCAAATTCGTGGTAATTCGTGCTAATAAAATCATTTTCGCGAATCAATTATTTTCAAAAATTCCCGGACAGCGTTCTTTTCCGACACAGACCCCAGCATTTTATCCTTTTTAAAAACTACCCCGCGCCCTTTGCCAAACGCAACTCCTATATCTGCCTGGCGCGCTTCACCCGGGCCGTTAACTTCACACCCCATTATAGCGATTTTTAAGGGTAATTTACAGCCTGCGGCGTATAAAATTTGCGCTTCTTTTTGAAATTCGTTCACCACTTTTACCAAGTCGACCTGGCAACGCGAACAGGTCGGGCAGGATATAATTTCAGGGCCGAATTTCCTAAGCCCTAAAGCTTGCAGAATAAATTTAGCTATGCGCATTTCCAGATAAGAGGGAGCCGTCAAGGAAACTCTTATAATACTACCCAAGCCTTCTTCCAGGAGCCCGCCTATGCCTATTGCTGATTTTACCACAGCTTCCTGAAATGGCCCTGAAGCAGTCACGCCTAGATGTAAAGGGTAATTGCTCTTTTTTGCGAAAAGCCTGTTAGCCAGCATGGTCGCCTTCACGCTCGCGGCTTTGAGTGAAACGGTTATATTGTAAAAATCCTCTTTCTCCAGTATTTTTATAAAATTTAACGCAGCGCGAGACATTTCGCGCGCCAAAGCTTCATCGGAAGAAAAATCTTTCCTAAAGCCTCCTGAATTAATGCCTACGCGTATAGAAATATCCGCAAGCCTGGCAGCTCTTGCTACTTCCTGTATTTGACGCATGTCCGTTAGGTTAAGCGGATTTAAACGTATGGCATCAAAACTGTTTTCGATAGCTTCCAGAGCTAATTTATAATTAAAATGTATATCAGCTACCAGCGGAACTTCTATATATTTTTTTAAATATTGAACTACCGAAGATTCTTGCGGGCGTTTGATTGCAATACGAATTGCCTCCGCCCCCTCGGCCACCAGGGACCTTGCCTCCTCAAGTAAGATACTACGTTCAGCAAGGCTTCCCTTAAGCATTCCTTTTATCCTGACTGGATTTTTCCCCCCGATTTTAAGGCTGCCTATGTGTGCGATTTTTGTCATTTTGTTTATAATAAAAATCCGAAATCCGAATACCCGCTTCGCCGATGCGAAGCGAGGCGAGTCAAAATCCGAAACAAATTCTAATGACCGAATTTACAAATGCTCAAAACTTTTTTTGTCTAAATCATTAGAATTTAGGACATTTGTACATTGTTTCGGATTTCGTGCTTCGGATTTAAGTCTATACCGTTCATTGAACTGTTCATTTGTTATCGCTACTTACAGTTTCATTTTTGGGGCCCCATATTTTAGGCCCAAACTTCAGAATATCGTTATAAAAAACGAAAATAAATAATAAACCGATAACCGCAAGCCCTGCTTTAGTCAATATATCTTCTATGCGTTCGCTTACTGGCTTCTTTCTTATTTTTTCGCATAGCGAAAAGAAGAGATGGCCTCCATCTAAAACCGGCAGGGGGAATAAATTAACAATAGCAAGGCTTACATTTAAAGTTGCCATCAGCCAAAGAATTGCCACGATGCCAGCCCTTACGGCCTGGTCGGTAAAACTATAAATACCCAAAGGCCCCACTACCGCGTCTTTTGCGGGAATTTTGCCAAGGATCATATAACCAAAACCCAGAATAGTCAGAGATGTCTGATAAAAAAGGTATGTTGCGCCTTTAACAAATCCCATGAAGAAATTGTATTTTACGACTTTAACTTTCCCGGTAGTCTCAATGCCGATAACCGGCATATTTTTTTTCCGTCCAAGCTCATCACCTAAAGTTGCCTGTCCAAGCAATACGGGTAAAGAAATAATTGTGCCGTCTCTATCAATTTTTAACTCTACTTTATCTTTGCTCTCGCGTATATATTGCGTCATATCAATCCAGGAATCAACCTTGCGGCCGTTTACCTCCAAAATTCTGTCGCCGGTCATAATGCCTGCGGCTTGCGCGGGATAGCCTTCTTTAACATTACCCACAATTGGTTCCGGATACGGAAAACCGATTATGGCGATACTCCATAAAAGGATAAATGCCATCAAATAATTAAACAGGGGCCCTGCGAAAATAATACGCATGCGTATGCCTACTGCTTTAGAGTAAAACTCATCCGCAAGCCCCTGGCAAGCATTACGCGAGTCTCCTGCCATTTTGACATAGCCACCCAGGGGAAAAACACAGAGCATAAACTCTGTTCCGCCCCAGTTTCTTTTCAAAATAACCGGGCCAAAGCCTAAAGAAAACCTTTCTACTCTTACGCCGTTCAACTTGGCCGCGAGAAAATGGCCAAATTCATGCGCAGTAATCAGTATGCCCAAAATAACAAAGAAAATAATAGTACTTAGCATAATGTCTTTAAATACTCCTCTGTTTTTTTGGACGCCCAGTTATTCCAGTAAAAAATGTCCCCAACTGAAGAGAGCTTCTTTGAGAGGTAGTGGCCATACATGTAATCCATGGCTTTATAAATATCTGTGAATTTTATCTTTTTTTTGAGAAAGTAATCCACCGCTTTCTCGTCGCAAGCGTTCAGGCACACGAGTGAATTATCTTCCTTTTTAGCCGCGTCTATAATCATCTCTAATAACGGAAATCTTTTCCTGGGCAAAGGCAGGAAGGTAAAAGAAAAAGCTTTGCTAAAATCAATTCCGATTCTGTTTAGGCAACGGCGCGGGTAATACAGCGCAAAGGCAATGGGTATGCGCATATCCGCCGGGTACATGCAGGCTAAAATTGTCTTATCTTGAAACTGCGCAAGCGCGTGTATCTTGGACTCTCGGTGGATTACAATGCCGATATCGTCAAACTTAAGATTAAAAAAATTATGCGCTTCTATCGCTTCAAAGCCTTTATTAAGCAACGTTGCGCTGTCTATGGTTATACGCGCGCCCATATCCCAGGTAGGGTGCTTTAGGACATCTTTTACGCTAACGCCCTCAAGAGCCTTTGGCGTATAATCAAAAAGCGCTCCACCTGAAGCCGTTAAGTACACCCTCTCAAAACGCTTACCGCTTCCTAAAAGCTGGTAAAGAGCATTTATCTCACTATCAACCGGTAAAATTTCCGTTTTATATTTACGCGCCTGGCTGAATACGAAAGAACCCCCGCATACAATCGTTTCTTTATTGGCAAGCGCTACTCTCTTGGTGCGGCGAATATTGGCAAGTAACGGCTCCAGCGCCGATATACCTGAAATACCCATTACAGAGATATCGCTGGAAAGCTGAGAAAATTCCTTTAAGCCTTCTTTTCCCTTAAACAACGTAACACCTCTATCGCAGGCGCTTTCGAAATCTTTAGCGCTTTTCTCATCCACAACGCATACGTAACGCGGAGAAAACTCCTTGACTTGACTCATTAAAACGCGGGTATTGCTGTAGGCGCACAGGCCAATAACTTTAAAATCCTCTCTTGATTTGCGCAAACAATCAAGCGAGTTTTTGCCTATCGAGCCTGTTGAGCCGAATACTAAAACTTTTTTCATATATAATAGCTTACATACAGATTCCAGAGATTAGGGAAAGATTCCGGTGATTATAAATCTTTGTAATCGTTCTTTAATCGCTGTAATCATTAGCAATCAAATTTACCCTATTGTCAGAAACCTCTACGCATCATGGTAACGTAAAGATAAAATGTAGGGGCTGTAAAAATTATACTGTCAATCACATCGAGAATCCCGCCCATACCAGGTAAAATTTTTCCTGAATCCTTGACTTCACAATCGCGTTTTATGAGCGACTCAAAAAGATCTCCCAACTGTGAAACAATAGCTAAAATCATGATTAAGAAAAACTTCTCAAGGAATGTTAAGCTAGTGATGAAAAAAGAAAAAACCATCCCTGCTGCCAGTGCGGTAAGGAACCCTCCCAGGGCCCCTTCAAATGTTTTCCTGGGGCTGACACGCTCCAGGAGCAAAGTTTTGCCGTATTTCTTGCCTAAAACGTAGGCGCCGATATCCGAAGATTTTGTTACCACAAGCAAAAATCCCGTCAATAACGCCCCTTCGGGAAGCTGGCGTATTTTGATTAAGAAACTAAAACACCAGGAAATATAGATTATTCCGAAAACCGTAGCCGAAATAGATAGAATGGTCTGATGCGTCTCTTTCTTGGTCAGCTCAAGAAGGAAAAGCAAGAAAAGCCCTATAACCACAAACAGGAATTGCCAGCCTTCTTTGATAGATACGCGGTAATAAATAGTAATGGGGATAAAAACTCCCACCAATAGCCCAAAAGGTTTAAATAAGCGCACTTCCTTTTTTTCCACCATGTAAAAAAATTCATAAAGCGCGATAAAGATAAAAAGCGTTATTATTGCGCCAAATACCGGGTAATTAACAATCGAAAAGATGGTAATGAGGCTTAATAAAAAGGAAGTGACCAGGCGTTTTATCATACTGCTCCAAACCTCCTTTCCCTTTCAGAATAAATTTCTATCGCTTTTCGCAATTCTTCCTCATTAAAATCCGGCCAATGAATCTCGGGAAAATAAAACTCCGAATACGCTAAATTCCAAAGCAGGAAGTTGCTTATTCTCTTTTCTCCCGATGTTCTGATTAACAAATCAGGCTCTGGCAGGTTACCTAGAGCGAGATATTTTCCAAATAAGTCCTCATTTACTTCCTGGAGCGAAATCTTCTTATCCGTACAGGCACCTATAATTTTCTTAGCCGCCTCAACGATGTCCCATCTGCCGCCGTAATCAAGCGCAATCGTGAAAATAAAGCTTGAGTTCTGTGAGGTTACCCCCTCCAGCTCTTCTATTTTTTCGATGATGCGTGGAGTTATCCTATCGCGCCTGCCGATAACCTTCAGGCGTATATTTTCTTTCATTAATTCTTTTTTGTAAGTACTCAAAAAAATTTCCAGATATGAAAAAAGTAAATCCACTTCCTGCCTCGGCCTGTTCCAGTTTTCAGTGGAAAAAGCAAAAATTGTCAGCATCTTTACGCCGAGCTTCTTGGCGGCGGAAACAGTTTTCTTGACCCGCTCTACACCTTCTTTATGCCCGGCTGTGCGAGGCAGGCCGCGCTGTTTCGCCCAGCGGCCGTTGCCATCCATAATAACTGCGATATGATTGGGTATTTTCATTACCATAACTATTCCTAACGCAGATTTCCGCAGATTGCACACAGATGGTCGCAGATATTTTATCTGTAATTTTCATCTGCGATTATCTGCGTTTATTCCCTGATTTTTTATTTAGGTTTCTTTATCTGCGCTAATCTGCGTTTAATAAAAGCAAAGGGGGCTTATGTATCTGCCCCCTTTTAGAAGAAGCCTTTTTTTATGTGTACTTTATTTAGCCGTAGCCTCTGTCGCCGGCTCGTTTTTCATTAATTCATCCTTGAGATTTTCTTCCAGTTTATCTTTGAGTTTCTGCAATTTAGTCAACTCTGTTTTTGTCTCTTCCATTTCTACTGACAGCTTACCATTTTTTTCTTTAAGCCCGGTATTTTCTTCCTTCAACACGGTATTGTCATTTTTTAAAGCTTCTATGTCCTTCTGAAAAGTCATAGCCTTGGCTAATTCTCTTTTGTAATCTTCATCCACCGCATTCATCTTTACGAGGATAGAAACCCCTGCAATGACTAAGACAACAATCAGGCCGATCAAAATACTTAAGACTAACGGCTTCTCGCTCATTTTAACTCCTCCTCCTTCTCTTTAGCAGCTTCCCCCTGCTCTTCTAAATATTTTTTTTCTATTTTTTTAACTGTCTTGGGTAAAATAACTATTTCAACTCGACGGTTAAGCTGTTTTCCTTCTTTTGTATCGTTTGATGCTACAGGACGATATGCCCCGTAGCCGCTTGCTGAAAGCCTTTCGGAATTTAATTCCTGGCTTTCCAGATAATGGAGCACGCTTAAAGCCCTGTGCACGGAAAGCTCCCAATTGGATTTCCAGTTCGAATGAGTAATGGGCTGATTATCAGTGTGCCCTTCTATACCTATATTATTATCCGGAACTTGCTCTTTAAGAATAGAGGCTACTTTTTGAAGTATGGGCAGGCTGTCGGGTTTTAGTTCAGATTTTCCGGAATCAAAGAGGACTTCCGCTACAAAAGTAATTACCAGCCCCTTTTCTTCCATGCTAAGGCGCACTTGCGCATCCTTTATTTCCTGGGATAATTTATCCTCAAGAGACATTCTCGCCTGGCGTAAATCTGCCAATTCCTGCTCTAAAGACTTTATCCTTTCAATATCAGAGCGCCGTCCTGTTTGGAAAATAACCGTACAGCCGCTTAAGAAAACAGTGCATGATAGTAATAAAATAATAAAAATGTTTCTCATATATTTCCTTATTAACCGTAATAAACTATCACACTGGTATCTTAAAGTCAAGGGGATTAAAAAGCTATCAGTTATCAGTTTTCAGCCGTCAGCTTTTTTAGAGCTGATAGCTGAAAGCTATGGGTATTCAACGAGATATATTGACTATTTTATATTTCAATGTTCCGGCGGGGATAGTGATCTGAACGATATCGCCTATCTTGTGCCCTAAAAGCGCCTTTCCAACAGG
>JAQTOI010000024.1:14371-23515 GCA_028713415.1 Candidatus Omnitrophota bacterium
GCTGATAGCTGAAAGCTATGGGTATTCAACGAGATATATTGACTATTTTATATTTCAATGTTCCGGCGGGGATAGTGATCTGAACGATATCGCCTATCTTGTGCCCTAAAAGCGCCTTTCCAACAGGCGAAGTTATCGAAATAAGGCCGTCTGCGGGATTTGCTTCATCAGGCCCGACCAGGCTATATACTAATTCTTCGCCGCTTTCGACGTCAAGAAGCTTTACTTTTACGCCCACGCATACTGTATCAGACGGGCTTTTTGTGCTATCCACGATCTCAACCCTGCTCAATTTATCTTCAAGCTCGCGTATCCTTTTCTCATTATGCGACATCGCTTCTTTTGCGGCCGCGTACTCAGCATTTTCTTTCAAATCCCCCAATTGGCGCGCATGCTCTGTAGCAGAAGCTATCTCTTTTCGCTTTACTTTTTTTAAATACTCAAGCTCGTGCATCAGCTTCTCGTAACCTTCTCTGCTTAAATATACCCGTTCCATGATTTACCTAATAATCAATTTCAGTTTAATATTCCTTATATATAGGTGGTAAGGGTAACAGTTTCTTCGTTTTGGCTAAATGCAGGGAAAATGGCAAAGATAAATAATAAAACTAAACAGTAAATAATATTCTTAATCATTTATGTCTCCCTGCATTAGAATCAAAAATATATGAATATTTTTTATGGTTCAACTGCTATGACGTATAGATTAACCGTGCCCACATTCCTGCTGGGGTCAGAAGTGCCGATTGTCACATTGCAAAAAGTTGCAGTCGATCTTACAACTCCGCAGGAAGCCGCGTTAGTGCCGCCGTGCACGGTGCAGGTTACGATGGGTGCGGTAGAAAATTGGCCTGCCGGAAAAGTTAAATTTACAAAATTACCGGATCCCGGGCAAATAACGTTTGTCCTTCTGAATAAATAAACATTGTTTGCCCTGAACTTTCCGTTTACGTCCAATTTATAATTTGTATCTGGAAAGGGGGTGCCTATGCCGACAGTCCCGTTTCCTCCCTGAAGTACAAGATTCCTGGGGGAGGTGCCCCATGTGCCGCCCTGAACAAAACTAAAGTTAGACGGGCTCCAGCCGAAGGTGGCGGTTTCATTCGCTATCCCTGAACCAGCCACTATTATGGCATCGCCGCTGCTGCGCTTAATAGTGAGAGGAAAACCGTAACTGGTGTTGCTTCCTATGCCTACGGTCCAATTTACATCGCTGGGATAAAGATAGTCGCCGTTAATCTTCCAATAGCCGGATAATGACTGCCAGGCGGCTCCATCGCATAAACATACTTGTTTATCGGTTGCATTATAAGAGAGCTCTCCTTCATTAGTGCAAGCTGAACCAATTGAAGTAGCGTTATTGGGATAAAGCCATAAGGCTCTATGTGCACCATAAGGAGTAGGGTAGTAGTTGGTAACGGTAAAAGTTTCTGTGCCTTGAGCTGTGGCAACAGCAGAAGTTTCTGCGTCTTGAGCCAGAGAAAATTTAAACAGGGGCCCAAGAGATAGCAAAAATAATACAAGCATTACCGGAATAAGCTTATTCTTTCTTTTTATATCTTTAAACATACTTTTTTAAAGCTAAGGCTCTATGGCTATAATATTCACGAATTTAGTTGATTCAGTAAAATGGTTTCCCATATAAGCGGCATATCTATTGGTGCCTACTTTTACCGTAACATTATTTTGATTTACGCTCACTATCGTGCATGTCATACAGCTATGCGCATCGCAGCCGTCAGAACAACACCCGCTCCCGGGATAATCGCATCTATCACAGGTACAGCCGGGGTCAGTGTCCATAGATACCCAAGGGCCAGCAGAACAGGTAACATAAGGAATTGTACTAAAAGTGCCCGTGGGAAAGCTTACCGTAATATTGCCGCTCACGGCAGGGCCTATCGTATTGCAAATCGTGCTTGTGGGAGAGCATTCAAAAGAAACCTGCCTGGCGTATATATTCTTTGCCTTAAACTTCCCGTTTACATCTAATTTATAGCTTGTATCCGGATTAGTAGTATTAATGCCTACGCTTCCGCCTCCGGCCTGAAGCACAAGGCTCCTGGGCGCAGTAGCCCATGTGCCGCCCTGAATATAGGTGAAATTAGAAGAGCTCCAGCCGAAAGTAGCGGTTTCACCGGCTACTCCCGAACCAGCAATTATTACCGCATCGGTTCCGCTGTGTTGGATGGCAAGTGAAGAACCATAGCTTGTGTTATTTCCTATGCCCAGGTTCCAATTAAGACCGCTGGGATAAAGATAGTTTCCTGTAAGCGTCCAGTAACCGGATAACGGCTGCCAGGTGGCTCCATTACATAAATATATTTGTTTATCGGTTGTATGATAAAACATCTCTCCTTCATCGGTGCAGGCTGAGCCTAAAACTGCGGCGTCATTTGGATAAAGCCTCATGGTCTGGTATACGCCTACGGGCGAAGGGTAATAGGTAGTAATCTCAACATTTTCCTGGGATTGCGCGAAACAACAAACAGATAAAAACAAACTCATGGTAATTCCCGGGAAAAGCAGGGTGATTTTTTTTAGCGAATGCATAATTTTTATTTATTATAGTTCAGCTCTTTCTCTCTGTATTTCTCATTTATAAAAGTTAAGGCTCAAATGCTATGATATTCACGGTAATGTTGCCGCTGATTACGCTACCGGGGAAAAAAAGGCTTGGTTCTCTGCTGAGCCTCACTGAAATTTGCGTATTTCCTCCGGAAGAAGCAATAGATGTGATTTGGCAACTAACCAAAGGAGAAGCCGGGCTATTGGTATTTACACTGCTGGTACATATTGCGCTGTTTATGTTTGAGGACGCAGTTGGGAAAGAAACGACATTAGAATAAGAACATTCATGGGCATTGCATCCTAACACTGTTGCCCTTGCAGCCTTAATATTGCTTGCTTTAAACTTACCATTTACGTGTAATTTATAATCTGCATCCGGAGAGGTAGTGCCTATGCCTACGCTTCCGCCTCCGGCCTGAAGCACAAGGCTCCTGGGGGAAGTGCTCCATGTGCCGCCCTGAATAAAGGTAAAATTAGATGGGCTCCAGCCGAAAGTAGCGGTTTCATTCCCTGCTCCTGAACCAGCCACTACTACAGCGTCAGTGACGGTATGCTTAATAGTAAACGGCGAGCTGAAGCTTGTGTTGCTTCCTATGCCTACGGTCCAATTTGCATACCTGGGATAAAGATAGTTTCCTGTAAGCGTCCAGTAACCGGATAAAGGCTGCCAGTTAGCTCCGTTACAAACGCATATTTGTCTATCGGTTTGGCTATAAACCATCTCCCCTTCATTGGTGCAAGCTGAGCCTAGCATTACCGCGTTATTCGGATAAAGCCTTAACATCCTATATACGCCGTGAGGAGAAGGATAATAAGTGGTGAAGCTGACGGTTTCGGTGTTTTGGGGAGAGACTGAATAATTAAGCGCTGCGTTTACAGTACAATCAAACGCTGCGTTTACAGTTAAAAAAAATAGAAAGAATAAAGAAATTTTTGGAAAAAACAGCTTACTTTTTAGCATGCACTCCACTCCTCTTTTGAACAAAGTTCTTTATTCTTTATGCTGAGCGTAACTATAATATACCATCACTCTTTTAAAATCCAAATAAAATATAACCGGATTTAGGAGCTTTTAATTTAAATAACTTTTAAAGGGTTAAATTTATTTAGTTATAACCCTGCGCTTGACGTTAAGCGAACAAAAAGTTTCAAGAACTGTATTTTTATATTTCTCAAAATCTTGCGCATCCCCTACCCCATAAGTAAAATCGTAACGCACCCCATCGGCAAAGAAATAGGAAAATTCTTCTTTTACCAACTTTGGTATCTCATATTGCACTTTAAGGATTTCAAAACCGCAGATGGTCTCCTGAGTGAGGGCGAATGTTCCTTGCGGGAAACGCTGCTTGTGGTCCTCGATAAATTCGGTTTTTGTTAACAATAGGCTGCCGATATTATCATTATCCAATAACGCAATAATTCCTATCGCGGCTTTACCGTCAGGAGAACGAAAAAGCACTTTAGAACGATCTTGAGTTGAATACTCCTCAATTTTCCAACCTTCTGGAATAGCAATCGTGAAATAACCATTTCTATCCTGATAAGTATCTACGGCAACAACAGCGCTATAAGGAAAAAAAAGTAGAGTAGCGAAGAAAACAACTATTAAAAAAAGCATTACAAACAAACTTAATCTTTTCATTTATCCGTATTGAGCCTCTTTATAATTTTAAGAGTGATATGCTGGTTATCCTGCCAGGGCCAGAGCATGGCAAAAATCGTATCACCGTCCCTGCTTAAAAAATACAAAGTCTGGCCGGCCATGATTCCGCCAAAGACTTCAATTTCCTGGCTTATTTCTTTGGACAGTTTGGTTTTTGAAGGAAACAGCGGCGAGCCGAAAAAACTCGCAAGCTGTACAGTAAGAACAGCAAGCTCTGATTTAATAAGGACTGCCTCGAATTTAACATCATTATCAAAACGCACCTCGTTAAAGTGAATATTATTTATTGCCTTTTTTATTTCTGTAATATTCATATATTTCCTTTTAATCCGTTTCAAAGTTATTTTTATTGAGATTATTCAATTGCTCTTTCCTATCCCAATACTTTGGTTTTAAATCCGGCTTGAACCATTGGGCCCCCCTGTCAATCCAGAGTTTGCGAAATGTTGCGAATGTATCCTGATTATTATCCCCATCAAACCCAAATTCAAAACCGCAGCAGGGACAAATTTCATAGGAAGGCAAATTCTCCTGATTGTAGGGTAGCTCTTGTAATCCGGTAAATCCGCACACCGGGCACATGTATCTTTTACTCATTGCCTCATCCAGTATTTATAATCAGCCTTAAAGTAGGTACGGATCCTCCCCCGTGCGGTCATTACCGCAAACTCACCTGTACTTATTCTGTAATGCAGGATATCTCCGTTTGATCTTGTTTTTTCTAAAACATCTTGGCCTGGTGCAGCATTTAAAAGCGCGCGTGCACTCTGAAGGTATTGCTCTTTTGTGATAGCGCCAAATTCGGCTCCATGTTTTACGTAATGCGCTTCGAGTTCCCCCGGAACAAAATCCCCTGCCTTGACATTGGCCGCATAACCGGCATTAGCTTCTGAGGCAGCGGCTGGCGTAGCAGGTTGGTTGGAACAGGAAAGCGTAAATAGCGCTACAAGAACGACGAGAAAAAACCTTAAATCGATTTTACGCATTTGTTTCTTTTGACTGTTTAAATAGATTAAATATTTGTTTTAGTTTATCTCTTCGTAAATCCTTTTTGTTTCGGATTTTCCGCCCGAGGCGGATCCGCCTATATAATAATTCATTAAAGTGGCGGACGTGCTTCGGGTTTTCCGCCTCTCCGCCATCGGCGGAGGGCGAGGCCTCGCCAGCCTAGCGGCAAGGCCGTTAGGCTGGCGGGCGGATTTTATTTAAGGATCCTCTTTTTCATCATCACTAAACTTGCGTATGTGCAAACAAAAGACATGACGGTTAAAGAAAGAAGCTCTGCCGCCTGTATTGCCTGAATTTGCCCGAAAGTTAAATTGCGTAATAAAGAAACTAAAAAAGTTAAAGGCAATGTATACGCCGCATATTGCGCCCATTGCGGCAATGATTCTATAGGAAAGAATACGCCGCTGAAAAGAAACATCGGCGTAATAAATAAAAAAACAGGAAAGTTAAACATTTCAATATTCTTGACTAAGGCTGTAAAACACATTCCCAGGCTTGCAAAAGCCATTCCTCCTAAAAAAGCAATCGGGACGATTAAAAGCGCGGCCTTTAATGAAATAAGACCCCAGAGGGTAGTAATCAAAAGCATGATGCTGGCTGCAAAAAGCGCTTTTGTTGCCCCCCAGATAATTTCTCCTAAGATGACGTCTTCCAACATAAGAGGCGTCGAAAGAATGGCATCATAGGTCTTTTGAAAATACATGCGCACGAACGAAGCATAGGTGGTCTCAAAAAATCCGTGGTTCATAATAGCAGTTGCAACCAGGCCCGGGGCGATAAATTTTAAATACGAGATAGTTTGCCCGTTATACGTAACGTCATGGACCAGGCTGCCCAAGCCTACGCCGAAAGCCAAAAGATACAAAACAGGCTCAAGCAACGGAGGGATAAAATTAACTTTCCAGGTAGCTTTGTAAACGTCAAAATTCCTCTGCCAAAGCCTCAAGCCACGCCAGCTGATGTTTTTAATAACATTATTCATAAAAGATTCCAGAGATTAGGAAAACGATTACGGAGATAATCTATATTAAATCTTTTTGTCAAATTATTTATTATAGTCACTTTCTTTATCTATATTGCATGCTCAGAATAATTTTCTATATGTAATTTTTCATTAATTTCTGAAATTTTTCCCATAATCTCTGTAATCTATCTCTAATCTCCGTAATCTTTATACGTCCCTCAGCCCTCTACCCGTTAATTTTAAAAAAACGTCTTCTAGGTTAGCCATGCGCAAGGCGCACGAATCTTCACCAAACTTCCCCGCTATCGCTGGCCAGAGGCTGGCCGTGTTCTTTCCGTAAATAAAAAAATGCGTTGAAGTTTTTTCGTATTCAAGTTTTTCGGCTTTTAAGTACTTTTCAACCTCCTCTTTCACGGAAGCTATCTCTATGACTGAAGAGCCCATATGTTGTTTGACTAATGCCTTAGGCGAGCCTTGCACGATAATTTTGCCATGGTCCATGATAACAAGCCTATCGCATAAGTGCGAAGCCTCATCCATATAGTGCGTGGTCATTAAAATTGTTGTGCCTTCGCTCTTAAGCTTATAGAGACTCTCCCATATCTGGTGGCGCGACTGCGGGTCAAGCCCTGTGGTTGGCTCATCAAGTATCAAGAGGGTCGGTTTATTCAAGAGGGAACGTGCCACCATAAGACGGCGCTTCATACCCCCGGACAGCTCATCAATATGAGATTTTCTTTTTGCAAGAAGGCCCATAAACTGCAGTAGCTCTTCGCTGCGGAATCTTGCCTCTTGGCCTGTTATATCGAAATATCTTGCGAAAACGCGTAAGTTATCCTCTACGGTCAAATCAGGATCAAGATTATCTTCCTGCGGACAAAGCCCCATATGCCTTTTGATAAAACGCGGCTCTATTTGTGTATTCTTACCTAAAACTTCAAGTACGCCGCTTGTGGGCTCAAGAAAACAGGAAACCATTTTAATGGTAGTGGTTTTACCCGCTCCGTTTGGGCCTAAAAAGCCGAAGCACTCCTGTTTTTCCACGGAAAAATCTATTCCCTCAACAGCACTAAGCGCACCGAACGCCTTGGAGAGTTTCACGGCCTTAACAATATCACCTTGCGGCTCTTTCATAAAAACTATTATAGCCTCAACATTCAAAAACTAAAGAATAATTAGTAACTTTTTACTGATTTTTTTCTACTGAAGGCGGGGTTAAGCAGCGCTTTTTCTACGCTTTGAACCCAAGAAAAATTTGTTCATAAGCTGCGCTTAAGAAACGGACGGCTTAGAATTGAGAATAAAAAAAGAGTATTGTCGCGCTTAAGAACCTAACGCGTTGGAAAACTAATCCCGTCTAAGTGTAGTTGTTGGTTTCTTCCATCTTTACACGCGTGCGGCATCCGCACATCGCAGCCGGTGCCGCTTTCGGGCGTTATATCAATGCGCTGAGACCAACATTCAGATAGATGAGCAGGTTGACCTGGCGCTGAGTAGCAATTCAAAGCGCTAAACACGCGCACTCCGCCTGAGAGGTTAGGACAATACCCTGCAGGAAGTCTAAAAATCTCGGCAGGGTTATTAGCAACTCCGCAAGCTCCGCCCGCTACAGTACCTTTTATATGGACAACGCCTGCTGCATCTTTGGAATAACCTGGCCTAGCTAAGTTAAAATATGCTAAACCCGCAGTATAGGCCCAACCATTATCTAATGCAACCCCACTCCATCCGCCCCACTTATCTCCATCGCAATATTCTATTACTTCATTGCAATAACGCATTGCGCCGGAGGTATCAAGCGAACATTTATCGGTATTGCTTGCGCAATCTGAGTCAGTGCCGATTTTAATTGAGCCGTCAACGTCTAATTTAACTTGAGGAATTGTTACGCCAATTCCCACCGTGCCGTTCACGCCGTCCAAAACCATAATGCGTTTTTCCATAAGTCCAGGGGGATTGTCAAAATCGAAATATAAATTTGTATCGCTTATTGCATCTTCTATCCCTATCGCAAAGGCCCTGGTGACATTGGTATTATCGAATAACAGCCATGGCCTTCCTTTAGAGCTTATCCTTAATGTTGCACCTCCGTCTTCATTCGCAAGCTGCAGTATTCTTCTATTGTCTGCCAATACTTGGGGGCTCACTGTTCCAATGCCTACATTGCCATCTACTACCAAATCCGCCGTAGCATTAATTGCATTCATGCAATTATCCTCCGGCCAGCAGTATTGGGAAGCGTCGTAATACGTATCGCCTATAGCTACCCGCTGCGCCCGCAGTTCTCTATATATACCTACAGGCGAAGGATAATAGGTGGTGAGAGTAATGCTTTCGGTGTTTTGGGAGAAAACAGGAAAGTTTGAAGAAAAGGTTAAAGAAATAGTTAGGGATAAAACGAAGATTAAGAATAATTCACGCATAAATCACCACTTGTTTTATAATTAAAAACTTTAAACTGCATAATAATACAACCTGATTAAAAAAAGTATACAACTAAACGAAGAGTTAAGCAATATATTTTTGGGGATGATTTTAAATCTAAAATGCTAATGTAGGGAAAAATGTCCGCTTGAGAAGAATTTTATTTTGGGAGAGTAATTATTTTTAGGATTTGTTTGTGTTTTGGAATTGAGAATAAAGAGAAATTTTTAAAAAATAAGCCTGAGCTACCTAAGATATTTTAAAAGCGGCTGAATTTTTATCGTCTTTATTTTTTAAAAGGGCAAATAGAGCCGCCTCTGGGAGAATACTATTTATTCTTAACTTTTATATCCACGGGTGGCCCCGCTTTCACTCTTTATTTTTGAACACATGCTATAAGTCCGTTGGCACACCTTCTGCTAGTTCTGGCTTCACATGTGACACCCGCGTCCCATTCACTCGTAGAGACTGTATCATCATAGGTAGCTATCTTTTTAAGGTCAGTATCAGCCGC
>JAQTOI010000025.1 GCA_028713415.1 Candidatus Omnitrophota bacterium
TTCCTTACCAAAATTCTTTAAAGCTTGAGCGAGTGCAAAATTTACTTGTGCGAGCCAAAATTCCCTATGAGCGACTGCGGGCAATTCATATTGCCGGCACCAAAGGTAAAGGCTCAACCGCTACTTTTTGCGCCCATATACTTGCCGCAAATGATTACAGGGTAGGTTTATACACTTCGCCGCATTTTTTTGATTTCAGGGAAAGGATACGGATATTAGACAGAGGACGGAGGACAGAGGACAGAGGACAGAGGGTAAGAAGTAGTTTGATTTCTGAAAAAGATGTGGTGAGAATCGTAGAGAAGATGCGCCCCTCTTTGGAAGCCTTGCGTTTTAGCAGGAAATTCGGCCAACTAAGTTTTTTTGAAGTATACACGGCAGTCGCCTTTCAATATTTCTTAGAAAAAAGAGTTGATTTTGTTGTGCTTGAGACCGGACTAGGAGGAAGGCTTGACGCAACCAACGTGGTCAGGCCCATGGTCAGCATTATCACGCCTATCGGCTATGACCATACAGATAAATTGGGAAAGAGCCTTTCTTTAATCGCGGCTGAAAAAGCAGGTATCATAAAAAAAGGCGTTCCACTTGTGTGTTCGTTTCAGGAGAAATCCGCCCTGGATGTGTTTCGCAAAACCTGTAAGCTGAAAAAATCTCTCTTTATCCTAGCCGGCCGAGATTTTTCCGTGCATACACGCTCCTTAAAGTCAGACCGTACTTGTTTTGATTTTAAGTTTGGCGATTTTTATGCTAAAAACCTTAAAATACGGCTTCTGGGGCCTTATCAGGTGGAAAATGCTTCTCTGGCCTTAACCGCCATAGAGCTTTTACGCCGAAAAGGTATCCTGAAAAATAAAATGTCATATGTTTACGGCTTGGCCGGAGCGTATATCGAAGGAAGATTTGAGATAGTAAGAAGCAGGCCTTTGGTAGTTGTGGATATTGCCCATAACCCCATGGCGTTTAAAGCGCTTAGCCAGAATTTAAAATTATATTTCCCCGGTAAAAAAATAATTATTATTTTTGCGGCTTCGCGCGACAAGGACGCGCGTAATATGCTCGGGTTATTCAAAGAAGCCAAAGTTATACTTACGACTTTTTGCAATCCCCGGGCCTTTTCGCCGCAAGAGCTTGAGAAAGTTTGCAGCCGAAAGGATGTATTAATTAGCCGTAATATTTTTCAGGCGTTTGGGATAGCTAAAAGTTTGTGCACACAGGACTCGTTGATTGTAATCAGCGGCTCTTTGTTTCTGGCAAGTGAGGCGAAGAGAATGATACAGAAGAATCGCATAGCGCAGAGGGCATAGCGCAAAGCGAAAAAACATCTACGCTATGCGCTTTGCTACATGTGCAATGCTAAATGTACTTAACTATATGAATTTAATTAAACTAAAAGATTACAATACTAACGACACCATAGCCGCCATCGCGACGTTTCCCGCGCCAAGCGCCCTGGGAGTGATTAAAATCTCCGGGAAAAATTCTCTGCCTATTATTTCTAAGATTTTTCTGCCTAAGAATAAAAAAAATATAAAAAAGGCGAAAACCTATACCATCCATTATGGATGGATAATTGGCAGACCACAGACCAAAGACCACAGACCAAAGACTAAGAAAGCAGGAAAAATAATTGATGAGGTGCTGGTGAGCGTAATGCGTGCGCCCGGCTCTTACACAAAAGAAGATGTAGTAGAAATTTCTTCTCACGGAGGCGCCATCGTTTTGAATAAGATTCTCGAAGTTATTTTAAAAACAGGAGCGCGTCTGGCTCTGCCCGGAGAATTTAGCTACCGGGCGCTCACCAACGGAAGGATAGACCTCTTGCAGGCTCAAAGCATTGCTGATATTGTCGGCGCAAAAAGCGAGGAAGGTTTAGGCCTGGCCACTAAACAACTGCTCGGTTCTGTTTCTCGCAAGCTGGAAGAGGTAAAAGAAGATTTAAAAGAGCTGTATGCCCATACTGAAGCAGCTATAAATTTTCCCGAGGAAACGGCGGATATCCGGTTAGACAAATTGAGGCAGCGCTTAAGCGGTATATCGAAGGCTGTTGAGGCCTTGCTTACCGGAGCTAACGAGGCAAGGATTTTTCAGGAAGGGCTAAGATGCGTTATCTGCGGCAAAACCAACGCGGGTAAATCCACGCTCTTTAATTGTTTGTTGCGCGATGAACGGGTAATCGTCAGCCATATCCCCGGCACTACGCGCGACGTAATAGAGGAGACTATTAGTATTGAAGGTATACCTTTGCGTATTTACGATACCGCCGGGATATTAGAGCCAGCCGATTTAATTACAGAAAAAGCTTTAGAGAAAACTTCTAAAGCCTTTGAGCAGGCTGATTTAATCTTAGCGGTATTTGACGGCTCCCGCCCCTTCGACAAAGATGATAAAATAATATTGGATAAACTAAAGAATTTAAGAATACAGGACAAATCCGCAGGGCTATCTAGCAAGAAGAAAATAATTTTTATCATTAATAAAAACGATTTAGCCTCGAAATTACATTTAAAGGAGGCCGCACGCAAACTTGGCCGGGTTGTTTATTTGAGCGCCTTGAAGAATAAAGGGATAAAAGGGCTGGAACAAGCAATTGCCCGGGCGGTTTACAAAGGTTCAATTACGCACCAAGATTGTATATTTTTAAGCCAAATGCAAAAAAACGCGCTTGCCGCAATGCATGGCTCGCTCCTAGAGGCGCTCACTTGCCTGAATAAACATTATACGGTAGACTTTCTACATTTATCATTGCGTCAGGCACTCGATGATGCCTCGCGCATAAGCGGAGAAATAATCTCCGAAGAGATACTGGAAAGTATTTTTAGCAGATTTTGTATTGGGAAATGACGCAGATACACGCATATCTAACGCAGATTTACCCAGATAAATCATCTGCGACCATCTGCGTGCAATCTGCGAGAATCTGCGTTTAAAAAAGGAGTTCATATGGATAAAGCAAAAATCGAAAAGGGAGTGAAGCTGATACTTGAGGCAGTGGGCGCTAACCTAAGGCACAAGGACATCGCGGTTACTCCGCTTAGAGTGGCCCAAATGTATGAAGAGATATTAAGCGGGCAGGAAAAAAATCCCGAAGATGAGCTGGAGGTGGTCTTGGAGCACAAACATGACGAGATTATTCTGCTTAAAGATATAGCCCTGTATTCTTTATGCGAGCACCACCTCCTGCCTTTTATCGGCAAAGCCCACATCGCCTATATACCGGATAAGCGCATAACCGGGTTAAGCAAGATAGCGCGCGTGGTTGACGTGCTTTCGCGCCGTCTGCAGGTTCAGGAGCGCCTGACAACAGAAATAGCCGATGTAATCATGAAGAAACTGAAACCCAAAGGCGTAATGGTAGTTATCGAGGCAGAACACCTTTGTATATCTATGCGAGGCATAAAGAAACCGGGCACAGTCACTACTACTTCGGTTGTGCGCGGTATCTTCCTTAAAAACCAAAAAACCCGCCAGGAGGCCTTAAGTTTGATAAGAAGGTAGATAGCAGATCGTAGATAGCTGAGAAAATCAGCTATTTTTGCCTGTCGACTTTTCATGTATCCATTTCGTCTAATTTGGTGTAAAAGGCAAATCATGAAACACTATGTTTATACATTCGCGGCAACAAAACTGCACTTTTTAAAACGCGGATTACAGGGATGCCGCTCAGTATTCCGCCCAAAAACCTGGATTTTTAGCTCGGGTGGGCTACATTTACTTTTTATTGCAGCTATCGGGGTATCGTTTTTGATTTATACCCCCGTTTTCTGCCAGGCAGAAAACAATAACTTTTCAAGGCGCGGGGCGAGAGCCCTGCTTTTTGAAACCCTTTCTGTGTCCGAAAAAGAGGAGTTGATTAAATTGCGCAAGGCTGATAAGGAAAAGTTTAGAAAAGTTTTGAAAGAAAAACTGGAGTCCCAAGAAGCCGCTCTTGCGAAAATTAAAAAAGAAAACCCGGGGAAATTTAAGGCGCTCATCGAATCTTCCAGGAATAAAATGAAAACGAGGCTAAGAGAGCTGCGTATTAAGAATCCTGATAAATTCGCGCAGTTTCAAAAAAAGCACAGAAAGAAGCTAAAGATGCGCATTAAGCAGCTTAGAGAAAAAGATCCTGCCCGATACCAGAGCCTATGTTCGTCTTTCTGGGAAAAAAAAGCAATGCGTCAAGGATTTAAACAGGGTATATTCAAAGACGAGAATTTAAATCCGCAGCCCTGAAATCTAACAGAAAAAACACCAGATTATCCGTGCATATAAATAAAGAAGAAGCGTTTAAAGAACTTATTGAAAGTTTTTTAGGCGGCAATCCTGATGCTTTTGTAAAAATAGCAACCCTGGCACATGCGGATATACTGAATATCGTTTATCGCTATCTGGGCAATCTGGAAGATGCTAAAGACGCCCTGCAGGAGGTACTTATAAAAATACACCGCAATTTACAATCGTTTCGCAGCGCCTCTAGATTTTCGACCTGGATGTATAGGATAGCCGTTAACACTGCGCTTGATGCGCTACGCAAGCGTAAAAGCCAAATTTGCCTTAAAGACAGGTACTTGAAGGATACAAAGGAATTGTCTTCCCAGAAGGAAAATATCGAGCCATATAGAGAAATGATGATAAAGTCCGCTATCGCCCAGTTGCCCCGCAGGCAAAAAAACGTTTTTATTCTAAAGCATTACCAAGGGCTGACCATAGAAGAAATCAGCAACGTTTTAGGCTGCTCTGCCAGCAGCGTGAAGACTCATTTATCGCGTGCAGCACTTGCTCTGCGTAATAAAATGGAGGGAAAGGTATGAGGTGTCCTTCAAAAAAAGATTGGGTGTTATTTTATTACCAGGAAAAAGATTCCCTGCCCAGAGAAATATTACAGAATCATCTCTTAAGCTGTTTGGCCTGCCGCAATGACTACGCAGCCTTAAGCGGATTTTTGTCCAGAGTTGAGAGAAAAAATATCCAGATAAGTGAATTTGAGTTAGATAAAATTATCGCAACCGCAACTAAGCCCGCCGCAAGGCCCTATGAGTGGATACGCCGCCTTAAAGAGCAAATCGCTGAAAATCTCGCAAGAGCCAAACCACTCATTTATAAACCTCAATTTATAATGATTACGATAGTCATCGCCATTCTTGCGGCAATAGCCCCTTTTACTATTTACAAACCTGTGCGCCTTGCGCAGGAGGATATTGCTGAAGTGGAAGTAGAGCTGGCGCTGGATGATAACAGCAACTTAGATATCTTATCGGAGTTGCTCGGCCCGGAAGATTTTAATGAAAATTATTCCGGACTCAGTATTGCTTAGTAAAGTTACGAAGGTTACGCAGGTTAAGTAAGTTACGAAGGTTGCAACAATTCGAACAGTTTAAATGTAACCCCCGTAACTTTCGTAACCAATAAGGGTATTATTCTACCTGAGCGTAATCTAAATTATATCCGACCAATCTTCGATAACGTTTAGTTCTTCGTATACATCGCATGAAAGCTCATGAAGGAACATTGAGGGCCGAGTGATAATCGCGCCGTTTTTGAAAGTGTATTTTGTTTCAGGGTAGGTTATATAGAGAGTATTTTTGCACCTTGTGACGGCGACGTAAAAGAGCCTGCGTTCTTCTTCTAAATCCTTGCTGTTAGCTAGGCTGCGCGCGTGCGGAAACTCATAATCGCTAAAACCGATAATAAGAACTGCTTCCCATTCCAGCCCTTTTGCCTGATGAATTGTGGAAAGCACAAGGATATCTCCTTTTTCATTCGGCGAAAGCCTGGTTTCGCCCTTGAAGTCTTCATAAGAGCCTAATTCCAGGATAAATCTCTTTATGGTCGGATATTCTATTGCCATTTTTGCCAGCTCTTCTAAATCCATAATCCGCTCATCGGCATTATCGAAAGACAGGTAACAGTAGTCTTTGTAATTCTGCAATATCTTTTTTATTGCTTCTTGGGGAGAGGCAACCTGCCTTAAACTTTCCATAATAGCTAAAAATTCTTTAAAGCCTTCGGCCTGGCGCTTGGGTAACTCTTGAGCTATTGCCTGCAATTTTTGGTTTTCTTTTACTATTTTTTCCCATATTTTGTGAGCGAAGCTGCGGCCTATTCCCTTATGCAGGCAGAGAGCACGTTTAAAGGCTAATTCGTCCTGCGGGTTGACCATTATTTTAAGATAGGACATAGTATCTTTTATATGCGCCTGCTCGAAAAATCTCACTCCGCCTCGCATGAGATAAGGAATATTTCTTTTAAGGAGCTCTATTTCAAGCTCGAGTGCCTGGAAGTGCGAGCGAAAGAGTACCGCGATTTCCTTAAGCGGCACGCCTTCTTTGACTAATTCCAGAATTCTCTGCGAGACGAATTTTGCTTGCTGATAGACATCTTTTGTTTTGACAACCGTAGGCATGCAATTATCTTTTTTTATTGAGACAAGTTTCTTGGGGAATTGGTTTATGTTGTGCGTGATAATTTCATTAGCCATGGCTAAAATTTGGGGGCTTGAGCGGTAGTTTGTTTCGAGTTTAAATATTTTTGCGCCCTCGAAAATTTTCGGGAAATCCAGCACGTTATTTATCTCCGCGGCCCTGAAAGAATAAATTGACTGGGCGTCGTCGCCTACCACCAGGATATTTTTATGGAATGATGAAATTTTCTGCAGTATTTCAAATTGCAGGCGGTTGGTGTCCTGATATTCGTCAACGAGGATATATTCGAAGATGCGAGAGTATTTTTCGCGCACCTCTTCAATTTCTAAAACCTTAAGCCAGTTATGCAAGAGGTCGTCAAAATCCATGACGTTGGCTTCTTTCTTTTTTTGCGCGTAACGCGCCAAAACTTTCTTTATTGGCAGAGTGTATTCCTCTATATGAGAATAGCTGCAGGCTATAACCTCATCAACTTCTCTTTGTGAATTGACACAGAGGCTTGAGATATTAGCGATAATATCTTTTTTAGGGAAAAGTTTTTCGCTCTTGGTGAAGCCCAAATCTTCTACGCAATCTTCAATCAGGCCTTTTGAATCTTCCCTGTCCACAATGGTGAAATTCGCCGAGTAGCCCAAAAAATGCCCTTCTCTGCGCAGAATTATATTTCCGATATGGTGAAATGTCCCTGCCCACAATCCGGAGAGCGTGGATTTAAGCAGCAGCTCTGAGCGGTGAATCATTTCCTTTGCGGCTTTATTGGTGAAGGTTACTAAAAGGACGTTTTGGGGACGAACGCCTTTTTCCAGAAGATAGGCCAGGCGGTATATGAGTACTCTGGTTTTTCCGCTGCCCGCTCCTGCCAGAACCAGGCTCGGGCCGACGGAGCCCTCAACTGCTTTGAGCTGTTGAGGATTGAGTTTTTCCCGGTAATCTATCGCGCCGGTAGAAGTGAAAGCGTGTATTTTATATTCCTTCATAACGCGATTATATTAGCAGAGATTTTAGAAAAATCCAGAAAGGTTATTACGGTAACACGAATGTCCACGTCCCGCCCCTTGATATTTTTATTTGGCGGGATCCCGCTCGAGAGAGCGGGAAATCAGAGACTAATCCACGAATATAGAACGGCTAGCCTGGCTCGCCCATTTAAGGAGAACATAAGGCTATTGAAGAAATTTCCGGATTTAGCAAAAAATTATTTAGGCTTATCCGTGTTTGGAGGAAAATGCTGAAGAATTACACTACGCGCTCTAACAGTTCTTTTAATTCCTGCGCGGACAGAGCAGGTATGCCTAGTTTTTGCGCCCATTTGATAAGGCCGTTATCTGCTGTTGCCAGGTGGCCATTGAGTTCTTTGGCAAGTAGTATGAGGTCAAAGTCCTCTTTACTATCAATTATACCTTCGCGCATGCCCACCCGGTGTTCCTCGCGCAAGCTTTTAATCAGCGCTTCTTCGGACTCTTCGCGTTTTAAGCCCTTGCGCGCATATTTTTCGGCGATGCGCAGGCCCTTATTTATACGTAGGCGCATTTCTTCGATGAATTCGTAAAAAAGCAATGCTGGTATAGAGTTTTGATAAGAAGAAGGCGGCTTTTTGTCGATAAGAACAGTTTTTTTTGAAGGCAAACCCCCTTCAAAGAATTTAGACAGTTCTTCATATACTGAAGGAGGGATGAAACAGGCAAGTGACTTCGTACGCTCCAGCATATCCAGAAAATTATTAAACGCCTGCTCGCTTGTCGCGCCGAAGTAACGGTAGGCGTCAGGGTTTATGAATATATTTGTATCAATAACGACTTTTAACGGCTCTCTCATAGAAACTTATTGTAAACTATAAGCAAGATAATTACAATGAAAATAAAAAAAGACTTGATTTTTAACTATTGAAAAGATAAAATCCTATTAAAGGAGATTTCAAAATGAAAAAAATTTATATTTTATTAATCCCGGGTTTTGTGTTGTTTTTTTCCCTTGTAGGCTGCCAAGGCACTTCTTCTTCTAGACCCGATGCTAAAGTTACAGAAAGCCAGATAAACGGTCCATTGCTCGCCCAGGTTGATGATTGGAGGATAGGCTTGGATGATTTCGAAAAAAGCCTTAGTGCTCTCGAACCAATAATCGCTAAAGAAAATATCAAAATCGACCGCGATTTCAAAATGAGAGTCCTTGATGAGTTGGTTAATAATGCTTTACTTGCGCAGGAAGCAAAACGCAGGGGCCTGGATCAGGACAAGGATGTTATAGAGGTGGTCAACCGCTATAAGCAGACAATTCTTGCGGAAAAGCTTAAAAATGATATGACCAGGGATGTATATGTATCCGACAAGGAAGTCGAGGATTTCTATGCGAAAAATAAGGATTCGATGAAGGGCCTGCCTGAATTTAAAGTACGCGAAATCGCCGTTGATAATGAGGCAAAAGCTAAAGAAATCTATATGCGTTTATTGCAGGGAGAAGATTTCTCGACAATAGCTTTAACTGCTTCAACAATCGAATCAGCCAAGCGCGGAGGAGACTTAGGCTATATCAGTTACGACCCGAATAAAAAATTCAGCAAATTCTGGAGTGCGGTCGCGGCGTTGGATGAGGGAAATATTTCCAATATCTTTAAAGGAGAAGACGGCAAATTCTACATTATAAAATTAGAAAGCAAACGAGAAGGGGAGGCTTACCCTTTATCGAAAATTAAGGAAGAAATAAAAAAACGGCTGGAAGAAGTCAGGAAGGGCGAAAAAATCGGCGCGCTGATCAGTGCGTCGAAACAAAAGTCTAAGGTGATTATTAATCCAGACCTACTTAAATGAAGGGTCGAGTAGTTTTTGTATTGTAAAAGCCCGAAGGACTGAAGTATTTTAAACAATAAAGAGAGAGGAAAGCGAGATGGATAAAAGATTATTGAACATACTGATTGGAGTCGGGATTGCGATTATCGCGATTTTTATGATTATGAAAGAAATGCAGAAACGGGAAGACCTGATTCGGAGGCTGATTGAAGAAGGAAAAATAGTTGAGGTAGTGATTGCAAGGACTGATATTTCCAAAGAAACAGTTATTGATCCAAACATGGTAGAATTAAAACGTGAGCCCCGTAGCTCTATGCAGCCTGGAGATTTAACCTCGCTTGATTCGGTTATAAAAAAATTTGCTGTTGTTGATATTTTAAAAGGCCAGCACGTTAACGATAACATGGTGCGTGCTGCAGATGCTTTTAAGTTTCTTTCGCAGACAATTGAAGGCGGTATGCGCGCTTTCACTATACCCGTAGACAACATAACTGCTATTGAGGGCCTTATAAAGCCCGGAGACAGGGTGGATGTAATCGGGACATTTAGTTTTCCTGCCGAAAAAGGCGGCCAGTCATTGCCGATTGTAGTTACTCTGTTCCAGGGCGTAAAAGTTCTTGCCACTAACAGAAATATTTCTCCCTATACGATTTCTACAAGGGCCGGTACCATCACCATGGCGCTTAGGCCGGAAGATGTGAGAATGTTTGCTTATTGCCTGGAGGTAGGAAGAATCAGGCTGGTGCTGCGCGCGCCCTTGGATACCGAGCAGGAATTTGAATATACTGCCGTAACATTTGAAGCGTTATTGAAGAAAATAGGCATGTACTCTCCGCAACCTACTACACCTACAAAGGTAACGCAGTCCGTAGAAATTTATGAGGGTTCAAAAGAGAAAAAAGAAACGACATTGCCTGAGAGATAAAAGAAAAAATACAGAGGGGGAAGATAATGAAACGTAAATTTTTAAGTTGCCTGATAATACTTTGTTTTATTTTCAGCGCAGGGCCAAAAGGCTTCTGCGAGAACCCCGGCATAAGCTCGACTCTGATAGAAGAAGACATGCTGGAAGAAATTGAAATGGTGGTGGGCGATATCCATATTTTACAGGCAAATCTTCCCACCAGGGTTTCTATACGCAACCCTGAAGTAATAGACGTGCGCAAGATCGACGATAAAGAGATAGTGCTCACAGGTAAAACAAAAGGAGTAACCTATTTTGTCTTCTGGGATAAAGAGGGCGAGCATCCTTTCAGGGTAAAGGTGCTGCCGGAAGATACTGATTATTTAACCGCTCAGGTTCAAAAAATCTTAAACAGCTTAAAGCTTCCAGAGGTATACCTTAAACCCCTTAAAGAAGAAGGTAAGGTTTTGATGCTGGGTAAGATAGATAAGTTCGAGGATAAGGAAAGGCTGAAATCCGCACTTGGAGAGCTCTCCCCCAGGATTACCGATCTAATTGAAGTTAAATCCGGAGACCTGGTAGAAATTACCTCGGAGGTTTTAGAGCTGCGCCGCGATTCTTCACAAGAATTGGGCATAGAGTGGCCGACCTCCATCAATATATCCGAACTCGCAGGGAAATGGAATACTTTAGAGCGCACCGGAGACGCATTTTTTCACATTAATCATTGGACCAGGGCAGAGTTTTCCGCGACCATTGATTTTTTAGTTCGCGAGGGTAAAGCGAGAATCCTTTCCCGGCCGCACGTAACCTGCGAAAGCGGTAAAGAAGCAGAACTTACGGTGGGCGGTGAGGTGCCGATTTTCTCGACCACCGCAGTTATAGGAGGAGCCACCGGAACTAACGTTGAATATAAAGAATTCGGCATAAAATTAAAAGTTGCCCCCGTTGTAGATAAGGAAAAAAGAATAAAACTAACGTTAAATGTGGACATAAGCGAAGTGGGCGAGGCGGTATCTATAGGCACCACGAGCGCTCTTTCTAATACCACAACCGCCCTTGCTTACCCTATCAGTAAACGTACCGTTTCAACACAGCTTTATCTTAATGACGGAGAAACCCTCGTCATTGGAGGTTTAATAAAACAGAAGACCGACGAAGATTTAAAAAAGTTCCCCTGGCTGGCGGATGTGCCTATATTAGGTATGTTTTTCAGGCATAAAGAAGTTAGAACCGGCGGCGGCTCTCCGAATAGGGAAGATACGGAGTTATTTATTACGCTCACGCCAAAAATAATTACTATGGAGTCTCGCATACCGGAAAAAGATAAGCTTATCCAGTCGACAAAAAAAGAGTTCCAAGCTTTCCACGCGCAGGATAATTTGTCTGAAGAGCTCCAAAGCTATATTCTAGGCGTGCAAAAGAAAATTTCTGACAACATCACCTATCCCGCTTCGCTGCTTAATACAGGCTGGGAGGGGGTTGTAGTGGTTAAACTTAATCTTGCTTCAAGCGGAGAGCTTCGCGACGTGCAAATGGTTAAATCTTCAGGCTATAAGATATTTGACGAGGAAGCCGAAAGGCTGGTAAGAAGCCTCTCATATTCTCCATTTCCTCCAAATGTTGATTTGAGGACTATAAAGATAGAAGTGCCAATAATTTACAGGGAAAGAAGCAAGCGATAACCTCGAGGCCTTTTAACCACAGAAAAGCGCTGCCGTCTATAGTTTAATCGGCAAGTACAAAGTAAAAAGTATAGGGTCAAAAATTACCACAGGTTACTGTAGGCTATAAATCTTATGGATTCAAGAGTTATTTCTTTTTTTAGCACTAAGGGGGGAGTCGGAAAAACCCTCCTTTCTTTAAATTTAGCCGTCCAGCTTTCACTCGAAAACAAAAAAGTTTTTCTTCTCGACCTTGATTTAGGCGCGCCTCAAGCGACCGGAAAGCTTTTAGGCATTGAAAGTAAATACTGCCTTTTTAACCTCATCCCGCATCTTGCGGAATTCAAAGAGAAAAAGCGCGACGTCTATAATTACGTTTCCCGCTACAAGAATAATCTTTTCTTTCTCGCTTCTATTTTTAAGATGCAGCAGCGCGCTTCGATTACCCCGCAGGTAGTAAAAGATTTTATTTCGGTTGTCTGGGAGGAATTCGATTATGTGGTGATTGATTTAGGTAGCAACCTCACCGATAATTTAATCGCCGCTTTTGAATGCTCAAACCTAATATTTTTCGTGCTTACCCCGGATATTTTGTCCGTTTACCAGACGCAGTGGTTGCTTGACACCATGCAAACCTTAGGTTTTCCGCTTATTATGATAAAGGTGCTTATTAACCGCGCAGAAAGCCAGGGTGCTATAAGTTGGCAGGAGATAAAGACAATTCTTCCTTCGGAAATAATGGGCCTTGTTCCCTCTGAAGGCAAGGTAGTGGGCTGGGCTGTTAACAGGGGGGTGCCGGTAGTGGTAGAAAATCCCGGCTCAAAAATATCTGTAGCTTTACGTAAGCTGGCTCATGACTTAATCGAGAGAAAAGAAATTTACGTTGACCATAAGGCGCTTAGTGATATTCGAGTAGCGAGGGAAGAGCTTGAGGGAGAGGAGGCATTTTGGTCAAAAATCGGAGTTATGGAAAAAGTAGAAGTAACTTCGCTGAAAGAGGAAGAAGACCAAATTGTCAGGTTTAAGAAGCGCGTCCACGAAAAGCTGCTCGAGGATTTAGACCTTAAGCGCCTGCCTATAGAAACCTACTCTTTAAGTTCCCAACGGATGAAAGAATTGAGGGAAAAAGCGGAGAGGACAGTAGCTAACATTATCAGCCAGGAAGCAGGCGGATTTATCGCTTCAACAGAGGTGCGCAAAAAAATTACCAAAGAAATTATAGAAGAGGCTTTAGGTTTAGGCCCTCTTGAGGATTTATTGAGAGACGGCAATATCACTGAAGTTATGGTCAATAATAAGGATCAGGTTTATATTGAGCGCCAGGGTAAAATTGAGCTGACGAGTAAAAAATTTACCGGAAACGAACAGGTGCGCATAGTTATTGAAAGGATACTGGCGCCTCTGGGCAGGCGCATTGATGAGTCTGTTCCCTACGTAGACGCGCGCCTTCCTGATGGTTCGCGCGTGAACGCGATTATTCCGCCGCTTTCTCTCACCGGCCCCACCCTAACCATACGAAAGTTTGCCCGCGAACGCTACACCATGAACGATTTAATTAAACGTTTTGGGTCGCTGACGCCCGATATGGCGCAATTTTTAGAGGCTGCGGTTAAATCCCGCAAAAATATGCTTGTTTCAGGGGGCACGGGTTCAGGCAAAACTACTTTTCTCAATATTCTTTCCGAGTATATCCCGGAAACCGAACGTATCATTACCATAGAAGATTCTGCGGAATTAAAAATGCATCAGACGCACTGGGTTAGGCTTGAAGCGCGCCCGCCAAACATTGAGGGAAAAGGAGAAATTGAAATACGCGATCTTTTCCGGAATACCCTGCGTATGAGGCCGGATAGAATAATCGTCGGCGAGGTCAGAGGCAAGGAAGTTTTAGACATGCTGCAGGCGATGAATACCGGCCACGACGGCAGTATGTCCACTATACACGCTAACTCCACGCTTGACGTAATCATCAGGCTTGACAGTATGATTCTTATGACCGGAGTAGAGCTGCCTATCCGCGCAATCAGGGAGATGGTGTCTTCCGCCATAGACGTTATCGTGCATACCGCGAGACTGTCTGATGGTTCCCGCAGGGTTACCCAGATTGCGGAGATCGTGGGCATGCTTGATGAAACGCATATAAATTTACAGGATATTTTCGTATTTAAACAAACAGGCCTTGATGAGCAGGGAAATGTGGCAGGTTACTACACACCGCTCGGCTACATACCTACGTTTTATGATGAGATTCGTTCGAGGGGAATAGAGCTTTCAAGGGAAATCTTTGTACCAAAGGATTAAACGCGAAAGAACGCGAATTAGAAGATGCAAATGAACGCGAATAGAAAAATAAGAAATAGATTTTTTCAGTGTATCTATTCGCGTTTATTCGTCCCCAAATTCGCGGAAATTCGCGTATAAACAAATAAACCATGGCACAGGGCGTTGAAAAAATAAAAAAATTCTTAAGCGACGCGGCAGTTACCGAAATAATGATTAACGGCGGCACTGCCACCTTCCTTGAATACGGCGGCATCAAGAAAAAAGTTGACGTTGTATTCACCGAAGAAGATATTAAGGACGTCATTGATGAATATTTTGCCAAGGTGGGTAAACCTATCAGTTACTATCAGCCATACGGTGATGTTTGCCTGCCGGATGGTTCGCGTATGAACTTAATCACTTACCCCCTGGCCCGCTGCGGCACCTCCATCACTATAAGAAAGTTTAACCGTGAGCTGCACAGCATAGAAGATCTTATTGCAGAAGGCACCTTAACCCGCAAGATGGCGGATTTTCTAATAGCCTGCGTCAAGGGCAGGGTTAATATACTTTTTTCAGGCGCTACCGGTTCAGGAAAAACCACCACCATGGAAATGCTTTCTTTCCACGTCCCTGAACAGGAAAGGATTATAACAATCGAAGATACGGCTGAATTGCGCCTGCATCCGCCCAACCTGGTGCCTATGGAAACGCGTAACCCCGATGAACAGGGCGTAGGAGAGGTAACCTTGCGTGACTTAATCAGAAACGCCCTGCGTATGAGGCCGGATAGAATAATCGTCGGCGAGGTCAGAGGGCCTGAAGCGCTTGATATGATACAAGCCATGTCCACAGGCCACAGGGGCACCCTGGCAGTTATACATGCCAATTCTCCGCAGGAAGTAACCAGCCGCATGGAAACCCTGATACTTTCCGCCGGAATAAAGCTGCCGATGGAGGAAATCAGGCGCATGATAGGCAACACTTTAAATATCATTGTCCAGCAGGAGAGATTTAGCGACGGCGTGCGCCGCATTACGCAGATTTCCGAGGTGCGCGGCATAGAATACGGCGAAGTAGCTCTGCAGGATTTATGGATTTTCCGCAGGGAAGGGAAAACTCCCGAAGGAAAAATCAAAGGAAAATTCAGGACAGTTATGCGCAATTATCCCCGCTTCCACGCTGATTTTCAGAGGCTTGGCCTTCTTGATGAAAAAATATACACCGATGATGCCTGGCTAAAAATTGCCAAACCAAAAACCGAAGAGCCTCCGCCGGAGAACTCTGCTGAAAATCCGGTCTATTAATTAGCTATCCCCAAAAATACATTGTTTCCACCACGAAATAAAAAATCAAAATGCAAAAATCAAAATTACACATTAAAATTCAAAATGTTTTTAAAATATTTGAATTTTCCATTGTCATTTTGATATTTTATTTTTGATGTTTGATTTTTAGGTATAACCGTGCGTGCGAAGATAAACACCCCCCTTAAAAACTTAGTTTTACGCTTACAGCTCAAAAATCCCCAGGCAGGCGTGCGCGGCCTTTGCGCTCTATTAGCTAAAACTCATAAGGCCAGTCTCTCAAAAAGCGCAATAGCTAATATACTTAATGAGGCAGGCCGTAAGAATCTTCGTGGCAGAAAGAAAGCCCGCCTAATTTATGCGCGTAAAAGCGCGTTTTATTCCAATATTGTCCTGCTTGAATGCATCGACGCGCACGCCGGACTCTTTGAATATCTTGCTCAAAGCTTACACGTTTATTGCGCGAAGATAAAAGTAGCCCTGCTTAGCCGTATTATACACCTGATTTCCTTCGCGGCATCTCACCCGGGTGCGTTTGTCGAAAATCTTAAAAACGCGGAACTAGCCAGGATTTCCGGCCTATACAGCTTTCCAAAACGCAAGATAGATTATTTTCTTCAAAGGGTGAAGCAATATAAACCCACTATTTCCTTAGGTGCGATTCGCGAAAACCTTAAATTTGCCTCAACCGTAAAATTTTATTTTGAAAACGGTACTAAGGGATATTGCGACGCCAGGCTTTCCACGCTTTGGGATTCCCCTTGTTCAATTAGCTACTTTTTCTCTCCATTTCTTGCTACACGAGCTCTGGTTGGGGATTTCACTCGAGAGAAGGTGGTTATGATTAATTATACCAAAAGCTTTGACTATCTTTCTCTTCAGGTAGTGAATTTTATTGAAGGATTAAAAGCCGGCATAAGGAAGCTTGAGGTTTTAGACACAGAGTCACATGTTTTAGAAACGCTTAACACAGCTTCCCTGAAGCCGGCCTTTATAATTGGCTATTATCCGAAAATATTAAACAAAGGCATATCTTTTCTGGGAGAGCCTAAGCGTTTCCGGTCTTTGCGCGTTCTTTTGGAGGAAGTTCTTTACACCACAGTTTCCACGCGTTTCATACAGCCAAAAACAAATAAAGGAATTATCTTAAACAGCGTACTTATAAAGCGTAAAAAACCAACTTTGCCCGTTTGGGGCATGCTTACCGACAAAAACGAGAAGCTTGAGCCGCTCGTGGAAAAGTACCTGCAACTTTGGCCGTTAATGGAAGCGGGTTTTAGCGAAGCGATGAAAGTTATTGAAAAGTATTTTCTTGATGAAACTAAAGCGAGAAGTTTAGATAAGATTATCCCCGGGCAAATTGCGCTTGAGAAAGGAGAAGATTTTGCTCAAATTATTGACATTTTAGCCGCCATCTTTAAGGAAGAAATAGGAGATTTTGCTTTTGTCTGCGCGCCGGCAAGCTTGCGCCGCAGCAAAGACGGTTACTCTATTGCGCTTAGCCCGCAATCAGGTTTAAACAGCCAGCTGAAGAAGAAATTTAATGCCGCTCATCTTTCGTTCCGCGGCAGGCGGGTTTTTTTACAGTAAGAATAGCATTAGATTCCAGGGATTAAGAGAGAGAATTGCAGTGATTAAAAAATAGTTTTACTCATGTTTTCGCTTTGCCGTAAAATTTTAAAATAACCCGTTTTTCTGAATTTTTGACGCAGGTGTCATTAAAAAAAATTTGTGCATTTGTGCAATTTATCAATCTGGCACGGCATTTTTATCGATGTAAACGCTTTCAAAAATCGCGAAGCCGCGTCTTGCTATCCATCGCTATATATGGTATAAATAAATAGCAAAGGGGAGACAACGAAAAGGCAAATCCTTACCGTACTTTCTTAATAAAGGTAAGGTGCGCAAAGCCACGGGACCAAAATCAGTTGAGAAGCTCAGGAGCTTTCGGGCTCGAGAGCAAAAAGCTGTTTTACAAGGTTAGCCGGGCTACCGAAAGTCTCAAATGACGGTAGCCCGGTTTTCTTTTTAATGACGCGAATTAACGCGAATTTGATAAACGCGAATATCCGCGAATAAATTAGCGGTAATTAGCGTTTTATATTAGCGGCGATTAGCGTTTGATATTAAAATGAGAAAGAAAAATTTAAAAAAAGCGCAGTCAGTATTGGAGTATATTTTAGTTTCGGTTGCTTTTGCGACAGCCGGAATAGCCACCTTTGTGATAGTGAGCAGGGCTTCTGTTCTAACACACAGAGGTTTATCTACGGATTACTCCGGCAGCACCCTTACCGGACAAGTCATCGCTGACCCGCAGAACAGAATCAATGACGAAGCAAAATGGCAAGCGCCTAAGTCTAATATTACCAGCTGGAACGAGCCTCAACCTGAAATAGATAATAGAGTAACCACTCATCTGGTCGCAGATTCAGAAACTCATAATTCTACCTGGAACCAAAATAACGAAGAAAATTACGTGGATAATGAAGAATGGCGGCAGGAAATACCTGAGGGACAAACGCCCGCGCAAGAGCCCGGATGCGAAGGCCCGGGTTGTTCAGGCAGCTGACGAAAAACTTAAGGAAAAATAAATGCTAATAATAAGGAAAAAAGCCAAGGCGCAATCAATAGCAGAATACGCTGCATTGATTATTATTGTTTCTGTGGCTTTCGGTGTTATGTTCAGGTATATCCAGCGGGGGATCCAAGTAAGAGTAAGGCATCTAAACCAGGAATTAAACGATAGCTTAAGATGAAAAACGCGAATTACCGCAAATTAAAGACGACCCATTCGACTACGCTCAGGGTCGTCCTGAGCGAGATTAAATCGAGTCGAAGGACGAATTACCACGAATTTTTGAAAACCCAGAGTATTACGGAATATATAATTACATTAGCTGCTATTGTGGTAGCTATAATCGCAGGGACCGTAGGGTTGCGCAGGGGCGTAGAAACCAGCTTAAACACTACTCACCAGGCTCTTGAGAATAATCTCAGTGCTCCGGCAGAGGGCCAGACCAAGGATTTAACAGCGCTCTATGGAGAACCAGAGCAGTATACGGGAAACCAGACGCATGAGGGGTATTATTTTCATGAGGGAGACAGCGACATGAGCCGTGTTCCGCCAAATGGCACTATAATAGAAACAAACGATAATCCTTGGGGACAATAAATGCTAATTATGCGTAAATCCCAAAGTTTTCTCGATTACGCGGTATTAATAGCGGTTATCGCAGTGTCTTTATTTGCCATGTCCGGATACGTATTAAAGTCAATAAACGCGCGCGTAGCGCGCGTAAGAGCAGACTTAAGGCATCCTTTAACTGGAGTAAGATAAAAGGAGGTGAACCTGATGAGAAAGCGCAAGGCTCAAAGTATCTTAGAATACATAATTATTCTCTCAGCCATTACTGCGGCGGTAATCGCGGCGGCAGGTAGTGTTGTTACGCCGGCAGTAAGCAAGATGTTTAATGATTCAAGCGATGTTATTACCAATAAAACCGGTATGTTCCGCAACCAGGTAGGGAATAATAGTTAAAACAACACTAACTATAAGGGGGTGTAGCGATGTTAATTAAGCTAAAAAAAGCACAATCAACGGCAGAATACGCCATATTACTTTCGCTGGTTATTGCCGCGGCATTGGGCGTGCAGAACGAAGTGAAAAAAGCATTGCAGGCGAGAATCCATGATGCCGCGACTACTTATTTGCAAAACCAAACATACCAATTAGGAACTACCACGCAATATGAACCGGGATCGTTGGCAAAGACGACAACCGGGCAGTTTAGTAACAGGGCAAGGACCGAAGATGATACGGGTTCTGCCGAGTGGACAAATATTACTGAGGAAAGCGGAGTAACGGTAAGCACATCAACGCAGGTTCAGTAATTATGATAGGCACTTTTTAGAGCCAAGGAGGTGCAAAAGTGTTGATAACTATTAGAAAAGCGCAGAGTACCTTAGAGTACGCGCTCCTTATAGGGGTAGTAGTGGGAGCTCTTCTTTCCATGCAGAACTATTTAAAGAGGAGCTATCAGGGAAAACTGCAGCAAGTGGGCGATCAAATCGGCGACCCCTATTCCCCGGGGCACACCAAAAGAACCGAAGAAATGAATATGACTATTGCCAGTATACAAGAAAATACAACACAAGGAGTCAATGGGTCGACCACGACAACTATTACAAGCCAAGTCCAGAATCAGACAATGGTAAGGACAGTTGCCAATTTAAGCACTGAAGACTGGCCAGAATAAGTAAGTGATTTTATTCTTAGCGCTTGAAGTGTTGTTAAATGCGTAAGGTTAATCTTGGGGTATTAAGTTAAAAACTTATGCGAAGAAAGAAGCCAGTTGTCCATAATGCGGTTGGAAGAGGTGCGCAAACTTACCTGGAGTTTGCTCTTTTTGTGGCAATAGCCGTAGCGGCAATGCTTATAGTGCAAAATTATTTTAAACGCAGCATGCAGGGCCAGTTGCAATTGACCGTGGACCAGATGGCCACGCCATATGCGCCGGCTCTAATGAATAGCAACGAGCATTTTGCGTCTAACTCCAGGGTTATCGAGCTTGAAACGGCAGGCTGGGGCCATCCCACAACAGTGACCCGGACAAGGGTTAATTATAATGCTGATAGCAATAAAGTATTCAAGCCTCTTGGGGCTACCTTAGTCCCTAAAGAACAGGAGTAAGTTATTTTAAGGGCACCTGTAAAAAGCGTAAAAATATGGTTACAGGAATAATGCAAACAAAAAATAGGAAGGGGCAATCTGTATTGGAGTATGCGCTTATCATTGCGGTTACAGTTGGCGTCTTAATTACCATGCAGCAATACGTTATCAGGGGTTTTCAGGGCAAGATTAAAGAGTCAGTTGACCCTTTAGGCGGCGAACACTTTCCTGGCACTTCTAGTAATAAACCGGGCGTTGAGAGTACGGGCGTGGGTTTTAGCGGAGACTTCTCCGGCGCTTCAGCCACTAGGGCGGTAACCTTTAGCTACGAAGGCAAACGAGGTTTTGCTATTAATACCGGAAAAGTGGTTAGGCATGAAGCATTCACCGCGCAAGGCCTGGCTAATGTTGAAATGCCTGAAGTTGACAACAATGAAAATCTTGCCGACGTAGAAACATTTAAGCGCAGCCTGGATAATTCAGCGCTCATGCCTACTGCAGAAGAGCCGTCAGATTTGCCCCAGGAAAGAGAGGGCAATAACGAAGATATCCATATAGGCGAAGAAACAGACGAGGGAACAGCTGCTGCCGCAGATTACCATAATGATACAGCTGTAGATATTATTGAGGAGCATGTGAATTCTACAGAGGGAGTTGTTATCGACCCGCAGTCGTCACAACTCTCTCAAGAAGATTTACTGTAGGAAGCATATGAAGGCTAAAGAAAAGTTATTACGCAAAGCAAACGTTATTTTAGAATACAGCATGATTATCGTTATAGTTATCAGCGCTGTTTATGGCGTTTATTATTTTTTAAAAAGATCTATTCAGGGAAAGTTAAAAGATGAAAGCGATCAGTATATAGGCCATGGACAGGGCTTGGAGTGGGAAACCAATACATTAACTATTACAGGGGTGAACAGCGATTATCGCCGCGTTGAGACAGAGGGGGGAGGTATTGCGGTTAATACCGAATTTGAAGCATCCCACGTGGCTCTAACTGCGCCGGTGCCTTCATTTCGCGGCTACGGCCCGATGATGCATAAACAGGCAGGAGTGCATGTGCAAGATGCGGTTATGCCGGCGCCGACACCGCAGAATCCCGAAGAGCAAAATGAGCCAAATGAGGCTACGAATGAACCAGAAGAGGGACCGTGACCGGAGGTAAATAGTGAAAAAGTTTTTCTATAGCACAAAATCTCAAGCAATGATGGAAATGGCTATTTTAGGGCCTCTTCTTTTGATGGCTTTTGGGATTGTGGTAACTTATATCGTTAAAATGAATAATGACCAGTATTATCTGATGGAGTCATTTCGCAGAGCCTTAAAGAAGTCTCACGATGAGAATAAAGCCATTGCCTACGGCACCTGGGATGACAGAAGAGGCGCGGATGCTTCTAATCCGGTTGTAGGCCAGAAAATCACTTCAAGCGGAGCAGGTTACGCTTTATGGGCAATTCCAAACGTCGATCAAAGTAGCCCTGATAACGATCCGCAGGATATGACTTATGTTAAAGTAAATGACGTAAACGGCATACGGGGTTTGCCCATAGAATATCCTCTTGGGCCGGGACAGGCTGGCGGCATTGAAACTTATTATATAACCACAACCGGTAAAACCTTAAACGTAAATACCAACGATAAACACATCACATCCACTCTGGGTGCAGCTACCGGTGAAGTGATGATTTATGAGATAAATAAGAAAAGATATGTGCAGGGAAGAGTTTCCGGAGGCGGCGGCACATTACAAGGAGATCAATAATGAAGAAAAAATCGCAGAGTCTTTTAGAGTCAACGCTTGCTTATGCCGCAGGGATGCTTTTGCTTGGTTCAATTATAGCTATCTGGGCTATTGGTAATGCCCAGATGCCTGTTCGCCAGATTACTTATGAGGTAAGCCGGATTATGGCAGGCTCTCCCAGCGGTAGAAACGTGGATGAGCGCGGCGCAAAGATGAGCAGTAAAGGTTTGCTTTGGCCGACATACGTGGCAGCAGGCTTTTAAAAACGCAGATATTCGCGGATTATCCGCCACCTTTAAATTAAATGATAGGCGGATCCGCCTATGGCGGAGAAGATACAGATGATCGCAGATAGTAAAAAGTAGCAGGTAACAATTTTAGGTTACGAAAGTTACGAAGGTTAAGTAGGCCAACAGGACATCCTGCTGGGTAGGTTACAAAGGTTGCATAATTTAATATAATTTTAAAAGCAACTTCCGTAACTTCTCGAAACGTCCGTAACCTTTGTAACCTTAAGGAGACGGGGAGGCGCAAAATGCTTAAGAATTTAAGACAATACTACT